>CAZJRI010000017.1:22125-51824 GCA_964548025.1 uncultured Pseudomonadales bacterium
CAATGACCCCAAAAGGGATGATGAAAGCGGCAGATAACTTTTCCTCGTTCGGCTATACGAATGATGGTACGGCATCCTGGCTTGCCGTTGACGGCCCGGGGCCATTTGATGGACCCGAAGACCTGGCCCTGGCCGAGCGATGTTTGCTGGGTTTTAGTGGCGGTCCGCCGATGATTCCGAGTCTTTATAATAACTTCAACAGAATAACGCAGACCGAAGATCACATCGTGATTCTGTTGGAGATGGTGCACGACGCTCGTGTTGTACGCATGAATTCGGAGCATAGCACTGGCGAGTTCCGTAAATGGCTGGGTGATTCAATTGGCTGGTGGGAAGGAGATACGCTGGTTATCGATACGATTAATTTCAAAGAGAATACCGGGTTGGGTGGCGGAGATGAAAACCTTCACGTTATCGAGAGACTCACAAAATTGGACAATGGTGATGTTCTTTACAACTTTACTGTAGATGATCCAACCGCGTGGACGGCTTCATGGAGTGGGGAATATATCTGGAAGCAAAGCAAAGAACGGGTCTATGAATACGCCTGCCACGAAGGCAACTATGCCATGGGTAATATCCTTCGGGGAGCAAGGATTCTGGAAGCCGAGTTCATCGCCGAAACTGGTGGGAGCGAGTAATACAGAGATTTCTCGGTTTCTGAAATAAAACTGCCGACAGCATTTGATAGAGCATTTGATCTCAGCTTATCTTGCTGGCGGCAGTTGAATCTGTTTTTTTACGAATCGGTACCGGTACTCGGGATTTCTTCCGGCTGGGTGCCAGGTACGATCGCGCCGACCGGACAATAAGGGATGCACAATTTACATCCCTTACAGAGATCAGGCACGATGACCATCTTGGGGTACCCCTGCTTGCTTTTGCCGTCTACGATGCCGTCAAATGGACAGCTCAGATAGCAGAAGCCACAAAGGATACATAAATCGTTCACCATATACTTGGACAAGCGCTCTTTCATTCAGCTTCTCCAACTATTATTGCTATCGATATCGTGTACGGCTGTTTAACGTCTATGACTTCCTGATTTCCGTCACTTGCGTGACGGAAATGACTTCCAAAGACCCAACTTGACTTCACCGACAATTACCTCCTGCATCGGACAAGTTTATCGCTTAAGCGGCTTCAATCAGGCCGTACTCAACATATTTGGGTCTGATTCGATCAGAAAGCAGGCCGATCTTCCCAAGGTTGGGGACCATGTATTGATGAACAACTGAACGCTGTTTCGTACCAGATTTCATCAACTTGCCAGTGGCTTCCTGAAGTTGTGGACGAAGTATATTCTTGACGTCTTCCGGATCGATACCTGCGTCCATATAAGGTTGGGCTGCGCTGAAACCTTCCTGCTTGCCTGTACCCATCAGCATGCCAATTGCAGCAATCCCAAAGTCTTCCAAAGCTGCCCGGTCTTCTTCTGACATGGTTGGAATCTCTTTCATGAGAGAGATAATGCCGAAATTCACATGTCTGGCTTCATCCTGTGCAGTAAGTTTGACAATGCTCGCCAGGAGCGGATCTTCTGCCTGGACCATCATGTTGTAGAAAGTACCCATGGCAAGGCTTTCAACCAGAATATTCATGCCAACGCTCTTGGCTTGCCAGGTGTCGGCTGCGAGAATTGCGTCAAGGACCTGCTTCAGTGCAGGTGAGACGGGGTATTTCTTGTCGAGTTTATTCAGGTATTTGTCAAAGACTTCTACATGCCTTGCTTCGTCCATTACCTGAGTTGCGGCATAGAGCTTACCTTCAATTGTTGGGACGCTATCGACCAACTGACCACAACACAGAAGTGCACCCTGTTCTCCGTGAAGAAACTGCGAAAGCATGAAGCCTGCGAGGTTAGCCAACAGATCTGATTGTGTTGGCTTGCTTAATTTCTTGAAAAAATCTGTTTGGGCAACGCCTGTTTCTGTTCTTTTGAAGACGTCAGTATCGTCTCTGAGGCCCTGATCCCAGTCAATATCAACGGATACATTCCATTGATCTTTTTTTGCCATTTCGTAGAGATTGTCAAGCTCGTCACTGGACGACTCATATTCGAACTTCCACTGCGTAGGACAGTTGGTTGCGATTTGTAGATCCATATTTGTACTCCTGGTGCTGGCGTGTCAGGGGTTGCCGTTCGTCGTAGTTCTTGTACCTGACAAAACCAGGTAAAGTAACTTCATCTTTGTAAAAAAAGATCATAAGTGGAAACAGCGAGCCAATTAAATGACCCAGATCAATGACCTCTCATCAATACCTGCAATGTCGCGAGGTGAAAAAAACCGGATTTGCATGCTCTTTTTGCCAATATTAAAACCGTATTTGCAGATGCTTTAAAAAGGCATATGGGTGATTTCATGGGGCTGGCAGGATTTTAGATAAGCGGATTGTAAAGGATTGCGGACACCAGTTATCCTCGTTAGAGTCCATCCTGTCGTTGCTATTGATGTGAAGAGATTGAGACAGAAGAGATTGGCAGACAAGTATTTAGAATGAGTAATGAAACCAGGGATAAACAAATGAAAACATTATTTGTCGTCCATTCGAACCCCGTAGACGGCCGCGAAGATGAGTATAACGAGTGGTACAACAACGTACATTTGCCTG
This sequence comes from uncultured Pseudomonadales bacterium, assembly GCA_964548025.1. GTDB lineage: Bacteria > Pseudomonadota > Gammaproteobacteria > Pseudomonadales > Azotimanducaceae > JAHRVQ01. The sequence continues at coordinate 24,739 of CAZJRI010000017.1, forward strand.
AAGTCTTAAAAATTGAGGGGTTCAGGACTGCTCAGCGATTCAAACTGGCTGAGGCGCAGGTGATAGGAGATCAAAGCTATGGGTATATGGCACTCTATGAAATAGACAGTGTTAATACGCAACAGACGCTCGACAATCTCGCGGCCGCAAGCTGGCTGAATATGAGCGATGCCATAAACATGTCAACCGCGCGGATCTCTGTTTTTGATGCGTTAGACGAAGTATTGTCAACACATTAGAAGTTCTCAACCAGTTCGAGATAGGTGCCGTCAGGGTCCTTGAAACAAAAAAAACGTGAGCCGTGACCATTTCCAGACAGTACGCTTGCCGGTTCTGACAAAATCTCTACGCCCTGTTCTTTCAGGTAGTCGTAATCAGCCTGAAGATTGGTTGTCAGCAGAGCAAGTCGTGCGAGCCCTGTATGATAGAGATGGGCGTAGGGTGGGCTCGAATCTGACGGTTCTTTCCACTGAAGCAGGTCGATCACCACTTCAGTCGAAGCGTTTTTCAGTCGGAGCAAGGCACCCTCGACTATATAAGGTGGCATCCCGACAGCCGCAGCAACTTCCCGGGTATTGGTTTCAGGAACCTGCCACACTTCTTCGAATCCCAGTAGTTCATAAAACTGCTTTGAACGTTGATAATCAGAGCAGTTGATATTTACGTGAACCAAACCAACGATATTCATTTGTTAAAGCCCCTGGTTATACAGTGATCCAAATCAATAACAATCCGTTATTAAAACTATCCGACGCCTAGAGAAATTCCGAACCTCTTAAGAGGAGAACCTCATTGGTTCCGTCTTCAATCATGGATGCACGGGCATCTCTCATGATTTTCTCGACCACGTATTCCTTGCTCAATCCATTGCCACCGTGAATCTGTACAGCCTCACTGGCAACTTTGAATGCGGTTTCAGTAGACAGTGCTTTCGCACTAACTGCATGTGCAAGCGACCCTGGCGGATTTGCCGCATTGTATGCCATGGTTCTGCGGGACAGTGACCGTGCCGCCTCCGTCATCTGGAACATATTCATCAGCTTTAGTTTTATATTCTGGTGCTCGATAATGGGTACACCGCCCTGTACTCGCTCGTTTGCATATTTAATGGCTTCATCCAAAGCTGATTTAGCGACACCAGCAAAGGTGACACTCATGCCGGTATTAGCACCGGTCCAGATGTTGTAACCAACTATTTTGTTAGCTGCTTCTGTTGTTGGTACCACCATATACTTCCTTGGAATCACGACCTCTTCGAAGAAGATCTCGCCCTGATTCAGTCCTCTCTGCCCATGCTTGTTTAATGCCGGTCCTTTTCGAATACCGGGCAGATCGAGGGGGACGATGCAGATAGCAGTCCCGTGCATACCCTGCTCAGGATCAAGACTGACGTGAAGTGCAGCATGAGTGGCGATCGTACCATTACTTACCCAGGATGACTTTTGGCCGTTCAATACATAATCATCGCCATGTCTTTTCGCTCTCAGGCCAGGAGCCATTTTTGGATTGCTGCTGCTCTTCTCACCAGCCATGATCCAATCAGAACCATGATCCGGTTCCGTAATTGCCCAGCAGCCTATCATTTCAGCTTTTGTATCATTCGCATAAGCCCGTGCCCAGTCCTGCAATTCAGGATCTTCAGACATGGCAGCATAGCCGAACGGGCTGCCGGTTACTGCGAGACTGAGAGCCAGACCACTGTCGGCATATCCCAGATTCTCACTAATCAGAATACCGCTCAGAAGACTTGCCTGACCGCCCATACCTCCCAGTTCGGCAGGAATGCGCAGTTTATGCAAGCCCAGTTCGCGGTAAGCCCTGTGGACGTCCCACAATTCTGAACCCGGTGCAATAACGTCTTCCGGATTGGCGAGTCGATCGAGTCGAATTCCGGTTGGTCGTAGTACTTCTGCGCCGAAGCGCTGTGCCATGTCCCTGATTGTCTTTTCATCATCACTAAGATTTACATCTAAATCCGGGTAATTCATCCTTCTCTCCATCCTGTAAGTCAATTCCTGTAAGTCAATTCCTGTAAGTCAATAGTGCAGTCTAATCAGATGAGAGTGTGGATATCAATAGAAGAAATTGCGAGAGCGATAGTTGCCTAACGGATTAACAATGTTTTATAGCTGATCTGTCTGAATTAGCTGGAATCAGGCCGTTCGACGAGGACCACAAAAATGCTGAAGACTTGGATGCCGCTTTGATTGACTCTAAAAGGAAACCGCTTCTATACTCACCTCCGTTTATTGGATTAGGTACAGGGTTATGAGCCTCTCTGATTTTTCATTGGAAGGTAAGGTCGCTGTGGTTGTAGGAGCCAGGCGCGGTATGGGAAGAGCGTTCGCGCTCGGATTTGCCGAAGCGGGTGCTGACGTTGTTGTCAGCGACGTCAAGATCGAGGATGGTCATTTGAATGCCTGTGCTGATCAGATTCGAGAAATGGGCCGTCGTGCGCTTGCTGTTCAGACAGATATGTCCCAAAAAACAGAAGTGGACCACCTGATAAAAACCACCATGGATGAATTTGGCACCATCGATATTCTGGCGAATGTTGCCGTGATGTACCACGGCGCATCTTTACTCGATCTGGATGAGGAAGGTTGGGATATGCTGACCGATGTTAACCTCAAAGGCTATTGGCTGACCTGTCAGGCTGTGTCTAAAATCATGAAGGAAAACAGAACAGGCAGTATCATCAATATGACCTCCAGGGGAGGGCTTAGGGCCCATGGAGAGAAAGCGATGGGAAACTACTGCGTAACCAAATCTGGGATAGCGATGATGACCCGACAACTCTGCCGACTGCTGGGACCGTACAATGTTAGGGTTAACGCAATCGCCCCTTCTCTGGTCAGACCTGATCCACCCCGTGTATTTAACTTCGATACCCCCGAAAATCTCAGTGATCCGGAAGTTGCACATGCGTGGCTTCAGGGCCCCCCCGGGATTCCTCTACGCCGAATGGCGGAACCTGAAGAGATGGCTAATGCGGCGGTCTTCCTGGCGTCTGATGCTGCCAGTTTTGTCAGCGGAACGATACTCAATGTCGATGGTGGGGATATGGCATGATGAGTTTTCAGGGCGATTATTGCAAGAAACGGTTTTTCAAAGGGGAAAGCAAATGAAAGAAGGATGGGAACTGAATCATGTTGGTATCGTCGTTAACAGCAAGAACAAGATTCTTAGACATTTTCAATCTCTGGGAATCGGTTTAAGTGTAGGCCCGCAACCTCTGCTGCCTTATATAGAGGGTGAGACGACCCTGTTAATGTACCGTACGCTTGACGGCGATCCCGTGAACAGCACGTTTGCCACCCAGGGTGCTCACACATTCTATGATGGCGAAATTCAAATTGGATCATTGCAACTTGAATGCATTGCTCCAGGACCCGGTTCTTTCATCTCTGCATATCTTGAGGCAAAAGGGGAAGGCATCAACCATCTTTGTTTTAACGTACCTGACGTTGAAGCAGAGACCGATAAATTACTTGCCAGCGGATGTGATCTGATATTCAGTTCAACAACCGGTGGACAGATCATTGAAAACTACCTGGATACCCGCAAATTCGGTGATGTCATCATCTCGTTCAGACCACCTGCTGGCGAATGGGAAAAATCGTGGAAAGCCAATAATATTTCTCAACCCCAGGTGAGTGACTGGAACTTCAGAGGCATTGGAATTACCGTAAAAGATCTTGAAAAAACCATCGACTACTATCAATACCTCGACTTTGTTGCCGGATCGGAGACGGTCCTTGATAGCACAGCCTGTGAGGACTTCAGAATCAACGGTCAATCAACAGATTCACCCTTGAGGGCGAAATCGAGGATGGTTGAGGTTGGCCCTCTTCTCTACGACTTCGTTCAACCTGATGCAGGAGATGCAGTCTACCAGGAATCACTTGGCCGAAGAGATGAGGGAATCTTCAGCCTTGATTTCACGGTGGATGATCTGGATCGGGAGTCAGCAAAACTGGTTGACCGGGGAGTGCCTGTTCTGATGAGTGGCAAACCATCCGACGGTAATGCATTCGGCTACTTCGATACTCGTGAAGTTGGCAATATGATGGTTAAGTTGGTTGAGGTGCGATGAATCGAAATGGTATAACTGATAAAGCTGGTAAGGGTGGGCATGAGCGCATCCGACACTTCATGCCTCGATTACCCTCTCGTATAGTGCCACTCCAAGGGGTCCTTAAAAACAGTATTCGGGGAGTTTAATTAGTAGAACCATGAGTGAAATTCAGCATTCAACACTGACTTCCAAAGTCCTTGCTTCCTATTCCGGTATAACCATCCCCATGGCAGCAATGGGGATGCCAATCGCAGTTTATCTGCCACGCTTCTACTCAGAAGGATTGGGTCTTTCTCTTGTTACAGTAGGCATGATCTTTACCGTTGCGAGAATCTGGGATGTGGTCACAGACCCGATTATGGGTATGATCATCGATCACTTTGACACCCGATGGGGAAGACGAAAACACTGGATCGCTATTTCAATACCCATCTTGTTGATTTCAGTTTGGATGGTGTTCATGCCCAGCAAAGAAAACGTGACCGGGTTCTATCTGCTGTTCTGGTTAATCGCTCTTTATGTCGGCTACACCATGCTTGCAATTGCACATCAGTCATGGGGTGCTGAGTTGTCCCATAGCTACGATGACCGGTCCCGATTATTTGGTTGGCGAGAGATTTTTGTCATAGGCGGTATGACAGTCGTACTGGCGATCCCGGCGGCGCTTGAGCTGACCGGATACAATGATCAGAGTTCGAAGGTGGCCAGTATGGGTTGGTTCTGCCTGATCCTGTTCCCTATCCTCGTCATCCCCACACTGGTATTCGTACCTGACAGTCATACTAAGCCGGTTTCAACCATTCCCTGGAATGAAGCTTTAAAAGTGCTACTAGCCAATAAGCTCATGTGGCGTTTACTTGTAGCAGATGTTACATCAGGATTTGGACAGGCCGTCTCCGGTGCACTTTATATATTCGTCGCCAGTGCATATTTCAAGCTGCCGGAACATGCCAGTCTTGCTTTATTGTTTTATTTCCTTGCGAGTTTCTTCGCGATGCCCATGTGGCTGAAACTGGCATACAAGGTCGGCAAGGACACGGCGCTTAAGATTGCTCTCCTGTATGCTGCAGTCGTGAATATCGGGCTGATACCGATAGCCGAAGAAGGCAATATTCTTATTCTGTGGGGGTTTACTTTTGCCTACGGTATTGCGTTCGGTGCTGCACCTTCACTGCTTCGGTCGATGATGGCTGACATTACTGACGAAGATGAATTGCGTACGGGTTTAAAGCGGTCTGGTTTGTTTTTTGCCATGCTGACGACAACCAATAAACTGGGTGCTGCCTTTGCTGTGGGTATCAGTTTTGCCATTCTGGAGCTTGTGTTTGCCTTTGTGCCTGGTGGAGACAATTCCCAGGGTGCTCTGGATGGATTGCTTATCACCTATACAGTCGGAACGGCCCTTGGTTTGTTGCTGGCCTTTGTCGCATTGATCAAGTACCCGCTGGACAGGGAAGCACACAGGAAGATCAGACTGGCATTGGATAATGCTAACAAGTAACCAGAGTCGACTCTGATTACCTGTTAGCAGTTTTCTACATTATCCTTCCACGATTAAGCCATATTCAACGTACGCAGGCCTGATTCGATCTGAAACCAGCCCGATCTTGCCGAGGTTGGGTACCATATACTCATGGACGGTTGATCGTTGTTTTGATCCGGACTGCAGCAGTGCCATATCGGCCTCTTCAATCTGGGGAGTGAGAATATTCTTGACGTCTTCCGGGTCAATGCCAGCATCTATGAATGGCTGCGACTGATCGAATCCGTCTTCATCTCCCTGACCCAGAAGCATGCCAATTGCAGCCAGACCGAAATCTTCCAAAGCAGCTCTGTCTTCTTCGGACATCGTGGGAATCTCTTTCATCAGTGAGATGATGCCAAAGTTCACGTGTCTGGCTTCATCCTGTGCGGTAAGTTTAACAATGCTGGCCAGGAGCGGATCTTCTGCCTGTATCATCATGTTGTAGAATGTCCCCATGGCAAGGCTTTCAACCAATATGTTCATTCCGACACTCTTTGCCTGCCAGGTATCTGCGGCAAGGATGGCATCAAGTACTTTTTTCAATGCCCCTGAGACCGGGTACTTTCTGTCCAGCTTATTCAGGTAGCGGTCAAATACCTCAACATGCCTGGCTTCATCCATCACCTGGGTTGCTGCATAGAGTTTGCCTTCAATCGTTGGAACACTGTCAACTAATTGACCGCAACACAGAAGTGCTCCCTGTTCACCGTGCAAAAACTGCGAGAGCGTAAAACCAGCCAGATTGGCCAGTAGATCGCTTTGCGTTGTTTTGTTTAGCTTTTTGAAAAAATCAGTTTGGGCTATACCCGTTTCAGCACGGGCAAAAACGTCGCCGTCATCTCTCATTGTCTGATCCCAGTCGATATCAACGGAGACGTTCCATTGATCTCGCTTGGCCATCTCATAGAGATTATCGAGTTCCGGATTGTCAGACTGATAGTCAAACTTCCAGGTTGTGGGACAGGTTGTTTCAATTTGTAAATTCATAAATTCCTCTTGATACAGGCATACAAAAACTGGCTGCATAAGGTAGCACTTAACTTTGAAGGAATCTTATTGGGTAAATCCAATGCATGCTAAAAGGGCTATTAAAGTGGAGTGTTTTGATCCAGATCAAGTTCCTGAATAGGCTAAAGCGATCTAACCTGCCCTCTTAACCGGTCGATAGTCCTGGATACTGACGACACATTGACGACAGGACAATATTTTTGAGTTGCTCTGTCTGCCCGAGATTATTATCTGATCAGGGGTCGATTAGCACGCCGGGATTGAGGACACCATTTGGATCTACTGCTTTTTTTGCAGCCTTCAGTACTCGTGTGAATGGCTCAGGACGTTGGCCGTCATACCAGGGTCTGTGTTGCCTACCCACAGCATGATGATGGGTGATCGTGCCACCTGCCTTCATGACAGCATCAGAAATAGCGCTTTTTACTGCCATCTGGTCGGCAGTGGTTATCCCCGGCCTGTACTGCCCGGCAAAGGTATAGTAGGGCGCCGGACCGTCAGTATAGACGTGAGTAAATCGACAGTTTACAGTTCCGCCACCGCACACTTCTTTGAGTATTGCGTGGGTCGCAGCCCTCACCTCGTGATCAAACTCTGGCCATCTATCCCAGGTAATTGAACTTTCCACGGTATTACTTACCTGACCCAGGCCAATGCCGATATTTGTCCCGCTCGGTATGAATGCATCGCGCCAGGCTCCCGCCGCCCCCTGCCTGCCTGTCGGCTTACCCTCGGTAGCAAACATGATTTCATCATCTTCAATGTGGCCACATGAGGATCGGGCAATCTCAACAGCAGTTCTCATGGGCCAATCCTGTGGTGTTTCTGCTGATTCAAAGCCAACGATAAGCACGGCTTGTTTTCCATCAAGACCTGCACTACCTGCGGCAAGTTCCGGGTCCAGCAGACGCAGATTTGCTGGCCAGAGTTTGGCTTGAACAATCTGACGGGTGGCTTCGTATCCTAGCTCCCAGGAATCGAATACGATACTGGCGGTTGCTCTAAACCTGGGTCTGACCTGAATTCTCATCCAGGATTCTGTGATGATACCGAGTATACCTTCGCTGCCGATGGTAAGTCGGTCAGGACTTGGTCCGGCGCCGCTACCAGGCAATCGGAGTGATTCCCACCATCCAGTTGGTGTCAACATGCGGGTTGATTCTACAAAGTCGTCAATGTGGGTATCTTTTGTCGCATAGTGACCGCCCGAGCGGGTAGCAATCCAGCCACCGAGTGTTGAAAGGGCAAAACTCTGGGGGAAATGTCTGAGGGTAAAACCATGGGGTCGTAATTGATTTTCAAGCTCAGGTCCGTAGATCCCTGCCTGTATTCTCGCCGCCCGTGAGACGTCATCAATTTCAAGCACCTGGTCAAATTGATCCATGTCGACCGTGACGATGCCATCATATCCCTCAGGGGGACGTACCCCATCTACAGAAGATGATCCCCCACCAAATGGGATGGTGGCATGGCCCTTGTCCGAACACCAGGCAAGCACTGCTTCAAGTTCGTCTTCGGTGCGCGGATGGGCAACAATATCAGGGGGATTGTTGATGACACCCTTGAACTCTTCAAGTCGATCACCTTTGCTGTGCAGTGCTCTCTCATAGTTGTCAGTGAAGCAGATTTCCTCCAGTGCACCTGGTGGTTTGATTCTGGGTTTACGCAGTTCGAGTTCACTGGTTTTTGGAATCGGTGGCAAATTAATCTCAATACCGAGGCGCTGAGACAATTGTTTTGAATATTCCTTCCTTTCTCTGGCTGATGGTTCGTCCTTCTCAAGGCCGAACATCCAGATACTTTTTCTTGGTTTTGGCTTGATTGTCATTGATAGCCTCCTTGCTTCCGCCTGCAACGCGGTGAACCATCGCTCAATATACATCCGAACCTGGCCACATTAACAGCCGATATTAACAGCCGATATCTGGGTGGGTTTGTTAAACACAGTTGTGATAATCTGCATTGACCAGTTTTTGCACAGCAATAGAAGAGACACTGCACGCCAAAAAACAAAACGATCTTTGTATGGAATGCCTGATCTACCAGAGGTGGTGGTGATTCGAACCAGCCGGTCAACATCCTGATCTCAGGCGAAATCTGTAAAAACATAGTGTTGTTTGCATGTTTATAACACGAGAAACCGGTCTTTTTGATATGCGGCGGGGATCTGATTGGCATGGAACTCAAGCGGAAATATTGTGAAATAGTAGATCTTTGCCGTCATTAAACACCTTCGAGGTCTATTTGTTGTATATACTATGTTCTTACCCGGCCCATTTAGTCATCAGGTGTCACCGCGTGATTGGTGGGGATTAATGTAGTCATGACGATGAAACATTCAAGTCAAATTCTGAGCGGAGCTTCTCTTGTAGAGAGCACGGTCGTGTGCACGGCGATGAGTTTTATTGTACTGATCGTCGATCTGTCGCTACCTCTTGGTGTGGCTGGTGGCGTACCTTATATTGCCGTGGTTCTGATATCACTCAGGTCCAATAACGTGAGATTCACCCTTTCTGTTGCGATTCTTTGTACTGTTTTGACCTGCGTTGGATTTTTCTTTTCCCCGGAAGGCGGCGAGTTGTGGAAGGTGGTCGCAAATCGTGTGCTTGCTTTCTTTGCCATATGGGTGACAGCACTGTTGGCAATGAAGGTTATTGCCGAGGCGCAGAGAGAACTCAAGACACTGAGTGGATTGCTGCCAATCTGTGCATCATGTAAAAAAATAAGAGATGACAAAGGCTACTGGAATCAAATCGAATCTTATATTCACACACACTCTGAGGCACAATTCAGTCATGGCATGTGCCCTGCCTGCATAGAAGAAAACTATCCGGATCTTGAGCTTGAGGCTGTCCTGGAACCAGGTGATGAATTGCGGAAAACAGGGTAGTAATTGACGTTTTCAGGGGCTTGTCCGGTGGATTCGCCGGGTCCAAACAGGTCAGTTGATACACCATCTGATGAAGCAGAACTTTGCGTAGGCCCCGCCCAACAGTAGTTTATCCCGGTACCTGATTGCCCTGGGCCATTCTCCGAAAAATCTGCCGGAGTCGATAGATAATGGACAGAATATGTACAATAATAATTATTGTAACCCCACTCAATTGGTATCTGAACAATGATTCTGAAAACAGGAGTCCTTTATTACCTGGGATGCGTTAATTAATGCATAACTCACTCTAGTATTTGTGATCGCGGCGAAGCAATGAATTACTCAGAGTTCGTTAAATACTTAAACCTGTTCGGTATCCTGCTGGCAATATGCTTTGGCTCGAATGCCTCTCAAGCGGCTGATCAAGAGGTAAAGAGGGTCGTTTTGCTGTTTGGCGCCTGGACTCTCAGTCCATGGGAACTAAATTTCACCAAGGAGTTTATCGGTGAACTCACCTCTATTGAATCCCAGCATATAGCGGTCTCGAATTATTTCCTGGACCTTGCCTTACGGCCCGAAAACCAACAGAAAAATGTCGAGAAGCTGGAAGCGTATATTCTCGAGCACAACGTTGATCTTGTCGTCGGCGTTTTGCCGGGGAGTAATCAGTTTCTACTGAATAATGACGGGTCGTTACTCAACAGCATTCCAAAGATCATGGTACTGCCGGGAAAGAAGGTATCGGATGAGGCGCGACGAGACAAAAATGCAACGATCATTTACAGCGCAGCACGGTCGGCAATTGGCAGTATTCTGGACGATATTCTTCACTTCCACCCAGAGATAAATACGCTGGAAATTGTTTCAGGCACTGGTGAGAATGATCTGCCTTACCTTGAAATGGTCAGGGATATTGCAAGCTCTAGAAGAGATCTACCTACGTTAAATTATACGGTTGGTGCGACAATCGAAGAACTGAATCAAAAACTGTTTACCCTACCAGGAGATCGGGTGGTGCTGTTTCTTGGCCTGGTCACTGATCGTTTTGGACGTGAGTCCCCGGGGCTAATAGAAACCCTTGCGCCAAAAATGGAAGTACCAGCCTACGGTTTTTTCGACAGTCTGTTAGGCTTCGGGATTGTTGGCGGTCGTCTGACGAGCGTCGCAGCCTACACCGAACATACAGGCAGTAGTGTGGTTCGAATTCTCAATGGTGAATCTCCATTAGAGATTCAGATTCCTGAAAACGTCACCCGTCACGTCTATGACTGGAGAGAGCTGGACCAACTCGGTATCGATATCGCTCTGATCCCTGAGACGGCTCAGATAGCGTTTATGCCGCCAAGCGCCTGGGACTTATTCAGAGACTCGATCATTTCGATTGTTAATTTTGTAATCTTATTGGTAGCGCTGATTGTCACTCTGGCGGTATTCCTCCTGCGTACACGACGCGACCGCAAAGTTATTGAAGCCAGAGAAAAATTGTTGGTTGAAAGTGAAAGACGTTATCGCCTACTTGCCGAGAACAGCGTGGATGTCGTCTGGGTGTGGGATCAGAAGTTGAATAAATTTACCTACGCCAGCCCGGCAGCGACACGCCTGACTGATTTCACACCCGAGGAGATTTTAGAAGGTTCTCGTGAAGATATCATGACGCCAGAATCTCTGGTTAGATATCGAGAAGCATTGAAGAATGGCGAATCAGTATTTGAGATAGAGATGTATTGCCGGGACGGAAGTACAGTCTGGTGTGAAACCAACTTTCAGTTTATACACGACGATCAGGGCGAGGTTATCGGGCAAATAGGTGCTACGAGGGATATTTCTGATCGCAAAAAAGCGGAGCAGGAACGACATTCACTCGAGGATCATCTGAAACAAAAACAGAAGTTTGAAGCGTTGGGCACCCTTGCCGGTGGCATCGCTCACGATTTTAACAACATCCTTTCAGCCGTATTTGGCTATATAGAATTAATTCGGTTAGGGCCGAACCGTGACACAGAGTTAAACAAATTTGTTGAGGGGATTTCAACCGCTTCAGACAGAGCCAAGGAACTGGTGGATCATATCCTGACATTCAGCAGGCAGAACCGATTGAATGATGCAGCAATTGATATACCAGCCTTACTGGAAGAATCAGCAGAATTGCTCAAAGTGTCATTGAGTAAAACAGTCAACTTGCAGCTTCAGATTGAGAAAGCAGACGGAAGTGTCAGGGGTGATGCAGGGCAGATTCAACAGGTAATTGTAAACCTTGCCACTAATGCTGCTGAATCGATGGATAATCGGGAAGGAAATATACTTCTTTCATTGCAGGAACAAAATTTCGAATCTGCGCGGAAATTTCTGTACGGTGAACTGGATGCAGGCCAGTACTATCTGTTGAAAGTCGAAGATGATGGCAGGGGGATGGATACTGAGCAGATTAACAAGGTTTTTGATCCTTTCTACACAAGCAAGAAAATTGGCGGTGGACTGGGGCTAGCCATCGTTCATGGCATTGTCCTCGATCACGGTGGTGCGATTGATGTAGTTTCGCAACCGGGTGCCGGTAGTATCGTCTCGGTTTACCTGCCTATACGATCTGGGGAAACAGCCTCTGAAAAGATTGATCCAATAGATGAACAACCGATATTGAAAGCCGGCGTTAAGAAACGCAAAGTGCTGCTTGTTGATGATGAACCCCAGATTCTGGATGCAATTTCTCGAATGCTGGAATTTATCGGTTTTGAGTGCGTTGCATATTCTGATCCTTTGAAGGCGCTGGACTTTGTGAATGACCATGGTGAAAACCTTGATCTGATCCTGAGCGATTACTCCATGCCTGTTATGTCCGGGATTGAATTGCTTGAGCGCTGTAAAGCCAGATTTCCAGACTTGTCCTTCATTATTTCAACGGGATATAGCGAGTTTATGTCGACTGCCGAGTCGGATGGCATAAGAGCGGACGCCTTTCTTGCTAAGCCGTATAAACTAAAATCTTTGCGGGAGGCAATCGATTCGTTGTTACCGTTGGAAGCCTCGCTAAGTACTGGTACCAGGGATTAACCTGGTCGGGCGGGAGGTAAGAGAAATGGATAGTGCACAGACTCGAATGAGTTGGCAATTGATCGCTGCTTTAAGCGTGGGTTCCCTGGGTCTATTCGCACTGGATCTGTCATTGCCGTTGGGTGTTGCGGGTGGCGTTCCCTATGTAGCAATTGTCCTTTTATCGTTCTGGGCGCCAGGTCGTAATCTTCATATTACTATGGCTTTGATCTGCAGCCTGCTAACTGTTGCAGGTTATTACCTGTCCCCTGCAGGTGGTGAATGGTGGCAGGTATTATTCAATCGATTGCTCGCTCTTTTTGCAATATGGATAACTGCAATTCTCGTGCACCTTCGGGAAGAATCAATTATGGCTCATGAGAGAATTGAAGCCAGATTGGAGGATTTCGTCCGCTCATCGAATGATGGAGTGATAACCATCAATGATCAGGGAATCGTTACCATGATCAACCCAACGGCTGAAAACATGTTTGGTTATTCCGCAGACGAAGTAGTAGGCAATAATATAAATATGCTGATGCCTTCTCCCTATCGTGAAGAACACGATGGATATATCAACGATTACTTTGCAACAGGTAAGGGCCGAATGATTGGTTCAATTCGTGAATATACAGGTCAGCGGAAAGACTTGTCGACTTTTCCAGTGGAGTTGTCAATAAGTGTCATTGAATCACCCGAAGTAGTATTTACCGGTCTTGTACGGGATGTAAGTGATCGCCACAACTTACAACAACAATTAAAAGCGGCGTTGGACAAAAGCGAAGTCAAATACGAAGATCTTGTAGAAACCTTTCAGGGGATTATCTGGAAAATGGATCGGGAAGGGCGTTTCACCTATCTCAATTCACGCTGCAAGGAAATACTTGGTTATGAAAGAAGCGAGATGTTAGGTCATGACCACATGGAGTTCAGACCTGCTGAGTCGATAGATAGAAGGATTTTCTACGACCCGCAACTTTCAGACGGTATCGAAAAGTACTCGAATCAAGTTACCTATCTCTCAAAAAGCGGTGAAGAGGTACTGTTCAATTTTACGGCTAAACGTATTCATGATGACCAGGGTAATGTTGTAGGAACGCAAGGTACCGCGCAGGATGTAACCGAGCAGACCAGGATTGAGAAACAACTCCGACTGTCGCCGAATATTTCAGCGCCTTCTATCAGTTCCCTTATCGGCTCTCTGATGGATCGGGAGATGAAGTAAATGGCGATCATGACGCCAAGGACTACCAGAAGGATTGACAGACTCAGTGTATAGAGCACTGTCAGGGCTTCAGATTTTATCTGAGAAGCTCTTCCCTGAAGATGCTGAGACAGGCTGTCTTCAACATTCTTCAGAAGGTGGATCATCGCCTCAGTCGTGCCATGCCACTGAAGCAGATCCATGCCTTGAAACTCAGAATTGACAGCGCCGCGTTCGAAAACACGTTCTCGCATTCTCTGTACGTCATCAACAATTGGGTTAGACATTTTCTGGTCGAAGTAGGCGACCTGTTCGGCGTCTGCCGCTGAACGAAAAGCCTCAAAATAGCTGTCCTGTGATCCAACGAGGGTACCCAGCCACTTCAAGGCACCGTTTTGAAGTTGATCTGCCGCGAATACCCTATTCAATACTGCCCGTTCAAGCCCCGCCTTCTCCTTTGCCTGCATGAAACTTAAATAACCAAAGTACTGTGATTTGAGTTTGACGTCGCTTGTGGTTTCTGAAATCTGAAGGACGACATTCATCAGCAGCGCATTGAGGTTTGTATAGAACTGAATTGCATCCAGGTCTCGTATCTGCCGGTTGTCAATTCTGGTTCGATATTGATCGACTTCGACTGTTTTGGTTTCAACCAGTGATATAGCGTCGATCAATTCCTGATCCGTCGATGATGACTTAGTGGCTGCAAGGAGTCCTTCAAGTCTGAGTTTCATATAGGTCGTCTGTTGTCTTTGATTGGATAACTCACCCCCAAAATTCAGACCTCCGCTACCCAGAAAACCAGCGGTATAACCTCTTTCCTTCTGAAGTTCGTGTACCAATCTGGAAATACTGATGGTGATGTCATGCAGATCGAGTAACTCTGGATTGGTCAACTGAACAAGGTGAATAATGTCTTCTGCCAGTCTGTTTTCTACATCGTGCATCAGATCTATCTTTTTGGTCATGGCGTCAAACCACTGATTGGCGTTGACTCCCAGTTCACGGGTGCTGAATTCGCCGCTCTTAAATGCAAGGCGGCGAATCTGCTTGACCTCGTCCACCACCGGATCATTCATGGTTTGCTCGAATAGTGCTTTTTGCTCAGGGTTTGCTGCAGACTGGAATATCTCAAGATAACTATCCTGCTGGGCGATGACCGCACTGTACTGCCGGTAGTCTCCGGGACCGAAACTCCCTTTCGAAATAGCTCTGGTCAGTAATGCTCGCTCAAGCCCGATCTGTTCTTTAGCACGGAGAAAGTTGACATAAGCGGTTCGTTCCCGGGCCAGTTCGTCAAAGTGTGATCCATCGGTTACAACGTCGATCAGGTTAAGCACGATGCTATTGAGCTCTGTGTAGAAACCGCTTCCACTGGACACGGTGAACGTACGGTCAACAACTTCATCTCGATGCTTGCCCACCTGCTCAAAGTGGTTACGGGTTGGAACCAGCAATGATTGATACTCTTTGCTGGATTCATCCGAGACGATTGATAGCTGAGTATTCAGGTTTGTGATACTGGCATCTGTCTGATCATAGTGACTGACCAGTTCAGCTAGATATTTTTCACCAGGTGATTCAAGGAAAACACCCGTGGCAGCTCTTTCCTTCTGAACATCATGAAGAAGGTTGCTGCTGTCGATAGCAAATTGCACACCTGCTATCAGATGATTCATATCTGTGACAGTCCGGAACGAACTCGAAATTGTGATACTGATAAAGTAGAGAGCCAGGGAAAGCGGTAGCGCAGATAGAAGTATCAGCCTGGGCTGTATGGTTTTGAGCATCGATAAGTTCCTGATTATATTACAATCAACCAGAGTCCGCGCATACTACCATGATCTGTATTGAATTTAGTCACCCGGCTGTCGGGATCTAAAGTCGTAAGGAATATTGACTTTGAAACTTAGCTAGATTATTTTCCGTGTCCTCGTGCTTGGCTTGCCTGCCTGATTACGAGACTGAAAACCCCTGAATCGGCGTCGATGTAGATGATTGCACAATTCCCCCTGAGCATTGTGGCAAAGGTGTCAATGCTTACCGGTGGCATAGCAGCCCTGGCCTCTCTTATTGTGGGTTCCATCATCGTCAGTGGTTCTTCTGACATCGTCTACGAAAACGCACTTGATCGACTTAACTACGAGGCGAATACCAGGTCGTTTAAGCTCGTTGCTGATATTCAGAACTTAAGTGAAGACGTCAATTATCTTGCCGGGACCCCACCTGTTCAGGGTATTCCCCGCACGATCGCAAACGGCGGCATTGACCCCCTGGACAGCTCATCGCTTGAGACCTGGAATACCAATCTGGAAACCATTTTTGCCGAACTGATTCGGGCGAAGCGCCACTATCTGCAGATCCGCTATATCGGGGTTTCTGACAATGGCAGAGAACTGGTGAGAGTTGAACGTGAAGGTAACCTCATTCGAGTACAGTCGGATGAATATCTGCAGCAGAAAGGCGATACCGCTTATTTCAGAAATACAGTCAAACAGAAACCTGGAGAGGTCTATTTATCGGATATCACCCTTAATCGGGAATTCGATCAAATATCAGAACCTCAAACGCCGGTAATTAGAGCTGCCAGATCCATTTATTTCGAGGGACAACTGTATGGCGTGATTGTGATCAACATGGCTTTCGACAAGATATTTAGCAGCTATATCAAAAATACACCGCGTGAACTAACGCCGTATGTCATCAATGAAAGTGGTTACTTCCTGGCTCATCCTAATGCCGATATGGCTTTTGGATTTGACCTGGATCGCGACCATCGAATTCAGGATCTGTATCCTGAACTTGATTTCAATCTTGATACCGATCCTCGAATTACCGATTTTACCTTCGAGTCCTCTGACGCCGTGCTTCACATTGTTAAGGCACGCTTTGATTCGAGCAGACCAGATCGTTACCTGGCGGTAGTTCTGGCGACATCGCATGATCATCTTCAATCAGGGGCAATGGCGCTGCGTTACGAGGGAATCAAGACAATTGGATTGCTTGTGGTTATATGTTCAATAGTTGCGGCAATCCTGGCATCAAAGCTAATGCAGCCATTGCAGTTGATATCTGCCGCGTCTGACGATCTCGCTAACGGTCGTGAAGTATCAAATTTACCCGTGACGGCAAACGATGAGATCGGTGAACTGGCTCGCTCATTTGACGCGATGCGCGGTCAACTTGCAGATAAAGAGCGTGAATTGATTGTAAGTCAGGGGCTTGTCCATCATGCAAATAAAATGTCATCTATTGGAGAGATGGCAGCGGGTATGGCCCATGAGATAAATAGCCCGATTCAAGCCATCAGTCTGATTGCTGAACGCGTTCAGCTTCAATTGAAGCAGGACATATCCGCTGAAGAAATTGACGCTTCAATGAGTGAAGTTATTGCCAGTGTGGACAAAGTATCCGGGATTATAGAAAGCATGCGGAAAGTATCCCGGGATTCGGTAAATGACGAATTTGTCAGTACCAGACTGTCTGATCTCATTGCAGATATTGCCAACATGACCACTGAACGTCTTAACGTGGGTAACATAAAATTTGAAGTGAGTTACCACGGTGTTACCGAGAATACACTGATCCAATGTCAACACCTGCAGATCAGCCAGGTGCTGGTGAATCTTGTTAACAACGCATACGATGCGATTCAACAACTTGAGAACAAGTGGATCTCGATCGATTTCAAAAAGATTTCCGATAGGATTCAGATTTCGGTTACCGACAGTGGAGAAGGCATTCCTTGTGGAATCGTTGACAGGATATTCGAACCCATGTTCACTACCAAGGAAGTAGGCAAAGGTACCGGTCTTGGTCTTAGCATATCGCAAGACATTTCAGTAAAACACGACGGTTTTCTTTACGTTGATTCGGAAAGTGCGAATACCAGATTCACCTTGGAATTGCCGATGGTTCATAGCTGATGCTAGAGGCATCTAACGCGAAGAAGCGGATTCTGCTGGCAGAGGATGAAGGGGCCCTGCGAAATGTGCTCTTGAGAATGCTGACCGATTCAGGTTACCAGGTTGAAGCAGTTGCCAACGGGTTTGAAGCCTGGGAGCTGATGCAGAAAAACCCCTATGATCTGGTAATGTCTGATGTATTTATGCCGGAGGTTACTGGAATCGAGCTGGTGCGCAGAGGACAGCAGAGCTATCCCGAGACTAAATTTGTACTCGTGAGTGGCGGTGGCAGAGAAGTAAAAGCTGAACATGGTCAGAAGCGGGTAAGTTTTGCAGACCAGGAAGTCATCGTCGACATGTATCTTGAAAAACCTTTCAAGCTCAGGCAGTTAATTCAGGTGCTGGATAAGCTGCTTTAGATCCATCCGTGTTTCAGGTGCCCTGTAGGAAGCACGGGCTCTTTCTGATCATAAGATGGGCTAGACAAATCCCGTTATACAGGAGCCTGACCGACAGCGTTGTTGACCGATTGGTATTTTGATAAGGTCGATTCAGGAAGATCTATATTAATTTCTAAAAGAGCAACTGCAATGAGTTCCCTCGATCCGGTCACGTTGAAATATCTCAATCTTGCTGTTGAACTGGAGCAGAATACCAATAGTTTCTACGAGACTGCACGGGACAAGGTTAAAGATCCCGACCTCAAGTCGGTCCTCAATTCCATGATGGAGAGTGAGACTGGTCATCTTGAAAGTATTACTCGTGTGAGAGATCTATATGCAGCAAAACTAACGATGCGGGTCAGGGCAGTTGCAGCTATGCGCAAGGTACATAAACCGAAAACCCCGTTTCGGGATATGACTCAGATTAACAAATTGACGGAACCAGAAGCAGATCTGGGAGATATCATCACAGAGGCTGCTGCGCTTGAGCAGAAAGCACATGATTTTTATATGGAGGCTGCTGAGCATGCCGACGGTGATTTTATCAAAGAATATCTGACGAAACTTGCCGAGGAGGAATTGCTCCACAAAGAAGCAATTGAATCGATCCGTGCCCAGTGGCCTGTTGTTTAGGCTGTTTTTCTAGCTTTTGTATAAGCCGTTCTGTGATCTGTTGTGTGAGCTATCGTATAACTGAAGCGGGCTAGACTCAGCTCACACTTGAACCGCCATCTACGGGTAAGGCAACCCCCGTGATAAATCCTGCCCGGTCTGATGCAAGAAATGCTGCAGCATGCGCAATATCCCATGCTGAACCCATCTTACGTCCAAGTGGTACATGCGCGTCCCTCTCAGCGATTACTTCCTGCCTGGATTTGGTCTCGCTAATCCGCGACTCGATTGCCATCGGCGTGTTCATAAGACCCGGTAAAATAACGTTCGCTCGAATACCGTAGCGGGCATTTGACTGGGCTAGTTGTTCTGTCAGGGCAATGACGCCAGCCTTTGTTGTCTTGTAACCGACAAATTGATACGGCCGCCAGGCTGCCATGGAAGAGATATTGAGAATAACGCCTTGATTCGCCTTTCGCATATGCGGCAATGTATGTTTGCAGGCCAGGACCATCCCTCGCAGATTGACATCGACCAGGTGGTCGAATACCTCGGTGGTGATATCTTCGATAACGCAATCACCTCCGGCAAGACTGATACCAACATTGTTGTGGAGTATGTCAATGCGGCCCCACTTCTCGTGGCAGAATTCAACCAGTGCTGCGATGCTGTCCTCACGTGTGACATCCACACTCATTGCAGTGGCTTCACCGCCTTCCTCGATGATCTTCTCTACTGTTTCCTCCGCTGATTCAAGAAATCGGTCACCGACCAATACGCTAGCACCTTCGCGGGCGAATTGAATCGCGGTGGCACGACCATTACCGATCGTCTCCCCGGGTGTTTGTCCACCGCCTACGATTATCGCGACTTTGTCTTCGAGTAACATACGACACCTCTTGAGTAGCTGGTATACCCACGCCGGGTAAGGAAGATTTCAACAAGCTCCGGTAGCGGACATTTTGCCGAATCGTACTGCTTGTCACAACATCAGAAATATTAGTCGGCGATTTGGGTAGGTTCGGAGTATCTCATGCAATCAGAGCGATCTTCCTATCGGGTCGTTGTTACTATGCAGATTAATTCGATCATTTCGATTGAACCGATTCCCCTGGATTGATCTTTTGAATTCTCACTATTAGTCTGGCCGGAAAAGAAAAACAAGTCATCGGTACGGGACAACTCTATTGTGTTTTCGGACAGATATGAGTCGAATGGGGAAGGTCATGACGAAAACCTGTAATTCATCTAATCCGCTATCTGGACTGAGCAAGATCTTAATCCTGCTCACTGCCACCGACAAGTCACTGGCGACGCAAGCACTTGGACAGTTTTTCTCGCACGAAGAAGATGAAACATACCAGCTACCTGAAGGATCAATCATCCTTGGGATCAGGACCTTTTTGCTGATCTCGCTTCTGATCGTGGTACTCGTCTCAGGGTGATCTGCTGCTATACCGGATGGCGTGACAGGTCAGTCGGGGAAGACGACGCTTCATTACCAATGACCTCATGCAATTGTGGAAATTCTCTTACAAGTTATTTCCTGTTCGACTGATTCACAACGAACCGACTAAGACTGAAACTATATACCTGACGGATAATTAATGGCGGTCGGTCAAGATAAACTCGTGAGGGAATACAAGTGAAAGCCTCGATAAGTCTATGCATCATCCTGTTACCACTCTCATTCAGCTTATATGCCGATCAGATCCACAAGTGCACTGACAAGTCCGGCGAGGTCATTTACTCGGATGTGAACTGTGGCAGTCAGAATAAAGTAGATGAGGTCACTCTTAGTCAACCGCCAAGTCTTGGTGTTGAAATTCGACTGACTGAAAAGGAACATGCATTTCTTCAAACCAGGAAAGTGAAAAATAATCAGAGACAGAAGCATCTGGGGAAAAAACGCGAGGCAAACAGACGAAAACTGGCAGCAAAGAAAGCAGATTGCCAACGAGCCAGGGATAACCTGGGCAGGCTCAAAAAGGTCAATATCAGCACTCAACGAAGGTGGAAGTTACGCATGGAAATTCACAAGCGATGTTGAGTTGGATCTTTCGTTTGCTTGTGATCAGACGAAACAGAAGAAGACGAACTCAAGGGAGCAGCAAGAATTCTCACCCCTGGTTCGAAGGATAATTTCAGTGCGGTCTTGATTCAGATTCGGAATCTTTTAGTTCCTGTTTAAAAGGTGCCAGTGCTGATGCGAAAGAATCAAACAGGGGTTGCGGTGGGCCAAGATACTTCGCGAATCTACTGATGGGAAATACGATGTCCGTGGTCAGACCGGTGATTTTCCATGCTGATGGCTCAATGGTTGGGATTGGGCTGGTCCAGTCCTCATTGAAGTCTTCGTTGTCCATCATATGACTTGCAATATGTACAGCGGCGCTTTCCATTGTAAAGTGATCAGCTTCGGCAGGTTCGATATGATGCAGGGTTGGTTCCCGAAAACAAGCTGGCACCTGCAATTCAGACAGCAATTCTGCGCCAACATCTGCATAGTCGAATCCCAGAAATTCACGTTCTACCAGATGTACCGGTTGGTTCCACTCTTTGGAGTGAGTGACTATTTCCAGAGATTTTTCAGGTAATTCGGAGAAGAGTATCAGGTGACCGATTTCGTGTAGTAGTCCAGCTACAAAAAACCTCTCACTGTCACGAGGATTGAACAGGCTGATCAGAAGTCTCGTAACCAGCCCACAATGGATACTGCGGTGCTTGAAGATGTCGATATCCATCAGGTAATTCGGAAACTGGGTAAATAACTGCAGGCTACTGGCAGCGAGCACAAGATCATGCAACTGGGTCTGGTCCAAAACACCGAATGCATGTGGGATGCTGTTGATCTTCTCCGAGTAACCGAACAGATTACTGTTTGCAAGCTGCATAACACTCTGGGTCAGAATCGGATCACGATCAATGGACTCAGCAATATCACCAATTGATGCAGTTTCGTCATCGGTTAGCTTTTCAATCGTTGAATAGATATTAGGCAACGGATCCGCAGAGAGAATTCTGTCGATGATGGTGCTGGCAGTTGTCATGTATGGGTCCCTGTAGCCTATGCTGAGGCTTACGGGCACCCATCTATGTCAGGATCAGAGAGAGTACCCGGCCGATTCACTTAAAGTATAGTCGACCTAACGCAAAGTACTCGTCGTCGGGCTTTGGGAGTGAGCAGGAATCAGTGGTGTATCAGCACACTACCTGTACCGCTCCACAAATTGCCGCAGTATCTGCTGTGCATAGGGCGTCTTCTCGTTCTCAACGGCGGCAATCAGATGGTTTGCGGATTCAGGTGGGAAATACCCGTGATCCTTGTAGATATTGATACGCAGGGTGAAACCCTCTGCATCGGCCTCAGGATGAAACTGGGTGGCATAGATATTGGATTTAAGGCGGAACATCTGTACGGGGCAGGTCTCGTTACCCGCCAGTAGTACACTGCCGGGCGGTACATCATCACAGGCTTCTTTGTGACCGAGCAGAACCCGGAACGTTTCTGGCACTCCTGATAAAATCGGATCGATCTTACCGTGGGGTGTCAGAGAAATGTCAGTTCCACCAACCGCTTCTGCGAATTTTCCGGAAATGCTCGCACCGCAATAATTGCCCAGCAATCCATTGCCCGAACAGGCACCCAAAAAGGGAAAGTCGACGTCCACAATCTGATCGAAGAGCGAATTGAATTCTGACTCTATTTTTAGCTGAATATCGCTTTTCTTATGTGCGGGTGTACTTACATCGAAGGGGCTGCCGCCTACAATGATAGCTGACAGATCAGACAGATTGATATCAGGTAATCCAGACTTCTCGACCCGGGTACGTAGAACCTCATGATCCTCCAGACCGCCATATGATTTGATCGCGGCGAATTCGTTATCTGCAGCCTCAGATTCGGGGCGTAGCTGGATTATGAGAAACGGTTTGTGCATGGTTAGATCGCTTGTATCTGGTCCGGGATGTTCGCACGCTGGATAACATGGCAGTGCCAGCCGTGGCTGAATGTATGCCGCGTGTTCAATTGATTGTCGGGTCGCAACCGACCTGCAATATCAGGTTCGATCCTGTCCAAACAAATCATCTGATTGAATGATCCTGATCACTTTTGATTATCGATCTTTATGATACCATCCGCTGTCAAAATTACCTGAAGCCCTCAAATGTCAGACACAAAAACTATCCTTCAAGAGAGTGAAATGCCGGATCACTGGTACAACGTTGTTGCAGATATGCCAACTGCGCCACATCCAGTCCTTGGTCCTGATGGGAATCCGATAACGCCAGACATGCTAACGCCACTTTTCGCATCAGGTGTGATAGAGCAGGAAGTCTCTACAGAACGCTGGATACCTATCCCTGAAGAGGTAAGAGAGATCTATAAACTGTGGCGGCCGTCACCTTTGTACCGGGCAAAAAGGCTTGAGGCTGCGCTGGGTACGCCAGCGAAGATTTACTACAAGAATGAGGGTGTCAGCCCGGCTGGATCACACAAACCAAACAGTGCTGTCGCTCAGGCTTATTACAACAAGCAAGACGGTGTTAAAAGGATGGTCACAGAAACGGGTGCGGGTCAGTGGGGATCTTCACTGGCACTGGCGGGCCAGATGTTCGGTATGGAGGTGCTGGTCTACATGGTGAAGATCAGCTATGAGCAGAAGCCGTTTCGTCGATCCATGATGCAAACCTGGGGGGCTGATGTAGTTGCGAGTCCGAGCAATCAGACTCAGGCAGGCAGAGATGTACTTGCCGATGATCCTTCGTCGAACGGTTCTCTCGGCGTGGCTATTTCTGAAGCCGTCGAGATTGCAGCAACAAATGACGATACTAACTATGTCCTGGGTTCAGTATTAAATCATGTGCTCCTGCATCAGACAGTGATTGGACTCGAAGCGAAAAAACAGTTTGAGAAAGTCGGTGACTACCCGGACGTAATCTATGCACCCTGTGGTGGGGGGTCCAATTTCGGCGGTGTTGCTTTTCCTTTTTTTGCCGACAAGGCAGCAGGTAAGTCTGTACGTCTGGTGGCGGTCGAACCAACCTCGTGTCCCACATTGACACGCGGTCATTATGCCTATGACTTTGGCGATGTTGCTGGCACAACCCCGCTCACGAAAATGTATACACTCGGTCATGATTTTATGCCACCCGGTATTCATGCAGGTGGGCTCAGGTACCACGGCGATTCTGCTCTGGTTTCTCAACTCCATCATGAACAACTCGTTGACGCTGAAGCGGTCAATCAGCTTGAAACATTTGAAGCCGGGGTTACGTTTGCAAGGCAGGAAGGCATTGTACCGGCACCAGAATCAAATCATGCGATTGCAGCCGTTATCAACGAAGCGCTCAGATGCAAGAAATCGAATGAGAAGAAAACCCTGTTTTTTAACCTCTCAGGTCACGGTCATTTTGATATGGCAGCCTATGATCGATACCAGGCGGGTGAACTGGAAGACTATGAATATCCCGAAGATGATATCAAAGCAGCACTGGATCGGTTACCCCAGGTAAATTAACAACATAAACAATTAGTACCCAAAAAGGTACGAGGGAGCAGTATGCGTTTTACAAAACAGACCTGGTTAGGATTGGCGATTGCCACTTCGACACTGGCAGGCGGACAAGGTGAAAGTTTTGCCGCGACAGACAACGATTGGCTGATGGAAGAAATTACCGTCACGGCACGAAAACGGGAAGAGGGGTTGCAGGAAGCGCCAATATCGGTATCCGCATATAGTACCGAAGATCTTGAGTATCGTGGCGTGACCAATATTTCCGAGATTGCCGAGTTTACGCCCAATCTTGTATTTCAGAATAATCCCAGTTTCGGTGGCGCAAGCAATACAGCGGCGATTTACATCCGCGGTGTGGGGCAGAAGGAATTTCTGCCAACTACAGACCCTGGTGTTGGTTTATACGTTGATGGTGTCTATATAGCGCGGTCGGTTGGCGCTATACTCGATCTGATTGATATTGAGCGAGTGGAAGTTCTGAGAGGACCTCAGGGCACGCTTTATGGCAGAAATACCATAGGCGGTGCGATTAATATCATGACTAGGAAACCGGATGATGAGTTATCCGGAAAGATTCAGGTTACCGGGGGCACCGATGAGTATGTGAATGTGCTTGGGTCTGTCAATCTGCCTCTTGCCGAGAATTTTTTTGCCAGTGCACAAATAGCCTCCTCGAAACAGGACGGCTATGTAGATAGAACCGACGGAATTGATCTGGGGGATGATGATACGCTAACGGGCAGAATTGCCTTTCGATGGCAGGCGAATGAAGATGTAGTTGTTAGTTTTTCTGCAGATGCAACAGAAGATGATGAGAATGGCCCCCCTCTTAATCTCGTTGGCATTAATCTGGGTAATCCTATTGATCCAGATACACCGCCATTTGCAGTCATTCACAACATATTTGCCAATTTTGATGAGAACGGCGTGCCTTATCCGGCTGCTCAATTTGACCCGGATGGTAATCCTGTTCCCTGTGCGATTCCGCCTGCGCCAAGCAATCCTGGTATTCCCGGATGCTACGACCTTCGTTATCTGAGTAGCAATGGAGACAATCAGGGGACAGCGCCTGCGTATTCAGAAACCGATATTTTTGGAGCCAACCTGACCATCGAGTGGTCGATCAATGATCAGTTATCGCTCAAATCTATTTCCGCCTATCGAGATCTTGAGAGTGAATTTGCCCGCGATGGTGATCATTCGCCTCTCACTATATCTCAATTTGTCGACCTGATGGATCATGACCAGTTCACGCAGGAATTCCAGCTTTCTGGTACCGCTGTCAATGGGCAGTTGAACTGGATTCTGGGTGCTTACTATTTTGAAGAGTCTGGAAACAATATTAACCTTCTGGATTTTACGGTTTCCAGGTTTAGAAGCGGCGGTCGAATTGATAATGATTCCCACGCGTTTTTTATGCAGGGTACCTATGATTTCAATGATGCCCTGAGTCTGACTGCAGGATTGAGATATACAGACGAGACTAAAAAGTTCCTGCCTGATCAGATCATTTTTGAGAATAAATTTGCAGGCACAGGGCATCCATTGTTGGATGCGCCATTTATGCAGGCGGGTACCCGCATATTACCCTTGCTTGAAAAGGAAATTGATATTTCAGAGACTACCCCGCTCGTTACGCTCTCTTACCAGTTTAACGATGACCTTATGTCTTATCTGAGCTACTCGGAAGGTTTCAAAAGCGGCGGATTCAGCCAACGAGTTTTCCCACCTATTGTTGTGCCGTTCTTCGCGCCTCCAGGCACGCCTGATATTGATCTGATACCGACATTTGAGCCTGAGTTTGTAGAGGTGGTTGAACTGGGATTCAAGTACAAGGCGCTGAACGGCAATTTGCAGATTAATGGCGCGATTTTTCATACAGAATATGATGATTTGCAGATCCAGGTATTTACCAGCGTGGCACCTGTCACCAAAAATGCTGCCAGCGCGGAAATCGACGGTGCAGAACTGGAGCTGAAAGCACTTTCGGAAAGCGGCTGGTTTGTTGAGTTTTCTTTTGGGTACGTTGATGCGGAGTACACAGAAATCGACGAAGTGAGTACTTTTGTAAACAACTCTTTTGATTTTGAGCGTATTTCTGACTGGTCCGCCAGCGCCGCTATTTCGAAAGAATTCAGCCTGGGTGATTCCGGTAGCCTGCAGGCAAGACTGGACTGGTCATACCACTCCAGTTTTTATAACGATACCTTCAACACGCCTCAGATTGCGCAGGACGAAGGCTATGATATCGGCAATCTGAATATCACCTGGCGAGACAATACCGATGCCTGGCTTGTTTCCGTTGGGGTCGAAAATATGACGGACAGTGACCATCTGATCACCGGTATTATCGGAGATGCTTTTCAGTCCTATGAGCAGATGGAAAATCGCGGAAGGGAATATCGGATCAGGGTTGGCAGGCAATTCTAGATTGGTTGCTCTCGCTATTTCTGACCAATGAGCGACCATTTCTGAGTCGCCGGAGTCTGTCTCACGTTTTTCTGTTCAAAGCGATGAAGTGAGTGCAGAGGCTGCGGCAGGCGAACCTGCGGCAGGCGGACCTGCGGCAGGCTCGGAACGGTGCTAATTTAGTAGGATACAGGTGGTTCCGTAATTCTTAATGGGGTGTGGCCCATTAAGAGTTACTCTCCTTCTTGCGCCTGAGTGCGCTCTGCGATCATCTTCTGTTCCAGAAACCTCGCACCCTTCAACGTGTTGTACATAGAATAGTTACCCTCATGACAGGCATATTCGTAAACACTGTTGTCACTGCGCTTCCACGCAAAAGAACCGCTCCAGGGAGCCGTCCAGGCCGTCGGGTCATTAACAGTGAAATCGTAGTGCAGGTTGCCGTTTTCCATCAGGGTGAAGCGTTCTGTCAGATGGAGGTTCT
>CAZJRI010000018.1:0-20293 GCA_964548025.1 uncultured Pseudomonadales bacterium
TAGCCAGTTTTATAGTGAAAGACAGCGGCTTCTATAGCCGTTATAACGATTCTACTTTTAAAAGAAACGTGTTCTGAGATACGTTCTGATACAGAATATGCAAGAATCGCTCGGACTTCAGGATTCTTCGCCGAATTTATAGGTAGAAATCATGTACACAGGCATCGTTCAGGCAATGTTACCCATTTCATTCACTCAACAGAGGCCAGGATTGCTTACGTTTGGTATTTCTCTGCCAGACTGGCTAAAAACAGACCTGCAAACCGGTGCAAGTGTCGCCATTAATGGATGCTGCTTTACCGTCGCATCCATGCAGCCAGATGAAGTCAGATTCGATGCAATTGCCGAAACCCTTGCGATAACCAACATCAAACATCTCACCCGTGGCTCCCAGGTGAATGTCGAGCGCTCTGCCAAACCCAATGAAGAGGTGGGGGGGCACATATTGTCAGGTCATATCATCGATGTTGCAGAAGTTGTCAGCATCAAGAACCAGGAAAACAATCGTCGTATCACCCTCAGGGGCAAGCCGGAGTGGCTCAAGTACGTATTTCACAAGGGATTTCTCGCGCTCAACGGCTGCAGCCTGACAGTCGCAGATCTGGATCGGGAATCCGGAGAATTCAGTATAAATCTTATTCCCGAAACCCTGAAAAGGACAAATTTTGCGCTGCTTGAAGAAGGCGATGAGGTCAACGTTGAAATAGATCAGCAGACTCAGGTAATCGTAGAAACGGTTGAGCGCGTCATGCAGGATCGTTTTAGCGCTTGAGATCAGCCATAGATGCTATAAGATTCGCCTCTTTTTAAACAAGTGACACCAAAGGGCATGCCCGAACTACAGTTATTCGACACCTACGAGCGCAAAATACGAAAATTTGAACCACTCGAACCGGGTAAAGTGGGGCTTTATTGCTGTGGCCCGACCGTCTATAACTTCGCTCATATCGGAAACCTGCGAACCTACATATTCGAAGACCTGTTAATCCGGGTTCTCAGAAAGAACGGGTATGACGTTAATTTTGTTATGAATATTACCGACGTGGGTCACCTGACATCAGATGCGGATTCTGGGGAAGACAAGATGGAGGTTGGTTCAAAGAGAACTGGTCTGACTGCCTGGCAAATGGCTGATCAGTACACTGAGGCATTTCAGACAGATCTCTCACGACTCCATGTAAACGAGCCTGCCATCTGGTGCCGGGCGACCGATCATATCCCTGAGCAAATCGCATTTATTCAGGACCTTGTTGACAAAGGTTATACGTATAAAACGAGTGATGGCATCTACTTCAATTCACGCAAGCTCAATAATTACGGTTATCTGGCCCGCCTGGATATCGAAGGCCTGATGTCAGGGGCAAGGGTGGACAGTGAACGACAGCATGTGACTGATTTTGCGTTGTGGAAGTTTTCGCCTGAAGACGAGCACAGGCAAATGGAATGGGACAGTCCCTGGGGCACAGGTTTCCCTGGATGGCATATCGAATGCTCCGCCATGTCGGCCAAATACCTGGGAGACTATTTCGACATACACTGTGGTGGTGAAGACCACATCCCGATTCATCATACCAACGAAATTGCGCAGACCGAGGCAAGTCGCGGTACCAGGCTGGCCAATTTCTGGATGCACGGCTACTTCCTGCAGTTGGATAACGCAAAAATGTCAAAATCATCAGGAGAATTCCTGCGACTGGATACCCTGATAGAGAGAGGCATTGACCCAATGGTCTATCGCTATTTCTGTCTGTCTGCCCACTATAGAACCCAGATGTCATTTAGCTGGGAAAGCCTTGCGTCCAATGGCACAGCACTGCAGAGGATGTACCAGACCGCCTATGACTGGGGAGAACCCGGACAGATTATCCCTGAGTACTCCGAGCGCTTTTTTGAGTGCATTAATGATGATTTGAACATGCCAAGAGCTCTCGCAGTTGCCTGGGATCTCATCCGCAGTGACGAGAATGAGTCAGATAAAAAAGCAACGATCCTTGATTTCGATGAGATTTTCGGTCTGGATCTGGCAGCCTGGACACCAGACGTCATTGAAATACCAAAAGAGATTCTGGCTCTGGCTAACGAACGGGAAACAGCAAGAAAGGAAAAAAAATGGCAGCGAGCGGATGAGATTAGGGAGGAGGTGCTCGCTGCCGGTTATGTCATAGAAGACACTAAGGAAGGACCAAGGGTAAAACAATCATAAGGCTCATAATTCCTGTCGAATAACGGTTCGAATCATCCTAGTGGGCATGCACCATCCACCACTCTTTGTAGTCAGTCGTTGCGCCATCGCGTAATTCGACGCCAAGTTCGCACAGACCATCGTCCCTGTTTCTGCTCCATCTGACATCGCTGGTCAGGAAAAACTTGCCTGGACCGAAATCGATGTCCACCCATATATCGAGCTTGCATCCACTCGGTATGCTGGCATCTGATTCGAATTTCAAACCATTTGAGGAAACATCCAGTGTATTACACGAAACTGTAGTGCCGATCATCTCCGGTTCGTTGCATGCAACGATTTGTACAAATGCCGGTGCCCGACTTTCCGATCGGACATCACGCCTTCTGTCATCACCTCTATTGTTCACTACTACAGCTCCTTGTTTTCCACGACGCTGGCGAGCATCAGTCAGTCTGATAACCTTTGACATAATTAGAGAGTTCGCCATTTTTGTCTCGTTCTGTCGTTCCTCGATGCAGTATCTATAAGCGAACATCGTGCCAATTTTCCGACGCGAAAAATTAATCCAATAAAAACAGTGAGTTGCTTCGAATTTAATGGTGGTTCAATTGATTGAATCCGTTATAATCAGGTGACAAAAAAAGTCCCAGGTGACGTTGAGTGACAATAATTGCAAATGAAGAGCGTCTGATGTCCAGTTTTTTTGATCGAGTCGAACAAGCTGCCGAGAGAAACCAGACACTACTCTGTGTCGGGCTGGATACTGATCCATCGAGAATTCCACAGATTCTTCAGAATGATAAGGACCCGGTTTTCTCCTTTAACCGGGCCATTATTGACGCAACCCATGACCTGGTGTGCTGTTACAAACCGCAAATTGCCTTTTACGGGTCAGCAGGATCAGAGGATTCGCTGGCCAAATCAATTGAATATGCACAGAGTAAGGGAATACCCGTGTTGCTGGATTCCAAGCGAGGTGACATCGGCAATACGGCTGAGAAGTACACAGATGAAGCCTTTCGACGGTTCGGTGCAGACGCGGTGACCATTAATCCCTACATGGGACTCGATTCCATGCAGCCCTTCCTGGATTTTGAAGACAAGGGCATATTTATCCTGTGCAGAACCTCAAATCCCGGGGGATCTGACCTGCAGAATCTGACCCTGCAGGATGGTCGTCTTTTATATGAACACGTTGCTGAAATGGCCGTCAATGACTGGAATTCGAACGGCAATGTCGGGCTTGTTATTGGCGCGACAAGACCGGAAGAACTGGGTGCTATCCGGGAGATTGCTCCCGGTATGACCTTTCTGCTGCCGGGCGTGGGCACTCAGGGCGCCAGCATCAAATCACTCATGGAGACAGGGCAGGGTGGGGGCATGATCATCAGTTCCTCGCGCGCCATCATCTATGCATCCGATCAATCAGATTTTGATGTCAAATCAAGAGAAGTCGCTGAAGCAACCCGCCAGGATATTAATCTCCATAAGTGAAATCAGATTTCGTCCGAATAATTTTTCGCGCACTTTTTACACTCGCCCTTCTGATCATCACTTGGCTTGCCTTCGCACCAGAAAGTCCAGAAGTAGCCACAGTTGTCTGGGACAAGGGCAATCATCTCCTGGCATTCTTTGTTTTGGGATTTCTTGCGGATTTCTCCTTTCTGAATCGGTCCTGGCTCAACTGGTTGGGATTGGCTTGTTATGGCATTGCCATCGAATGCATACAGTGGATCCTGGGATACCGCTTTTTTGAACTGAATGACATCGCAGCAGATCTCTCAGGTCTTCTTATCTATCTTGTCATCAGGCCGTATAGCAATAGAACACGGCTGCTACGAGGGCTGAGGATAACTGCGGAGCACAAAGGAACAACGCGAAACGGCACGAATGAAACAGTCTCTAGCCGAGATTGAGTTGAAAATCGCTCCAAATAGGGCAATGGTCAGACGGGCGATCCATCGATCTGATCTCGTAGTCGATACCTGAATCACTGTTGACCGCTTTAAGCATATTCGACGCAAGAATCAGATCAATTCGCAAACCTCTTTTTGGCTCTTTCTCAAAACCCCGGCTGCGATAGTCAAACCAGCTAAATTGATCCTCAGACGCCGGATAGTGCAGGCGAAATGAATCGTAAACGCCCCAATCGTAGATTTTACTCAACCAATCTCTTTCTTCCGGCAGAAAACTGGTTTTGCCGTCTTTTAGCCATCTTTTTCGGTTTGGTTCGCCGATTCCGATATCAGCATCCAGGGGTGCAATGTTCATATCCCCCATGAGTATTACAGGATTGTCGCTGGAACAGGATGTTTGAACGTAATCGAGTACGTCTGCATAGTACTTTTGCTTGGCGGGGAATTTCGTTGCATGTCCTCTATTTTCGCCCTGTGGATAGTAACCGTTTATAACAGTGAGGACTTGCCCGTCGGTCAGCTCAAATTTGCCTGCAATGAACCGTTTTTGACTATCCGGCGCATCGTTTGGTAGTCCCTTGATAAGTTCGGCAGGTGCTTTTTTTGACAATAGAGCGACGCCATAGTGAGTTTTCTGTCCATGAAAACCCACCTCATAGCCCATTTCGTTAATATCTTCGACAGGAAACTCATCGTCAGTCACTTTTGTTTCCTGCAATCCGATGATTTCTGGCTGATGACGCGCGATGACGGCTTCAAGCTGATGCAATCGGACCCGAATACTATTCACATTGAACGAAACAACTCGCATCAGTCTTGTAACCTCTAGATTTAACGGGAAAGGGCGCTTTTAACTAATCAGGGACACCTGGTTAAGCCAATTCCATGACAAAACCAATTATCTAACGCAGATAATCTTTTACCCATAGGCGTAATTACCGCTCTGATAAATAAGCGGAGTGACAACAAATATCCGCCGAAAGCGGTTTGATCAGGTACGTTTTCCTGTCACCAGATCGCGGAATTTATCCAGCAAGGTTTCATACTTGTAGTCGGTAAATTCCCCTGCATCGAAATACATGCCGTGATCAGCACATGCTTCATACCAGATATGAGGTTGATCAGGATCAGAGACCTTCGTCATTCGTTTCTCGCATCTGGGACAGTCAACTTCATCGATCTTGTTGTACTCTTTACCGACTTCGGGATCTCCACTGTCGATAAACTCCGACATCCATTTAGCTTTCAATGTCTCGGCTTCACCAATATCAAACCAGATTCCCTTGCAGTTAGTACATCTATCAACGGTCATCGCCCGTCCGTAAGTTACGTCTTCCATACTCGAATGGCATTTAGGGCATTCCATATTGATCTCGCTGTTCTTATTTAGAGTTATCGTCCGGCCAGGTTCTGCACCCGTTAACCGAGACGAAAGTATACCGACTCGCCACCCAGAATGCAGTGGTATCCCGGTACTTTTACCGCCGTCTAAACCTGATATACCTGAGACCTTCCGGGAGATATTATCGCTCTCTCCGCATTTGATTGCGCATAATATATATTATGTTAAATTATCTAAACTCCTCATAAATGCAAATACGCACCTACCCCTCGTCAGAAATAGGCAGAACTGTTACATTTCAGACCTGCCATTTTTTAAGCACATCAATTGCGTGGCCTCTTACCTTCAGTTTCCAGACGTGAGTAAAGAAATACTCAGAGAAATTTTCACCACGGACACACCGCTGCTGGATGTGCGAGCGCCCGTGGAATTCGCAAAAGGCTCTTTTCCAACGGCAGTGAATTACCCAATTCTCAATGACGATGAAAGAGAAAAAGTCGGCATCTGTTATAAGAAGAAAGGACCCGATACCGCCAGGGCCCTTGGATATGAACTGGTCAGCGGTAGTATTCGTCAAAACAGAATTAACCAGTGGACAGACTTTAGCCGTAGTAACCCCAGTGGCTATTTATATTGTTTCCGCGGGGGTCTTCGCTCCCAGATAGCCGCAGAGTGGCTGTCGGAGTCCGGCTCACCCACAAAGGTTGTGCCTGGTGGATATAAGGCGATGCGGAATTTCCTTCTCGATGTTTTCAACAGTCTGCCTGAAATAGTTATTCTGTCTGGCAGAACCGGCATCGGCAAAACGGAACTGCTCCAGGAATATGCACATTCTCTGGATCTCGAGGGGCGAGCCAACCACCGAGGCTCTGCTTTCGGACGGCAGATTACTGATCAACCCACCCAGATAAACTTTGAGAATGCCGTCGCCATCGATCTGTTAAATTCGGCTCGTTCGGTTATCGTCGAAGACGAAGGAAGAATGATCGGTAAATTGCAGGTCCCTCTTCCGCTACAGAAAGCAATGAAAAATGCGCCTGTCATACTACTGGAAGATACCGTTGCCAATCGCGTCGATCGGATTCACCAGGAATATATCGTGAAACAGGTCACTGAGCTGACTTCGGCTGGAATTGAAGATCCGGTTGATCATCTGGAGACGCAGTATTCGTCTGCCCTCTCGGCAATCAGGAAGCGGCTGGGCGGGGCAAACTACTCAAAGATAGCCAAAACCATGGAAACTGCTTTCAGTAATCACAAATCAAACGAGGATTCACATCACAAGGTGTGGATATCGGATCTCCTGCATCACTACTATGATCCGATGTACGATTATCAACTGGAACAGAAACGTGATCGTATTGCTATTCAAGGCAATCGCTCTGTCATCAGGGATTACCTGAACACTAGATTCTCGCCTGATTTAGCTGACTGAGTTCCAGATACAAAGCAGGCTTGTTGCCGGAAAACATGATATCTATATCGGCCTCCGGCAGTGGTTTGCTGAACATATACCCCTGCAATGTATCGCACTGCGTTCCTTCAAAAAAAGCCATCTGTTCGACCGTCTCTATCCCCTCGGCGACATTCACAAGACCCAGGCTGGCAGACATGACCAGAATTGCCTGGATTATTGACTCTGTAGACTCACTCAGTCCGATATCAATAACGAAACTTCGGTCAATTTTAATACAGTCAATAGGCAGCTTCTTTAAATAGCTCAATGATGAATAACCGGTGCCAAAGTCATCGATTGAAATCTTCACACCCAACTCATGTATTTTATTGAGGATGCGAATCCCCTGCTCTGGATTTTCCATCACCGCAGATTCCGTCAATTCAAGTTCCAGCTTGTCTGCATCCAGTTTTGACTCGGCAAGTATGGTTGCAACCTTCCCGGCGAAATAAGGATCACTGAGTTGCTTTGTCGATACATTGACCGCGATGCTGCAGTCCTTCATGTTCGGGTAATCCCGTTGCCACTGACCCATCTTCAGGCAGGATTGTCGCAGTACCCAGTCGCCGATATGCCCGATGAGACCGCACTCCTCTGCAACCGGAACATAAACCTGCGGACTCACCTTAACCCAGTCGGGATGTTGCCATCGGAGCAGCGCTTCGAATCCGATGACCTTCTCTTTGCTGATTGATACTTTGGGTTGGTAGTAAATCTCAAATTCATTGTTATCGAGCGCTCGATGCAACTGCTGTTCGATAGCCGCTCTTTGTTCCGCAACCTGCTGGAGCTTTGCCTGGTAGAACCTGTAGGTATTCAGGCCATCATCTTTCTTCGCCTCAAACATTGCAGTACCAGCGGCCTGAATCAGGCCATTGATCGTCTCATCTGCTTCAGGATATACGGCTATACCAATACTGGGAGAAATATAGTAATCCTTACCACCGATAACGAAAGGGTTGGATAATACCGAGATAACCCGCTGGGCTATACGACTCACCGATTCAGGGTGTTCAAGATCTTCCATTACGATGGCCAGTTCGCTACCTCCCCAGCGCGCCAGCATGTCCTGATCGTGCAGCAGAGACTTTATTTTCTCAGCAGCACTTTTAAGTAATTCATCACCCAAGGGTGCTCCCGTATCATCATCTACCCTGTTGAAGTGATCCATGTCCAGGAGCATGAGAGCTATCATCCTGCCGCTTCTCTTACTGCGGCCAACTGCACGCTGCAGAAATTCGAACAGGAGTCCCCTGTTTGCCAGCCCCGTCATCGGATCATAGTTCGCCAGTTGAATGAAGCGTTTATCGGCCGCGCGCTGCGAAGAAACATCAATGAGATTGAGCTGGTATCTCTTGTCTACCAGTCGTTTAATACCGACTCTCAGAAAGACCTTCTCACCCTGCAAGACCTGTCCCTGCACTTCCAGTTTTTCTGTTGCATTTATCGCAGCACGTTTCGCCAGCATCTCGTGCAGGTCTTCTTCTTCACATTGAATAACTTCACTCAAAATCTGACCAATGAGTTTTTTCGGGCGGGAGTTGAATAGACTCACTGCACTATCAGTGAGGTTCAGGATCTCAAATTCTTCATCGGTCCATATGATCGCCTCTTCCAATCCATTGGTTACCCAATCAAGCTGACTCCGAAGTTGCTGCTGAATCAGTAATAGACCGTGACCATGTCCCTGATTGAGCGTAGCGATAATCGATATCAGGTTCGCGTTGAAATTCAACCCTGGCGGTGTCTGCAATACCAGCGTATTTTCAGGCACTGAGCAGGGTGAACAGGAGGTATCCAGATAGACTGCATGGCTGAAATGAAGATGATTCAGACTGTCCAGGTCGTCGACGATGATGATTCCGACGTCCTCTTCGCCTTCTCGTGCCGTTGTGAAAGGCATGCCATCTACCACACCCTGGAGCCACGGATCATGCAATTCATAGTGGACAGTGAATCCATGTGGTAACGAGATTACAGCGGACATAGAATAATGAGATATGTTCAAGAAAACCGACTTATTAATTTAGTGTAGATCAGAAATACTAAAAAACGCTCAGATTAAGCTGGCATATTCAGATAACGGATGAACGGGAAATCAACGCGTGAGTGAGCAGAATCCAGAAGAAATCGGTCGAGAAAAGCCTGATCATTGGCAGTTAATGAGAGATGTTGTGGCGTTTCAGTTCAAACTTGCCATGGACGGGCTAAGAGATGTATTGCTAAGCCCGGTATCCATTGCTGCTGCTCTCTATGGTCTGTTTTCAAACCCGGAAAACCCGGGACACCACTTTAACCGCCTCCTCAAATTCGGACGACAGACCGATGTGTGGATAAATCTGTTCGGGGCGACAGACCACTATAAAGATGAAAATTCGAAAGATGAAAATGCGGCTTCTTCAGACGCTTATATTCAGAAACTTGAAGATCTTTTAATCGCAGAATACAGAAAAGGTGGTTTGGTCCGCGGCTTGAAAGACTCAACAGATGGACTTATCGAACGCATTCGCCGGGAGCGATCTCAGGACGAATGATAGCGCGTCGTCGTGTTCGCATTCATGCGTTGCTGATCAACCTTTTCAACCATCTCCCTAATCTCCGGATGATTCTCACAGATTGCATCGAGGTCCATTCTTTTCAATTCGTAAAGTGAACAGGGAGTGGCGGCAGTTGCAGTCGCATTCCGGGGAGTCTGGTGTAGCAGCGCTGATTCACCAAAGAAGTCTCCGGCATATAGTGTTGCCACCTGATTGGTTTCACCGTCTGTGGTAATTGAAACATTCGCAATTCCACGGGCAATCAGGAACATTGAGTCCCCTGCCTGACCCTGCTTGATAATGTCGGTACCCCTTGGCACAGTTCTGGCTCTCAGATAGTTGGCAATAACAGGATATTGTTCAGTTTCGACCTCGCTGAAGACCGGCACTTTCCTTAACAGCTCATCAACCTCAATTTCAAAGGAAGCAGATATATTATCCTGTGCCAGGACTCGAATTCGCTCAGACTGATCTTTCAGGATATTCTCAGCAATGCCGGACTGAATCATGCCCAGTTCTGCCGAATGCTCAACTGAATCACGCTCGGCAATCAACATCATACGCTGACCTAATTGCTCCTGTGTGGTCTCGACAAACTCGGGGTAGAGTTCCCCGACCTCGTCGATTTGAGATTTAACCTGCGCTTCAATCTCTTCATACAGCTTTTTGATCTGCTGGAAACTCGATTCATTGATCTCTCCCCCTGCAATCATGGGTAATTGACTGAGCACACTATGAGTCCCGCGATACCGCCCCCAGGCAACACCATAGTCCCTGACTATCCACTGTGCCCTCAAATTCTCTAGTATTCCCTGCACACCAGGCAGGTATTCAAGGAGCTTCATCATTATCAGGCTGATGCGTTTGCCGATGGAATTTTCGATTGCGGCAGTGGGTAACTGGTTACGATGTCTGACGCCTTCGAGCTGAACGTCAATGGTATAGTCCAGTTCTCTATAAGCCCATTCGTTGATGAGCCCCTGGGAAAACAGTTCGCGGTACCGGGATTTCTCTCGCACCAGGCATCTCATCGCGAGAGTTTTCAACATCTCGTCTGGCTGCATTCCGTTGTGCAGCATAGAAATAACGTCATTGAGCTCTTCAATCTGGCGTTCGCCTTTTTCATTGATATTGTCTGCGATTCTTTCGGAGAACATGCCACTCTGGGCCAGCTTCTCCAGTCTCGACAATCCCTCAAGCCTCGCATTCCGATCTCCCTCCAGTTGGGCAAGCGTATCCGGGAGGCTCAACTTATCCAGGCCAAGTTTTTTCACTACCAATTCAATGGAAAGTCCCTGAAAGACAAGCGTGAATAGCACAGCGCCCATGACAACAGCGATCAACGTATCCTTGTATTGGAACTCAGGCAGAGAGAGAACAATGGCAAGCGCTATCGCACCCCGGAGACCTCCCCAGTACATGACTGTTCGAAACGGCATACTAATTAATTCAGAACCCGGGATCTTCCCAACCAGTGGTACCACCCCAAAGACAACCACAGCCCGGGAGATCAACATGCCTATCACGACAACGACAATCAGATAACTTGAATCCCACATTGCTGTCAGATCAATCTGCATGCCAACCATAAGAAATATCAACACATTGGCGAGGTATGCCAGATATTCCCAGAAATGCTCCATGAACTCTTCAGTTGAAGGCGATATCTTGGATTTACCCCAAGAGCCGATCATGATCCCGGCTGCGACGACCGCCATGATACCGCTGACATGAAAAACATGTTCGGCTATCACAAAAGAGAAGTAAGCAAGAATAGTTGATAGCGTGATCTCGATATATGGATCTGATTCAATATTTCCCAACACCTGACCTACTGCAACAGCCAGCACCCAGCCTACAAAGGCACCACCGAGAAAAACAACAAAAAACTCACCTACCCCATCTATTACAACGCCACCTGAAAACGATCCGGCGCTCAGGATACCGATCAGCAGAGTCGCCAGTACAAGCGAGGTCGCATCATTGAGAAGGCTCTCCCCTTCCACCAGTACGGTTAACCGTTCAGGTACCCCCAACTGTTTGAAAATTGAAATGACCGCCACAGGATCAGTGGCACTCAGGATGGCACCAAGTAGAAGCGCCACCATAAAATCAAAATCGGTAAAAAGTGAAACCATCGTGCCGATAATCATCGTGGATATCAGCAATCCCGGGACAGCCAACGTCAGAATTGGCACGATATTTCTTCCGAGTTGACGGGCATTCAGATTGAAGGCTGACTCGAAAATCAAGGTGGGGATAAATACAAACAAGACAAGATCGGGGCTTAATTCGAAGTGTTGCAGCGAACCAAATCCCGGCACATTACCTGATGCCAGGGCTACCCCTATGCCGACAAATACAAGAAGAATGGTGAGTGGCAGTTTATCAAGACGTTTGCTTAGCATTGTGGTGACTGCAGCCACCAACATCAGCAGTGTAATGCCTGTTACCAGTTCTGCGAGATGAATCGATTCGCTTTCCAATAAATCACCTACGTACTTTCAACGTACGTACTTTCAACATACGTTTCCTGATTCGAGCACTATACTTAATTTAAAGATGATTTGCCCTGTTCACATGGATCAGTTAGTGCATAAAGACATACTAGTTACCGTGGCGGTTGTTCTGATACTCGCTGGGTGTACAGGTGGGTCTTCGAATCTGGCCCAACTGAGTACCTACGAACTTATTGAGCAGAACGAATGGTGTGAAAGCACTGAAAACCCATCCCCCGGTGCAGCAATCTCCTGTACGAATATTGTAAAAGAGTGCAAGAGACGATCCAGCACAAGAGGTTACAAACTGTGTTAAGCCCTCTGCGGGTTCTGGTTGTCGTGCTTTTTCTCTTGCCACTATGCGCTGCAGGCGAGGAATGGCAGGAAATATCTGGCGACCAGAGACGGCTCAAGAAGCCAATGGTCCCACCACCGGCCATA
Organism: uncultured Pseudomonadales bacterium; assembly: GCA_964548025.1. Classification (GTDB taxonomy): domain Bacteria; phylum Pseudomonadota; class Gammaproteobacteria; order Pseudomonadales; family Azotimanducaceae; genus JAHRVQ01. The sequence continues at coordinate 12,376 of CAZJRI010000018.1, forward strand.
GCCCCTGAAGACGATATTGTCGAGTCTGGCATATACGTCGCCGGAGAGGGTGAAATCACAGGTGCATTTGGCATTCTCTTCGACGAGAAGTTACCCCTGGACTCGATCATCACCGATCTCGGCTGGCAAAACTTATCGAAGCTCCCTGCAGGTCTGAGCTATAGGGGGACTGTCAAGCCCTTCAATTTGCCCACCTGCACTATCAAGCCACCGGCCATTCCGTCTGTACTCCGTTCAAAGAATGTTGAATACCAGGTATTTCTGGACTTTGATGACAAGCCAATCTGGATCGTGGCGAGGATGGTGCCTGAAATTGACAAAGTCATCCTCCTGTTACGGCGAAAGTACGGTGAACCTGTATTTCAAACAGAAACCGATATGAAGTTCATCAAGGGTTCTAATCAAATACGAGTCTCTAAACAAGGCTCGGTGGGTGAGATCAACTATCTTGCCTTTGATTCCTTTAACGAGTACCTGGAAATAAGAAACCGGCATCTGCGCAAGAAATACGCGAATCCAGACAGGCATTTGCTGAATCCGGAAGAGATGAGAATAATGGTGTTGACAGACGAATTCATGAAGCTGCGACAGAATCTGAACAGAGGATTCGGCATCAATTTCGATAAGCGGGTCGGGTTTCTGGCCAGGCCAGATCAACTCGTTACATTCACCCCACCCGAACCGATGCGTGGATTTGAAGATGGAACCTATAAGATAATGGTGAATCCTGATCTCAAACCCGTCAGCCTGAGAATTGAAGTTGAGGGAACCCGCCCTGCTCTGACCAAACAGAAGTGGATTGTCGATCATGCATTGGACATTGCATTCGGCGGCTTTCTCAAACACACCGAGAGACATACTGTACTTTCACTTCAGGGCAATTCCATATCAGTACTCGTCAGAAAGGATAAGCTGATCCTGAGCGTGATAGATAGCTCAGAGAATAATAAATATAATCAACGACTTAAAGCAAGACAGCTCGAAGAAGAGTTAGCAATACGCGAACAAAAGAGACTTGTTGCAATGAAGAAGAGACAGAAAGAAATTGATCAGGAAAAAGGTCTCTGAGTAGGGCAAGGGGTGCTTTGTGGAAATCCCATGACTCAATCCCGATTCGTTTGACGCCAATTCACCCGCAATTCAGTCTCCCCTAGATTGACTGGGGCGCAAATGTCTGGGACGCAAATGTCTGATCCGGCAACAACCGGTCACTCCACTACCGTTGATTGAATATTTCCATTATATATTCAGTTTTGAACGTCCAATAACTGATAGCCTGCATCGCACAAGAAAAAATCGAATTCAAATAAGGATCTTCAGCTATCATGAGCAAACAAGGCCGACTCCTGCGGAAAAAAGAGAAGACTCGCAATGCTATTCTCCTCGCAGCAAGAAACCTTGTTTATGAACGTGGTCACGACAAGATTTCCATTCAGGATATCACCGATCGAGCAGATGTCGGTTTGGGGACGTTTTACAACTATTTCGAATCCAAACAGAATGTCTTCGAAGCTGTACTGGAAGAGATCAGGGCCAATTTCAATAGCCGGCTCCTGGAACTGCGAAAACCCATCAAAGATCCTGCAACCATCGTCTCTACCACCCTGCTCTACTGCTTCGAACAAGCGCAGGATAATCAGGAATGGCGAACCTTCCTGTCCTATTCCGGACTGGATTCAGATCACATTCTGCAACAGGATAGAGCACAATGCCTGGCCGATATCCAACGAGGCGTGGTACATGGACGATTCATCGTTGATGACGTGCACTTCACTGCAAGTCTCGTCATGGGAATGGTAAAACATGTCACCCTCGAGATCAGTCGAGGTAATCTATCCAGAGGTGCAATGACGGAGGCTACCCGATATATTCTGCGAATGCTCGGAATACCTGATCTCGTCACCCGGGCGCTCACTCAAACGCCCATTCCACCGGTCGCAGCGCCTAAAAGGAACAGGCCCACCACCAACGATTGGCAAAAGCAGGTATTTGACCACACTACCTGATTTGCTAAAATTTAGCTGAAGGCCTGAAAGGACGGGATTATCCGCCCGGATCAAGAAATCAGGCCTACAGTTTTGGTGCGAGGCGATCCCTCTATATCCAGGAGTCAGCCATATATCGTGGCAACCCGCTGACGGCGGTCTTAATGAGAACGCCCGAACTTTTCCTATTTATATAACCGTAGTCACGATTATGGTTCGCCGGTATTTTCATACCTTAACTGGTTGAGTAATAAGCAAACAGATCTCTATACCGGGAGCTTCTATGGTTGTCAGTACCGTTAATCTGGAAGATAAATACACAAAATCCGAAGGCCAGGTTTTTCTGACTGGCAGCCAGGCACTCGCAAGACTACCCATGCTGCAGCGAGACAGAGACCTTGCTGCAGGCCTCAATACAGCCGGTTTTATATCTGGATATAGAGGATCCCCTCTGGGAGGACTCGACAAGACACTGTGGCAGGCACAAGCTTTTCTGAAGTCTCATAAAATACACTTCCAACCCGGGGTAAATGAAGATCTAGCAGCGACCGCCGTGTGGGGTTCACAACAGGTTAACCTGTTTGAAGGAGCAGTCTACGATGGTGTCTTCGCGATGTGGTACGGCAAGGGCCCGGGAGTTGATCGATCAGGTGATGTCTTCAAGCATGCAAATCATGCTGGTACTTCAAGACACGGAGGTGTCCTGGTCATTGCCGGAGACGATCATGGTTGTAAGTCGTCGACGCTTCCGCATCAGACTGAATATGCATTTATCGATGCGATGATTCCCGTGCTCTATCCGTCCGGGGTTCAGGAAATAATTGATCTCGGACTATTCGGCTGGGCATTGTCTCGCTACAGCGGCTGTTGGGTCGCATTGAAAACCATAGCGGAAACCGTCGACGCCTCGTTTTCCACTGCAATCGATCAAGATCGAATCAGCATTGTTCAACCATCTGGTGTGCCACCTAATACCCATGTTAGGTGGCCGGACAAACCCCTTGAACAGGAACTCAGGCTACACAATGAGAGAACCGAATCCGTTCTGTCTTTTGCGAGAGCAAACCAGCTCAATCGGATTACGATAAACAGCCCTAATCCCCGAATTGGCATCGTTTCCTGCGGCAAATCCTATCTGGATGTACTTCAGGCACTACAGGATCTTGGTATCGACGACAGGCTGGCGGAAGAGATTGGTTTAAGGTTATATAAAGTCAGCATGTCCTGGCCACTCGAGCCAGATGGTATCCGGGATTTTGCATCAGGTCTGGATGAAGTGCTTGTTGTCGAGGAGAAACGAGGATTGATTGAGGACCAGCTAACAAGCCAGCTCTATAACTGGCAATCGAGTGTTCGACCGATCGTTCTCGGTAAAAGAGATCAGAGCGGTAACTGGTTGCTACCTGCCACTGGCGAGTTAACCCCGGCTGTGATTGCAAGAGCTATCGCCTCACGGGTAACCCGCTTCTTTACCAGTGAAACCATAGAACAGAGGCTGGCTTTTTTGATCGAGAAAGAAAAATACTTAAATCGGCCAAAAGAAATCATAGAAAGAACACCACATTTCTGTTCCGGGTGTCCTCACAATACTTCCACCCTGGTCCCACCAGGCAGCCGGGCCATGGGGGGGATTGGCTGCCATTACATGGCTACCTGGATGGATCGACAAACTGATACTTTCACCCAGATGGGCGGTGAAGGCGCAACCTGGATTGGCCAGGCGCCGTTCACAAAGACTCGCCACGTCTTCCAGAATCTCGGCGACGGTACTTACTTCCACTCTGGTTTACTCGCCATCAGAGCAGCAGTTGCTGCCAACGCCAATATCACCTACAAGATTCTCTACAATGATGCGGTTGCCATGACCGGTGGACAGAAGGTTGATGGCAAACTCAGTGTAGAGAAGATTAGTCATCAACTGCACGGTGAAGGCGTTCAGCGTATTGCAATAGTCAGCGATGACGTTTCCAAATACTCCCCCTCTGCCTTCCCGTCGGGAACGACCATCTCCCATCGCGACGATTTCGACGAACTGCAAAGCAAACTCACGACCTATATCGGCACGTCAGTTCTCATCTACGACCAGACCTGTGCCGCAGAAAAACGCCGAAGACGAAAACGAGGCGTTTTGGAAGAGCCGGATGTCCTGCCTTTCATCAACACCCTTGTTTGTGAAGGCTGTGGCGATTGTGGTGTAGCCTCTAATTGCCTGTCAGTTGTGCCTCATGAAACCGAATATGGCAGAAAGAGGAAAATTGAGCAAAGCAGTTGCAACAAAGATATGAGTTGCATCAAGGGATTCTGCCCTGCCTTTGTTACTGTCAAAGGCGGGAACCTAAGACAACCAAACCCCTCTGAAGGTAGATACGATTTTTCCACTTTGCCTGAACCGTCACTGCCGGAGTTCGAAGTTTCTTATGGGATGGTCATCGCCGGAGTCGGAGGTACAGGGGTCACGACACTCGGCGCAATACTGGGTATGGCTGCTCACCTGGAGAACAAGGGTGCATCTGTTCTCGACATGACAGGTTTGGCACAGAAATTTGGCGCTGTGATTACTCATCTGCAGGTTGCATCAAAACCAGCGGATATCTATGCATCAAGAATTGCCGCCGGAGGCGCGAACCTGGTAATCGGTTGCGATCTTGTGGTCGCGGCGTCGAATGATTCAATGGTGAAGGTCAACAGGGATCACGCTGCCGCTGTTATCAACAGCCATGAAGCAATGACTGCTGAATTCACACGCGATCCGGATTCGATCTTTCCCGGTCAATCCATGAGAGACATCATCCGGGAATGCGTGGGCGAAGATAACATCCACTTCGTCAACTCGAGTAGCGCCGTTGAACAACTGTTGGGAGCGAGCATAAGCGCCAATCTCTTTTTAGCCGGATTTGCGTATCAGAAAGGATATATTCCGATAACTGCCGAGGCTATTGTCAGTGCCATAACGCTAAACGGATCAGCAGTCGATGAGAACATTCAGGCTTTTCAACTCGGGCGTCTGAACGCTCATGCACCTGAACTCATTCATGTACAGGCAGAACATGCAGCGACATGTTTGACGCTAAATGAAATAGTCACTGATCGTCATGAATATCTCTGTTCGTATCAGAGCAAATCTTATGCAGACAAATTCAGAACCAGAGTCAATCGCTTCTCTGCCGTGATGAACTCCGATCTGGCAACCGATCTGGCAAAAAACTACTTCAGAGTGCTGGCTTATAAAGATGAATACGAAGTAGCCCGGTTATACACAGACCCACGCTTCAAGGAGGCCATTGATCGACAGTTTGAAGGTGATTACAAAGTATCATTCCACCTGTCACCGCCGTTGATCGCACCGGTCAACGCACATTCGGGATTACCTGGAAAATTGAGATTTGGAAACTGGATGATGACAATATTCAGAATTCTGGCTTCGTTTAAGTTTCTGCGAGGTACCAGATTGGACCCCTTCGGATATACCGAGGATCGCAAGCTCGAATCTGATCTCATCAGATGGTACGAGACTATCATCAACGAATGCGAGCGACTTGGCACAGATGACAATCAGGATATTGTACGCAGATTAATCTGCCTGCCAGAGCACATTCGTGGATTCGGCCATGTTAAACGTGAAAGTGTCTGTCGTTCACAGGAAAACGCCATTCAACTACTTACCCAATTGGGTGTCGACGCCGATTCAATCGAGTCGATCAGAATGTTATAGACCCAGTACCATTTTTGCCATGATGTTTCGTTGGATTTCATTGGAACCGGCGTAAATGGAAACCTTGCGTGTATTGAAGTATGTCGGTGCTGCGACATTCGCATACTCAGGTCCAATCGGCTCAAAGTTAACGCCTTTGACGGACCCGGTATTATCAAACGGTACGGCATAGTTGCCAACAGCCTCAACCATCAGCTCAGTGAGTGCCTGCTGAAGTTCAGTGCCCTGACATTTAAGGAGTGATGATTCAGGTCCAACATTCTTGCCCGTCGATATACTGCTCAGTATGCGCAGTTCGGTAAACTCCATGGCATGGATGTCAATCTCCACCTGCGCCAGTTTATTCATGAATGAATCGTCTTCAGAGAGCAGACGTCCATCTGAGCCAAATTCAGTATCTGCAATCTCCCGGAGCCCCGCGAGACTTGCCTTCAATCCATGGGAATATGCATTTCCCCTCTCAAACTCAAGCAGGTATTTAGCATAGGTCCACCCTTTACCCGCTTCGCCAATAAGATTTTCGGCAGGCACCCTGACATCTTCGAAGTGAATTTCGTTTATTTCCTGACGACCCGGTGCAGGCCCATCAATCGTAACAATTGGCCGGACCTCGATACCCGGAGAATGCATGTCAATCAGGAGAAAGGATATTCCCATCTGTCTGATTTCCTCTTCGCTGGTTCGAACAAGACAGAAAATCATGTCAGCATATTGGCCAAGGGTATTCCAGGTCTTACTGCCGTTAACAACATAGTGATCCCCATCAAGCACAGCTTTTGTCTTGAGGGAGGCAAGATCCGAACCTGAACCCGGCTCTGAATATCCCTGACACCACCACTTATTTGTCGCAAGAATATCCGGCAGGAACTTCTCCTTCTGTTCTTCGGTGCCATATTTCATGATAACCGGCGCGACCATCGACAAACCAAAAGGCATGACGCCCAGGGTGTCGGCAGCAGCCATTTCAAGATCGAAGAGATATCGTTGAGTCGGAGTGAAAGAAGGGCCGCCGTATTCTGCTGGCCAATTCAACCCAGCCCAACCTTTTTTGTGTAGCGCCTGCTGCCAGTAGACATGATCTTCTTTGTCTACATGACCATTGGCACTTCGCCTGTGACGCTGGCGCATTTCTTCAGGATAATTATCCTTAATCCATTCACGGACCTCTTTTTGAAATACAAAATCTTCTTCACTAAATGTTAGATCCATGGTCGTTCCATCTCAGAATTTGGGTTGAACAATTTGACCATTTTATTATAAAGCACTCAGAAAAGGATGACCTCTCAGGCGTTTTCAACCAGGCTCCTGCCCACCACCTTCAGTGCCAGCGTCTCCTCTGTGCCTTCGAAAATCGACAGGACACGCGCATCAAGCCAATATCTACTCACGGAAGTTTCCTCCGCGTATCCCATGCCACCGTGAATCTGCATACTCTCCCGGGTAATCCACTCCGCCGCCTTGCATGCCAATAACTTCACTAGGCTGGCCTCCATCTGCCCCTTGCCTTCGTTCATCATCCTGCCAACCGCGTAGGTATATTGCCTGCAAGCGACCAGATAAGCAGCCATACGGGCAATCTTGGCTTGTGTAAGGCCGTAGCTCGAAATCGGTTCACCGAATACTTTTCTGTCATTGGCATAGCTGATCGCTTTCTCATAGGCAGCCTGCATAATACCGCAGGCTCGAGCAGCAGTCTGAATTCTGCCACCCATAAATCCACGCATCGTGAAATAGAAACCCCGGCCTAATCCCTGACTTTCGCCAATGACATTTGAGTCCGGTACGAAGAAATCATCGAAGAACAACTGATAGGTATGCATGCCCCGATATCCTATGGTCGAAATAGCAGTACCAATTAACCTGCCCCCATCTGGCTGTTCAAATTCAAATTGATGATCATCCGTTGAAGATTTTTCACACATAAAAAGGCTCAGACCCCTGTGGCCCAGTGACAGATCGGGATTTGTCCTCGCCAGAACCAGCAATACACCCGCCTTACCCGCAAACGTACTAAACGCCTTTTCACCGCTGAGCAACCAACCCCCATCCACCTGGGTGGCCTTGAGTCTCATTGAAGCGACATCAGATCCATAGTCAGGCTCAGTGATTGCTATACCGCACAACGGGTCTCCATTGGCCAGTTTCGGCAACCAATGGGATTTTTGTGCATCTGTTCCACCTTCGAGCAATGCCCGGGCCATAATCTCAGGTCTGGTTATGA
>CAZJRI010000018.1:20303-43882 GCA_964548025.1 uncultured Pseudomonadales bacterium
GCTGCCTGCGCCACCAAGAGAAGCCCTGGAAAGTTCCTCTGTGACCACAATCATGCCGAGATTGTCTTCATGTTCATCAGGTAGCAGGCCGCCGAACCGCTCAGGTACCGATAACCCAAAGCAACCCAGTTCTTTCAATCCCTCAAGAATCTGATCAGGTATCATAAGGTCACTTCTGTGAATGCGTTCAGCGAGCGGCTCAACTACCTCGTTTGCAAATTGCCTGAAGGTATCAGCCATCAACTGTTTTTCTTCTTCCAAACCTCTCTGGCCGATATCCCCCGCTGATGTTGCCAGCGACTTGCCCAGTTGACTTAATGAATCTTTGGACAGTTGCTCACTCAGAAAATCAGAAACGTCGGTGCCAAGATCAAAGTCAGATGCAGACAGTCCAATATCACCCGGCGCCCTGTTCAATCGCGCAAGCGTTGCGCTTATCACCTCTGCAGAAAAAAGGTCAGCTAGTTTTTTCTCTTCATCGCCACTTCCCTCCGCAAATTCCTGGAGATTCAGGGCGCTTCTGATTTCGGCGTAGCTCACTGCCAGGTCGTATATAGCCTGTTGGTGATCATCCAGTCTCGCGGTCACAACTTTTTGATTGGCCGTTGTTTCCGTCTTTATATACGACAAACCCCGGTTGATAAGATCTTCACATTGTTTTAATAATGTTATTGTCACTCACCGCTCCTGGTTCGATTTTCAACTATCTGCATAAAAGATCGATTATTGAACTCTTCAAGCGTCAAGCCCGTCGCCAGTGCGTCGTCTTCGGTCAAGGCTCCGCAATTCATGCCATTGACAAAAAAGTTCACGAGTCCCTGGCCGGTTGCCGCGTCGTCAAACGTATTGCCTACCAGTGAGGCTTGTGCTGCCTTGTCGATAAAGGTCCTAAGCCTGTCACTCGAAGCCTCAAGACCAGTCAGGAAAAAGTAATATACCGCAGCGAATCGAATCGGGATTTGAGCAGGGTTCAGGTCCCACCCCTGATAGATTCCCTGTTTCATTGAATGAAGAATATTATCAAAGTGCAATTTCCACGCGGCATAAACAATCCGTTGGTTTTCTGCTATTTCAGCTTCCGTCAGCCCATCACCCCTGTTAGGTGCAATAGGCATGATATTGGTGATCCCGTCGGAGATAGCCACTTCGGTACCCATGACGCTCGCAATCATCATTTGTCTGGCAAAATCGGCTGCTGGATGCATGTGACTCTGAAAGGTAGATGCGATATTACAGGTCGCCGTATAATCAAAGGTGCCAAGAATGAGGCAGGTCACCCTGTCTCTACCGGCAGCGACTATTTCAGGTAGACCGGAATGTCCCTTGTCGTTGAACAGGCTCTGCACATTCTCCAGCATTAAATCTATTTTCACTGAACCAGCGGGAAGGTTGTTCTCCGCTTCAAGCAGGTCAAGATAATCACACAAGACATCTACCTGTACTGGTGAGATCACCTTGGGTAGCGTGACAAGGAAATTATCAGGTAATTGACCATCTGTTAGTTTTAGCAGGGTAGAAAGAAAGATATCGAGTGTTCTGAAGGCCCTGTGTTTAGCCTCCTCCGTTAGCGACTTGATTCTAATGCCGACGAATGGCGGGAGTTGCTGACTGAGGTATCCTTCTGCCATTGCCTCAGCCGCACTTATCGCATGGCCATCTTCCTCTTCGTCGCTTCTCGAACCGTAGCCATCCTCGAAATCGACCCTATGGTCTTCAATTGGCTCACTCTCAAGTTTGGCTAATACTCTCTCGAACACCGTCTTTGCAATCCAGGTAGGTGAGCCAAATTCTGAATTCGCACCTGAACTGACGGTTTCATGTCCATCAAATTCAAGGACTTCTGCCAGTTTGACATAGTCTTCTGCATAACTATTAAAGTGCCGCAAAGCAAGATTTGATATTTTCTGTGCGGCACCTATTTTATAAAGGTTCGCGCCGCCATATAGCGTATGAACCGGTTGACGTTCTGATTTCAAACCCGGAAATCGAGCTTCGAATCTTTGGTTTGCCTGTGTCAGGCGATCTAGGAGTGGCGCCAGTTTGGCATCTTCAAGTGTCTGTTGCACGGTCGCATCTCATGGAAAAACGCCAATACTAAACTAATCACCCGCTGTCGACATCAGTTCCATCCAGTCCCGGATCAATAAAACCGTACTATACTTCTTATGCAACCAAGGGAATGGTGAGAAAGATGGATAATGATATTCACAACTGGTACGAACACCTCGTCTTCGAAAAACTGGCAGATGTTTCACAGGCTGACCCCAAATGGGATGAAGACAATCTATCCGATATTGCATGCATCGCGCTGAATCACTTGCCACCACGCTATGTCAGACATACCGTCGATATGAGTTTCTATACATCTCCTCAGGAGAAGTCGGAAATGGCAGAACGGATAGATGTAGCGGTCAGACATGCTATTGACCACATTCAGAACCATGCATTGAACAAATCCGCCTGACAAATTACCTGCTTAAGGGACCTTGTACCTGGTAACTCGAACCAGGCAATTTGAATTGGGCAATTTGAATTGGACAATTTGAATTGGACCCACCATCACATTAAAGTGGCTGGCTGAACCTAGACGACGAATTAACAAGGAATTCGCTTGCCACAACTCACCAGTAAACTACCCGGTGTCGGAACCACTATATTTACCATCATGTCGAAGATGGCAGCCGACTACGATGCGATCAATCTCTCGCAGGGCTATCCCGATTATTCCGTTCCCAAACCCTTGCTCGAAATGCTGACCCGATATCTGAATGAAGGATATAACCAGTACCCGCCGATGATCGGCGTACCCTACCTGCGTGAACAGATCGCCAAGAAGGTCAGAAATCTATATGCCGCCGAGATTGATCCTGATGATGAGATTACCGTAACCTCTGGCGCAACTGAGGCGATATTTGTCGCGCTGCAGGCCGTGGTCCATCCGGGAGATGAGGTTATCGTTTTCGATCCGGCATATGATTCTTATGAGCCATCCGTCACCCTGGCTCAGGGTAAAACCATTCATCTGCCTCTGGATAATCACTTCAGAATCAACTGGAATGTCCTCAAAGATGCCATCACATCCAGGACCCGTGCCATTATCGTTAACTCACCTCACAATCCGACAGGCAGCATCCTTCATGCTGAAGACCTTCTGAAGCTGGCTTCTCTTACCAGGGATAAAAACATCTATGTGATATCTGATGAGGTATACGAGCATATGGTATTCGACAATGCCAACCATCACAGTCTGCTCACAAATGATGAACTGCGAAATAAAACGTTTGTAATCTCGTCCTTTGGTAAAACCTATCATGCGACAGGATGGAAGGTCGCTTACTGTATTGCGCCACCGGCAATGACCAGCGAGTTTAGAAAAATACATCAATTTGTAACCTTCACGACTCATACGCCAACCCAGTGGGCGCTCGCTGAATATATGGAACAATGCCCTGAACATTATTTAGATCTGCCAACTTTCTACCAGGGTAAAAGAGACCTCTTCCTTGAACTGCTCGCTGATACCGGATTTGGATTAGTACCATCAGAAGGCACTTACTTTCAGCTCGCAGATTATTCTTCGCTTTCAGATCTGAATGATGTCGAATTCGTAAACCACCTCACACAGAATGTTGGCGTAGCAGCAATTCCTGTCTCGGTATTTTACGAGGTTCCACCAGATACCCGCATCATTCGATTCTGTTTCGCCAAAGACGACGACACACTTAAACTAGCCAGTCAGAAACTCGGCAAGTTGAAGGTCCAATGAGTAGTACACTCGATCTGACGCTGGTTCAGACAAATCTGTTTTGGCAGGATATCGACGCTAATCTGGAACATCTGAATCAGATCATGGGACAAATCCAAAGCACCGATCTCATTATACTGCCGGAAATGTTCTCAACCGGCTTTTCAATGGCTTCGGCGGATTATGCCGAGTCTATGAAAGGGAGATCTGTAAGCTGGATGAAGGATTTTGTCAGGGAACGCAATATACCTGTCTGCGGTAGCCTGATGATCAGGTCAGGCAAAGAATTTTATAACAGGTTTATTTTCGCAGGCTGTAATGGTGACTACTGCCAATATGACAAGAAACACTTGTTTCGCATGTCTGACGAGCAGGAAAATTACAACGCCGGGAACAAACTGGTCACCTTTCCACTGAACGGCTTCAAGGCACCCTTCGGCCGGGTCGGCTTGTCGGTGTGCTATGACCTGCGCTTCCCGGTCTGGACACGAAACAGGTCGAATTATGATCTGCTTGTGTTCGTGGCCAACTGGCCCGCTGCCAGACGCAATCACTGGCTGAGTCTGTTACAGGCAAGAGCGATTGAAAACCAGGCGTATGTCGTTGGTGTAAACAGGATAGGCGTTGATGGCAACGATATTGAATATACAGGTGATAGCGTCGTATATGATTTCAATGGAGAAAAAATCCTTGATCTCGGAGACGAAGATACCGTTGCCAACCTCGTCACAAAAGTGAACTGCAAAAATACCGGGAGTCCTTTCCAGCATGGAGGGATGCTGATTCCTTTAGCATGACCCGGGACGATTCGTGAATGTTTGCCCAGATGATCAGTTCTAAAACGTAAAAAAACTGGCCAGGATCAGCCAACAGGAATGACAGTAACAGAGGGCGAATTCAACGCCGGATCACTGTCGAATCCTCTCACCAGCAGGATAAAACCCGACTCGTCCACCAGACTCAAACTGGCAGCCAGATCTCTGGATAGCTGATTAGGGTTTATTTTCCCTGCATTGGTTTCAATGAGCGGTATCACCCCCCACAAGAGTGCCATTCTCCGGTAAATAGCCTGATCATTGGTGATACCAACAATGGGCGCTGCCGGTCTGGCCACACTCACCGTGGCTGCTGAAACACCCTTTTTGGATATAACCATCACCGCCCTGACCATCAGTTCACTGGACATCTGTGCTGTCGCATTGGCGATCACGTTCCAGATTGGCAATGGCAGTTGCCTCTCTTCCTGCTCATATCCGTACGACCCCTTCTGCCAAAGATGAGCCTCTGTTTGTCTTGCAATTCTATCCATGGTACTTACCGCCTGAACCGGGAATCTTCCCATGGCGGTTTCACCTGACAACATAATCGCATCTACAGCGCTGTTAACAGCGTGGGATACATCAGTCACCTCTGCGCGTGTTGGTCTTGAATGTTCAATCATTGATTCGAGCATCTGCGTTGCAACGATAACGGGTTTACCGGCTTGTCTTGCAAATCTGATTAATTCCGATTGCGCAAACGGAACTTCCTCAGGTGGCAATTCAACCCCCAGGTCACCTCTGGCAACCATAATGGCGTCGGTTACCTCGAGAATCGATGCCACGTTGGTCAAGGCCTCGGGCTTTTCAATTTTCGAAATGATCTGTGGATTGTTCTCGGAATCGTCGATCAATTGCCTTAATGGAGCGAGATCCTCGCTTCTTCTGACAAACGAGAGCGCGATAAAATCAACACCCAGCCCAAGAACAAACCTGGCATCGATAATATCTTTCTGGGTCATGGAAGGTGCTGATACTTTGACGCCCGGCAGATTGATGCCCGCTTGATTACTAAGCGATCCGCCATGTATCACTTTACAGATAACTTCTCCACTTGATTTCGAAAGAACTTGAAGTTCGATTAATCCATCTGCCATCAGGATACGATCAGAGACCTCAACGTCGGACGCAAGAGAGGCATATTGCGAGGGGATTAGATCAGGTTGCCCCAATACATCTCGGGTCGTAATGGTAACTTCTGAACCTGTGACAAGTTCGATACCATCATTCTTGAATTTACCGGTTCGTATTTTTGGCCCACACAGATCAGCCAGTATTCCCACGGATTGATTAAGCTGTTCTGAAACATCTCTAATCGTCCTGAAAACAGCTTCATGACTTTCATGTTCTCCATGTGACATATTCAGTCGAAAAACGTTAACTCCTGCATCAATCAGGCTTGTAATCATGTCGATATCGGACGAAGCTGGACCAACTGTAGCGATAATTTTTGTTCGGCGGTAAATTAATTGTTCGGTCTGGGTAACAATGGCCATAGATACTGTGTCTCCTGCCAAATCTTTGAACAAGATGCGGTTCTTTAAAGTTAGCCTGCTAATACAGCGAGTACAAGGTGTGCAGAAACGTAATCGTTTGCTAAATTAAGCAATCGAGACATGCAGTGAGAGAAATTATGGCAGAGCTAAACATACCGAGAGCACATTCAAACGACTGGTACGACAATCTCTCTGCCGTACAATCTGGCTACTACTACCCCTGGAAGTCCAGGATAGCGCCTGGAAACGGCGAAGATGCCTTTATTTCCCTGATAAAAGACAACCTCATACAGTCAAGCAATGTGCTCGAAGTAGGCTGCGGACACGGCGATCTGGCACTTTCCCTCGCTGGTCTCTGTAAGAAGATCATCGCCTATGATCGCGTACCCAGCTACATAGATCTCGCAAAAAAGAACCAGAAAGAACAGGGAATCGAGAACGTCGAATTTCTTTGCTACGACGCCCTTGAACCCAGTGAGTTGCGCCTTCCAGCGGACGATGAAAGCATTGATCTGATTATCAGTCGACGGGGGCCGATGCATTGGATCGCAGATGCCCGCAGGGTCTGCAGGCACGGTGCCAAGCTGATTGCACTATGTCCAATGGAAGAACCAATTCCTGCCTGGTCAAGCATCCTGCCGCCAAAAATGCATTACGAGAATTCCGGTCGGCATACGGGCAGCGGATCAATCCACCAGTCGGTTTCCAACAGACTGCATCAGGTTGGTTTGATGCTGCATAGTGGTTGGGGATTCGATGTACCGGAAGCTTTCGATGATCCCAGGGAACTCTATACAATGATCACCTGGGGTCTGCCACCAGATGAAGTACCGGGATATGAAGACATCTCACACAAGTTCGACATCATTTACGAAAAATACGCCGAAAAACAGGGAATTGTATTAAGACACTGTCGTTATCTGTGGCAGGCCGAAGTCCCGTAGTCAACCAAGTCTTGTCCAGCCATCTGTCTACAGACGAGAAAACAAGGGCAGTCTCCTGTCGGGAAAGTTGCCGTCGACGGGAAACAAAGGCCAGTGGCCAAAAAAATCACTAAAAAACACCGAATTTGGTCAGGAACCCACCAAACATCTCAATTCATCTTGAATTCTCCAATGATCATTCATTTTATTCATCAAATAAATCCCTATAATCACCGCAACTCATTAAACATACCGGAATTGGGGCTATAACTTGCTTTACTACCTGGGTCAGTATCTCTCTGAAGTTGCGGGACCTTTTCGACTGCTTTCTTCATACATATTTCTGACGGGTCTGGGCACAGCACTGGCAGCCAGCCTCACATGGTGGTTTCTGCCAAAACTGTGGTCTCACCTGCCAACGGACAGGGGCCGTGAATACGCCGTCGATGCAGAGAAAAGTATTGGCAAGCCAGTCAGTGCAGGCATACTTTTCATTCCTCTGTTTGTTGCAATAAGTCTGCTGGTTGTGCCGTTTGATTGGAAGTTTATCCAGATTCTGGCCTGTGTGGTGATGGCCATGTTTGTGGGATATTTCGATGATCGCGCTGTGGGTGGTTGGAGTGAGTACAGATTGGGTGCAATAGACTTGTTCATCGCAGTCCTTGCATCAATGATCATCTGCCAGATGCAGCCCTATACTATCTGGCTACCGCTATTTAAGGATCCTATCGTAATAAGTCCGCTCCTTTTTATCGTCGGTGCCACTATCCTGATCTGGGTTTCGATAAACGCCACTAATTGCACGGATGGAGTTGATGGTTTATCGGCAAGTCTGGCGGGGATGTCGATACTATTCCTCGGTGGGATTTTATACGTCATTGTTGGTCATGCCGATATCGCAAATTACCTCCTCGTACCCCACTACGAACAGGGCGCCGATTGGGCGATTATGGCATTTGTTATGGTGGGATGTCTGACCGGCTATCTCTGGCATAACAGCTATCCAAGTGCGGTGCTCATGGGTGATGCAGGTTCGCGCCCTATTGGTCTGATGTTAGGTGTGCTTGTCCTGGCCTGTGGCAATCCGTTTCTTATTCTTGTTGTCGCATTTATGGTGCTGGTCAACGGCGCGACGGGAATGATAAAAGTGGCGCTGTTAAGATTCTTCAAGATAGGTATCTTTGGTCAGATTCGATATCCTCTGCACGATCACGTTCGGCACAATATGGGTTGGTCCAATACCCAGGTACTGGTGAGATTTATGTTGCTGCAGGCAGTCGGCACGCCAATTCTCCTGGTCCTTTTACTGAAAATTCGATAACAGTAATAACATATTTTTATTTATCAAACAGTTAATATGTATACCCAGAATCAACATTAGGTTGATCTATTACAGCCTGAATAGTTTCAACCCTTGCCTTTAATCTCCTGATCAGAGATTTATGAGCAACGAGTTGTCGGTTGTCGGTTAATCTCCCAGCCTGACCAGCATCCTGATAAGCTAGATTAAAGAGAGAGAAGTCAGGCGCCAAGACCAATCCGCGAGGTGTTACCTCAAATGAGGTAAATTGATCTAGAATTTACCTTTTTACAGCACAAGGTATTTCACGCGGAAAAAGACGTAATTGTGGGGATCCATGTCAACTAATTGATGCATTCGACGCCGAGAGAAGCCAGCAATGCCAAGTACAGCCAGAGAGCCTATTCACCGCCTGATACTCCCCTTCAGCCTGTTATTGCTTCTTCTACCATCCCCTGTTTTTTCAGAAACTCAAGATATCAACCCTGAAAAGCTTGAAGCTATCAAAGAACTCATGTCAATTACAGATGCCACCACCAACAGTGAACAGTTTTCACAGGCATTTTCTCAACAGCTTTTATCTGTTTTGCGTATTAGTAACCCGGATATTTCTGAGCAGATGATTGACATTGTGCATGAAGAAGTCAGAGCGACCGTGGCCAAAGAGTTCAGAGATGAAACGCTTCAGAAACAGATATACCCGATTTATGCAGAATACTTCACATTGGAAGAATTAAAAGGTCTGGTTGCCTTCAACAAATCTGCCGTGGGTACAAAAGCAAACAGGATGATGCCGCACCTGATGCAAGACACCCTGGCGGCTGCACAGTCCTGGTCACACATGGTTGGACCTAAAATCTCAGCCAATGTATTGGAGCGATTCGAAAAGGAAGGGATTCCGATCAGAATCCAACCCGCTCAGTAGTTTAATTTTATTTCGATTTGGCGGACGGTGCTATCTGGAACAGGGATTAATCAGCGACGTTAGAATATGATCTTCCCAGGCACCATTTATCAAAAGGAACTTGCGGGCATACCCTTCTCTCTCAAAACCCAGCCGTTCCAGCAGGTTGCCACTTCGGTCGTTGTGCGGAATGTAGTTGGCCATGATTCGATGTAGACGATGTACCCTGAAAATATAGTCAATCGAGTGTCGTAGTGCCTCTGACATTAAACCTTCGCCTTGCCGATGCTCTCCCAGCGCATAACCAAGGTGACATGATTGAAATGTGCCCCGCGTGATATTGGTGTAATTGCAGACGCCCAGAACCTCAGACTCACCTTCATCAAGAATCGTCAGACAGATGCTGCCACCCTGACGAAAATCTCTTACCGCAGCTCGAAGCTGTATCTCCCAGTACGGTTCGGTATAGAACTCGGGCTTGCGCTTGGGTTCCCATGGTTCCAGGTGCTTTTTATTGTGGATACGAAATTGCGCCATTAACGGTGCTTCATGCGGTTGCAGCAATCGGATACACAATCTCTCGGTCCTGATCTCAGGCATTCTAACAACATGCATATACTCCTCCAAACATCTGATGCTCAGTCTTTATTAATTCCCGGGTCTGAATGAATCATCATCAGTCAACATCTGTGCAACCTCGGCAAGAGACTCGTAGTCAACTTCCTGCCCAAGGTCAATGCTCTCATTTACACACATCTTCAACAGAGAGAAGCGGCCACCAGAGGCCTGAAGGATGACACCATTGGGAGCATTCTCGGAACACAGGAATAATACCGCAGGGCTGACCTGACGAGGATCTCCTCTTAACAAACCGGAAGGCAAGCCCTCAGTCATTCGGGTGGTTGCGCCTGGTGCAAGACAGTTGGTGCGGATACCTTTTTTTATACCTTCAAGTTTAAGGACATTCATTAGTCCTACCAGACCCATTTTCGCAGCGCCATAATTGGACTGGCCAAAATTGCCAAAGATACCGGATCCTGAACTGGTGAATACAACTCTCCCCCAGCCTTTCTCAGATAGTATCGGCCAAGCAGCGCTGGTAACGTACACAGCACCAAGAAGATGCACATCCAGCACAGCTCTGAAGTTGTCCATTGTGAGGTTGGTAAAGGTTTTGTCTCGCAGGATACCTGCATTATTCACGACGATGTCTATCGTGCCAAATTCCTCAAGTGCTGTTTCGATAATACTGCGCGCGTCTTCCTCGATTGCAACAGAATTTGTATTTGCCGCTGCGATACCGCCCATAGAACAGATCTCATCGACGACAGATTGAGCTGTATTGCTTGATCCCGTGCCATCTACACCCCCGCCGGAATCATTTGCAACAACTTTTGAACCACGCTTTGCGAACTCGATGGCATGTGACCTTCCCAGGCCTCTCCCTGCTCCTGTCACAATAACTACTTTATCCTTAAAGTCGTCTGTCAAAACTCACCCTGACGGTAAATGAATTAGCCTATCTGCTATCGAGATAACTCACAAATCATATTTATTACGGCACCAAATAAGTCGCGCCCCGGTCAGTCGTGCCCCGGTCAGTCGTGCCCCGGTCAGTCGTGCCCCGGTCCATCTGTAAGATGGTGTACTGGACCTGGTTTCTGGAATCAACAAACTCACTGGTCGCCCTGAAACCAAACTTTCTGTATAGCGCGATCGCTCTCTTATTGAAATCTGCCACGGTAAGACGGAAATGGCTCGCTCCCATAGTGGTCTGGGCGTAATCCAGTATGGCATCAAAGAATGCAATCCCCAATCCTCTACCTGTGTATTCCGGTTTCATTCCCAGGCCAATGTCCAGCGCAGGTTGGGAGTAGTCTCCACCTGGAACCTGGCCATCAAGGCCATAAGAGCAAAATCCGATCATTTGCTGATTGAGATCCAAAACTGCATGAAATTGCAGCTCTGGTCTAATAAACTCACCGACATAATGCTCAGCATTGTCATCTTCCGGTGGATCGTAGAAATCGTAGGGCTCAGGATATCTCCAGCCCAGAATATCCCAGGCATGGTCTTCTTTAAGGGGCTCAAGTCTGTACATGTTCAACGTCCGTCCCGATTTAGCGGACTAAAGGTCGAATACAGATGATGCGACTTAATGAAATAAACTGCAACGAAATAGGGTCTTAAAGTTTATGAGGCGAATACTACCGACGATCTTGCTATATCTCTGCATGCATTCGCCTGTTCTGGCACAGGAGTGGTCATCAAAGGTGCCGGTTGGTGGCCCCTTCCCGTCAATATCAGCCACAGATCAGTCAGGTGTGCGCCATAAAAACGAAGAGCTGCCTGGTAAAAACGGGTTTCTCTTCCTGTTTAATCGCTCGGTGGTCTGGTGACCCTACTGTAAGAAACAGCTCGTGGAGCTGTCAGACCTCAAGTCGAAATTCGACGAACTCGGTATTAACCTTAGGGTAATGACTTACGATTCAGCAGCAGATGCGCTCAAATTCCACAAACAATTCAACCTCGGCTTCCCCATACTTCAGGATGTGAATGCTGAACATGTCAGGGCACTTGGGATTTTGAACGAAAACTATAGCCCCGGGCACAAAGCGTACGGCATTCCCCACCCCGGTATGTTTCTGGTTGGAAGCGATGGAATCGTATTCAGAAAATTCTCTGAAGAGGGATACATAAACCGACCTGCTTTTGAACTGGTACTGCAGGCAGCTCGGGAAATGTCTGGTGTAAGCAACCATTAACCTGCCCTTCTGCTTCTGAATACTGGCTACTCGCGTCGATGCGACAACACGCTACGGTTATCACCAACACGGTTACGACCGCCCCAAAGTATTATTCCGGGGAAGAACGCTATATGCTCCTCCCTCAATACAGGAGGTGAGATGCAAATTATTAACATGCCAATCGTGCTTTTGATTCTAATTGTCAGCACATGGTCGCAAACAGCACGGTCCTCGCAACTGGATCTGCAAAAACTTCAGAAAGACAGCCTGCAAACACTTGTCGACCTGATAAAACTGGACACCTCTCAACCTGAAGGCAATGAATACCTTGCAACAGACTATCTTGCAGGTCGTCTGGAGAATACTGGTATTGCCTATCAGATTTTTGAAGCGGCGCCGGGTCGTTCCAGTATTGTCGCCCGAATCAGCGGTAATGGCTCAAAAAAACCAATCCTGCTACTCGGGCATACTGATGTTGTTACCGTGGAACGCGAAAACTGGACTTTCGAACCTTTCAGCGGCACTGTTTCCGACGGAAAAATATTTGGTCGAGGAGCCTCGGACGACAAGAGTATTGTCGCAACCGCTTTTGAAATACTTCTTGCGCTTAAGAAATACCGCATCGCCCTCGACAGGGACGTCATTTTTCTTGGGGTTGCAGATGAGGAAGGCGGAGGGGGGCTGGGAATCACCTACCTGGTCGAGAATCATCTGAACGAGATTGCCGCTGAATTTGCCATTAATGAAGGTGGACGGGGTTCAATTGACGGTAATACGGGTCAGTATCTTACTTTTTCGATTGGCACCGCTGAAAAGACACCCCGCAGAGCCAGACTCATCGTCGAAGGCAAGGCGGGTCACGGATCAGTACCGACCAGGGACAATGCAATCGGGGTACTGGCACGAGCCGTACAACGATTATTTGAAACTCCCTTACCCATGCAACTTAACGAGACTACCAGGACGTTCTTTACTCGAATGGCACAAAGCCGACCCGAAAGCGAGGCAGCTATCTATCGCGAAATTCTAAAACCTGATCCATCCCTCGAGATACAGGAGAGATTACGTGATATCAATCCTGCCTATTTCTCAATCATCAGAACATCGGTAACACCAACAATTATTAAAGGGGGATACCAGCGTAATGTTATTCCTTCAAGAGCAGAAGCCACCCTTGACATCAGGGCCCTACCTGGTGTGGACCCGGAATTCATGTTCGATGCCATAAAAACAATTATTGATGACCCAAGTGTTAAGGTTGTACCAATGCTTGTCACAAGACCCGCACATCAACCAGCAGAGCTTTCCACTGCTTTGTTCAATAGTTTCGAGCGAATACTCAGCAGGGAACATAAAAACGCGGTTGTTCTACCTTCCATGCTGACAGGAGCAACTGATTCAGCTCAGCTCCGTGCTGCTGGTATTCCTGCATACGGATTTGGACCGGGTGTAATTATTGGTGAGAACAATGGTGTGCACGGCAATGATGAATTCCTGCGGCTTAAGCCATTCTATGAATTTGTCAGACTCATGTGGCTCATTGTTAACGACGTGGCTGCAAGCGATCAATAAAGGAGGATGGATGACCGACCTTGTATTTTATGATGACAGCTATCTTAAGACCCTGGACGCCGTTGTTACTCATGTCGATGGGCAGTGGATAGCGCTTCATCAAACTATTTTCTACCCTCTTGGCGGTGGACAACCCGGAGATACCGGTCACCTCACTCACAAAGGCGCCACATTCGATATAGTCGACACGCGTAAGAGCGCTGATCAAACTGATATCGTTCATCAATTATCCGACGATTCACACGACTTAAGGGAAGGCGATAAAGTCTCAATCCACCTGGATTGGGATCGCAGGTACCAACACATGCGAATGCATTCTGCGATGCACTTGCTGGGCTCTCTTATACCGGTTCCGGTAACAGGGGGTTCTGTTGGTGCGCTGAAAAGCAGGCTTGACTTCAATCTTGGCGATCACAAAATTGAGAAAGAAGATCTGACAACTCGGATAAACGAATTGATTGTTGCCGGGCATGCGGTTGAATTCGGAGAAATAACCGAAGAGTTTCTGGATGAAAATCCGGACCTGGTACGCACAATGTCCGTCCAACCACCCAGGGGCGTCGGTAATATCAGAACTGTGAGAATCACGAATGTCGACTACCAGCCCTGTGGCGGCACGCATGTGAACAACGTCGGTGAAATAGGGCGAATAAGAATTTCCAAAATCGAGAACAAGGGAAAGAAGAATAGACGGGTTCATATCGTATTCGACCCTGATACAAGCGAAAGTCGTGCATGAAAGCTGTCGAAGATGCATTGATCCTTTTTGGTGAAATAGCCTGGGGACCCTGGCTTCTAGTCCTGATTCTGGGTGGTGGTCTTTACTTTCTTTGTGTTTCACGGTTATTGCCACTTCGATATATCAGCCATGGTATCGCGTTACTAAGTGGCAGATATGACGATGCCTCAAGCCCTGGAGATATCAGCCATTTTCAGGCACTTTCAAGCGCGCTGGCGGGTACCATAGGTATGGGGAATATTGCCGGTGTCGCAGTAGCTATCCATGTCGGTGGTCCAGGGTCAATATTCTGGATGTGGATGACTGCCATTGTAGGTATTGCGACCAAATTTTTTACCTGCACCCTCGCCGTGATGTATAGGGGCTACGATTCAAAAGGCCATCTACAGGGTGGTCCAATGTACGTTATCACCGAAGGTCTAGGAAAACGCTGGCGCCCTCTTGCTGTTTTCTTTTCTCTTGCAGGACTTATCGGATGCCTGCCACTCTTTCAAACAAATCAACTGATTCAGACTGTTCGTGAAGTCATTTTCATAGATTCGGGCTTGCTGGATCCAGGCCAGGTATTTGAGTTTAACCTTGTGGCCGGGTTCGTTCTTGCTGGTATTGTCTCAATGGTTATTTTTGGCGGTCTGCAGCGTATCGCATCCGTTGCGTCCCGCCTGGTACCAACAATGTCCCTGCTTTATATCGGCACGGCCCTGTATGTTGTCATCTCAAATTTCGAAGTTGTCCCCGAATATCTCATGCTCATCGTTACAGACGCTTTCTCTGGTCTGGCGGTTGTGGGCGGCTCTCTGGGAACAGTTATCGCAACCGGCATCAGAAGAGGTGCGTTCTCAAATGAAGCGGGTATAGGAACAGAATCAATGGCACATGGTGCTGCGAGAACCAGCGAACCCGTCAGAGAAGGCGTAGTTGCAATGATAGGCCCGATCATTGATACCCTCTTCATCTGTACAGCAACCGCCATGGTGATTTTAATTTCCGGTGTTTGGCAGGGCTCAGACGTAAATGGTGTAACGATGACAGCACAGGCGTTCTCGACAATGATGCCAACGATGGGACTAACTATTTTGATAATCTGTATAATCTGTTTTAGTGTCAGTACGATATTCAGTTACTCGTATTACGGCACCAAGTGTCTAGGCTTTTTGGTCGGGGCTGAGCATCAACACCTTTACAACTACTTTCTGATAGTCATGACTGTATTCGCCTCGCTGCTCTCGTTGGATGCAATGGTGGGTCTGGTCGATGGTGCATTTGCATTGATGGCAATTCCAACCACCATCTCTGCCATTCTACTGTCAGGGGACGTAATGAGCAGTGCAAGAACGTACTTTAAAAAACTGACTGCAGAAAACGCTAAATCCCAGATTGTCTAGCCCGGATATTTCACCAGGGCGGCGTTGCATGTTTGTTTTCAAAACATACCCGCTTCGACACCCGCCCCCATATACATTCCAAGATCTTCGCAGGCTTTGAGCACGTCATCCGTCAAATTACCTTTTGAAATGACGGGGAGTTGTACTTCTTTAAACGGAAATCCACTGCAAATGCGCTGGATACTGGATAACGCACCACTCCCATCATTCCCTGCACTGATAAAAACACAATACGGCAATCCCTCTACTTTACCTTCGGCTGGATAGAAGGTCCTGTCAAAGAAATCCTTTAACGCTCCCGACATATAACCAAAATTTTCTGGCGTACCGAGAATCAAACCATCTGCCCACAGCAATTCTTCCAGACCTGCATCTTTCGCGAGAACAAGCCTAACCTCGACGGCAATATCGGGATGATTGGCCCCCTTAAAAACAGCTTCGGCCATCTTCCCGGTGCTGCCATCCTTGCTATGATAAATAATTAATAAATGTTTCACTTATCAGCTCCAGCCTTTCGGATGAGCTTGGGTTCAATCCTTTGTGTAGTATCCATCGAATACCTCACCCCAACTCTCCCCGTTGTCGGCAGTGGTTTGCCAGTGCTGTCTGACTCTGCCATCTTCAAGCGGCGTCCACGTAATGCGATCTCTAACGACTTTCCCGTTGGGTTGTTTACGTTCACCGGATAATTGCATCTCGTCTCCGATCAACCCACCACTCAGGATTAAATGGCCACCAGCATTATCCACCCATGTCTGATGCCACGTCTTCTCTACTGCATCATAAAAGTTATAGCTCGTACCACGATACTTGCCACCAGCCCCCTGCCAGTTTTCCTGCATAGCGCACCCGCCCATCACCTTTACCAGTTCGTTGGTACCCAACTTCTGACCTGACTCAGAAAATGCGGTCCACTTCCCGAGCCAGAAAGAAAACTGCAGATATTCCGAACTGGAGCATGACGGCGAAGGTACTTCATCTTCCGCCTGAACTTGTATTGAGAAGGAGTACAGCACGCTGAGAAATATTGTTAGTTTTAGCATAGAATTTTCCTGTCTGATCTTCTCAAACTAGTTCCTCGCTTACACCAAATTGTTCAATCAGATGAATCCCCACTATTTTTATCCTCCATGACTATCAATACGTGCAGTTCTCGGGGACCATGGGCACCATATTCGAGAACCATCTCGATGTCTCCGGTACACGATGGACCCGAAACGAAAGTTATATCCCTTGGCATAACGTCGTGCTCTCTGATTCTTTGCCATATCTCCTCATAGGCACCCACTACATCTCTTGCCATCAAGATGACGATATGCTTCTCACCTAAAAGATTCTGGCTGATTCCGTTTTGCGATGAGGAGGTAACAACAAGGCTTCCAGTTTCAGCGACGGCACCGAAACAACAGGTAACGCTGACACCAAGACTCTTCTTCGGTGACCAGGATACGAGACTGAGAAGACTTACCTCGTCAAAGGGTAACTCAAGCGCTCTAACATCATCACTGAGACAGAGGTCCACCGGTTCTGAATTCAGATAGCTGGATATTTCAAGGGGAATGTTTCGAATGTCAGAGATTCTAGTCACTGTCGCTTTGTAATTGACGATACGCTCCTCAAAGTCTGTTATCAGTTGCGCATGACTTCGACTGGTTCTTTCAGGAATCGTATTGGGAGAATGTCCGCTCAGTCGCGACGCTACCGAGATTTTTCGCCCGGCGTCATCCAGTTCAACCCTGAGTCGACTTCGTAACTGCTTGAAAACCTGCTCTCTACCCACTAGCTCTCTGCACTCCGCTGTTTTTCCTTCCACAACTGCATGAAACTGCCTGACCCGGGTTTCCTGAAAGCTCGATGCCTTGTCCAGTTACCTGCAATTCCCGGCAACCAGTTGATGAAACCGTCAGATGATGAAATTCTGCGAAGGATAAAAAGTGCGATGCCTGTAAGTCGTCTGTGGAATGCAGGATTACGATTCATCATCGCCCAGAAACCGAGTCCCCAGCGCATGAAGGAACTATTCAACTTGTCTTCAGATTCCTTGTTTCGCCAGGCGCGCATCAATCGTGGTAGTGGAATTCTGACCGGGCAGATTTCCTCGCATCTGCCGCAGAAAGTCGATGCATTGGGTAAATGCGATGTTTCATCCAGGTTGGCTAGCTGGGGCGTGAGTACAGCACCCATCGGACCATTATAAACTGAACCGTATGCATGACCACCCACTGATAGATACACCGGGCAATGATGCAGACAGGCTGAACAACGAATACAGCGTAACATGTCCTGAAATTCGGTCCCCAACATATCAGACCGGCCGTTATCTACCAGCACCACGTGAAAATTGTCAGGGCCATCCAGTTCTTCCAGGCGTCGTTTTCCAGTAATGAATGAGGTATATGCTGATATTTCTGCGCCCAGGGCCGAGCGTGCCAACAATCTTATAAAGGTCGATACATCTTCCAGTGTAGGAACTATTTTCTCGATGCCTGTAATGACGATATGCGTATCCGGTAATGAGGTCGTCAGCTCAGCATTGCCCTCGTTTGTAACCAGTACGATAGTGCCTGTTTCGGCCACGAGAAAATTTGCGCCTGAGATTCCAACATCAGCGGCCAAGAACTTCTTTCTCAAAACCTGCCTGGCTTCTCCAACCAGGTCGGCTCTCTCGGTGAGTTTTTCATTGAAACCCAGCTTCTGATGATGCTCGTAGAAGGTTTCAGAGATCTGCTCTTTGTTCAGGTGTACAGCAGGAGCCACAATATGGCTGGGCCGTTCACCCCGCAACTGGATTATGTACTCACCGAGGTCGGTTTCCACAGCTTCAATATCATGTTGACTGAGAAAAGGAACCAGTTCAAGTTCCTCCGTTACCATGGACTTGCTCTTGGTTATTCGTTTTGCTTCAACAGATTTACAAATTTCCAGTACAATTTCGTTCGCTTCTTCGCTAGTGCTGGCCCAGTGGACTTTGCCCCCATTGCGAACTACCTGTTCTTCGAACTTCTCAAGGTACAAGTCAAGATGTGACAGAACGTGGTTTTTGATATCCCTTGCTTCATTTCTTAACGCTTCGAATTCGGGAAGGTCATTAACAACAACCTGCCTTTGCGATGCCCACTTCTCGCTCAATGTACTGATCGATGACTGTAATGTGGCATCTTCCAGCGCAACGTTGGCAAGGGGAATAAAATGCTTGCTGCTGACGTCCACTACCTTTCTTCCTCTCCTGCAAGTAATTCTGCAAAGTGATAAACAGGAATATCATGTCCAGCCCTGTGTAACTTACCCTCTATATTCATCAGACAACCAAGATCACCCGTTGCAACAGCATCAGCACCACTGTCTATAATGTTCGCTACTTTTTGATCTGCCATATGATTTGAGATATCGGGATACTTGACACAGAACATTCCGCCGAAGCCACAACATACTTCTGCGTCGTCCATTTCTACGACTTCCGCACCAGCATCACCTATTAACTGTCGTGGTTGCGATTTTATATTGAGTTCACGCAATCCTGCGCAGGCATCATGATAGGTGACACGTTTGTTAATCGACTTCTTCGGCTTGATATTCAGAACTTCCACAAGGAAGGAGGACAACTCAAAGACCCTGCCTGAAAGTTGTCGGGCTTTAGCCGTGTATTGCTTATCGTCATCAAGGAGGACTTCATAGTGATGTTTAATCATCGCACCACAGGAACCGCTGGGAATGACAACATATTCATAATCAAGAAAGGTATCTATGACACTTCGAGCCGTTCTCCTCGCATTGGATTTATCACCGCCGTTGTAATTTGGTTGGCCACAACAGGTTTGTGATTCAGGTACAACGACACTGCAATTGTATTCTTCAAGTAGCGAGATGGTACTGAATGCGATATCAGGTCGCAGATTGTCTATCAGGCAGGTAACAAAAAGTGCGACTTCTTTTTTTTCTGAATACTGCATTTATTCTCCTGTACTGTTTTTCGCAGATCCAAATTGAATAGTTGAATCTCATTATTCAGGAAGTAGGTAAATCATCATCCGTTGCAACCCAGGCAACATGAGTGTCGTAGTGGGCATGTCCCTCCGGCTCACGATCTAATTCTCCTTCAATCAGGGCGCGGGCAATATGTAACTCACCCGGCCATTTGCTGCTCTTGAAGAATAAAGTCGTACCACATGCCTTGCAGAAGCCGCGTTCCGCTTTTTCGGAGGATTGATACCATTGCAGGAAATCCTCCTTTAACTCCACAGCGTCGACTGGATATCCTACCCAGGTGACAAATGCGGCACCGTGGGCAAACTGGCACATCGTACAATGACAATGAGCACACCAGAGTGATTCCGCTCTGGTAGTAAATGTCACCTGCCCACACAAACACTGTCCGAAAACCATCAATTGTTCTCTAATCGATAAACTCTGGTCGCGGTGTCTAGAAATAAATCCTGCCGTTGGGATTCGCTGTAATTTCGACTCATTTTTTTGAATGCATTCCACAATACATGATAGGAGCACGATTCTTTGTCCACAGGAAAATTGCTCTCGAACATGCAGCGCTCTGTGCCAAATGTCTCGATGCAATACTCATAATAACGGGCTGTCTTATCAACAAGTTCATCGGAGCCTGGCGGCAGATCACGGCTATGCCAATCAAATCCATTAATTTTCATGTTGATTCCGCCAAGTTTGAAGTGCACATTGGAAGCAGACTTCAGGGGTTCGATCGCCTCCTTCCACTTCTCGAATACACTTTCCTGCTGATTTTCGAAAGGCCCTATTCCAAGTGGGCCCCCAAAATGATCAAGAATTATCGTGGCATCAGGGAAACTGTTGGCAAGTTCAACGAATTCAGGCAACTGATGATGATAAAACCATGCATCAAAACTCAATCCCATCTCTGACAGGACTTCAAATCCCCTGAGGAAATTCTCGTCGGACATTAGTCCGTTTGGAGGATTTGTATGGGAATTTCGTATCGCATCGCTTTCGTGCCACCCCGCGGCGTGACGAATGCCTTTGAATCGATTCTTACTGGCTTGTAGGTGTGCTTCCAGTACAGGCCGGACCGCGGGCCCAAGCGTTAAATCCGCAAAACTCACGATACCTTTCGCAACACGGGTGGCTCCGTATTGCCCACTGGCGCTCATCGCAGCGATACCCTGTACGAATTCAGTCTCACCTACGGGTTTGAGCGAATCAGCCCCTTCTGCCCGATACATTGAAGAGCATTCTACAAATACGGTACTTACGACGTTGTGCCCCTCAGAAGTATCCTCAAGAAGCTGATCAAGCAGATAGCGACTGGTCGGATGATCCCAGAGGTGATGATGTGGATCACAGATGGGTAAATCTGGTTCCAGTACATCTTCGGTTACCTGCGCCAGCCAATCCTTCTTATCCATCTCCCTTCCCACCAGTCAATTCAATCTGGCCATAATAGCTTTGCATTTCTGCTGCGCATACCAGAAATTGCGAATTCTTTCTTCAATTTGGTTATCCGGGCTGGTTTTTTCCTGTCCGGCTTACCAGCATCTGTGCCGACAGAGGACACACTTCGAATGAGCAGTTGAACGCAGGATTTATCGCGGAGAGCGAGAATCACAGGGCCATGTGATTTTGTCGATTGAACAGACCTCAGGGACCAGGGAATTGAACCCAGTCCCGTCTTTTTGTTATACCACTAGGCAACTTGTCTCGTATCAATACTATTATCACAAACAGATTGCAGCGAAGTGATATCAGAGACCAGTATTTTGTCAGCTTTTGTGCTGATACCATATTCACCCAGCTTGGACAGTATCCGGGAAAAGCTTTCAGGCTGCATACCCAGTTTTCTAGCGATAAGCGCCTTCTCAAAAGGCAGTGCCAGAACAGGTGAACCGTCTTCGATACGATATAGATGCAGAAGGAAATCCGCTACTCTCTGCATACCGTTCTGAGTCTTCAGAAGCTTTATTTCGTTGCTGGATTCGTGCAATCGATTGGATATATATGAAAGAAAACACAGGGCGACTTCAGGCCGCTTGGACATATGATAAATCAGGGATTTGGCAGGAATCCTCAACAGTCGCACATTGGTGACTGTTTGCGCGCTATTTCGGTGGGTTCGTTCAGTGAACAATGCTGACTCTCCGATGCTGTCACCTTTGTTCATAAAATCAATAACTACCTCTTGCCCGCTTAGCGTCTCGTGGTAAGTTTTGACCCAACCGTCGAGAATAATGTAGATGTACTCGACTGGAGAGTGCCGCAAGAACAATGGATGATTTTTGGAGTGGCATATCACACAGGAGTCAGAAATAACTTCTTTGAGCGTCTCATCTGAGAGTTCCTCAAAGAGCCTGCAATTAGAGACCGTGCGAAAATCAAACTTAACCATCGTCGGTAGCTTCATAATTCATCCTTTCTAGGCATAATTGATCTTGGTCAATTATGGGTCGCAACCGGTTTTATCGATATTCGGAATATTACGTAGGTGAAACTACGTATTGCCTCAGTTTTGCGAATCCAGAATTTTGCTAATGACTGAAAACAGTTGGTCGTTTTCCAGTGGTTTGAGAAGAATACTAACGACACCAAGATTAAAAAGCTGTTCCCTCGTGCGCTTCAAATCTACACTTGTTATCAGAACAATCGGAATCTTATGATTCATTGTATGCAGTGCATCAATCACTTCGTAGCCGTTCATGATCGGCATATTAATGTCAAGTAACACGCATTTATCTCGGTCTGGATCGAAAGCGTCAAGAAATTCTTGCCCATTTTCAAAGGCTTGTGCTTCCCAACCCTCTAATTTCAACAAAGTCAGCAGACTGTCACGAATAGCCTCGTCGTCATCGACAACAACTATCCTGGGTTTTGTGTCGATGCTCATGAGCTTATTCTGATTAATATGCTCATCACCAAGGCGTTTCTTTTATTCCCTGAGTACATCTCCTAATTAGAGCAGATATTTTCTTTTCAGGAATTAGGGGAAATACGTACTTTGAGCACCAGCATCTGACGGATTACTATGGTAACTCCGGCTTGATTCCAAGAGAGAGGGTCATCCGGACAAGGTGCGCGAGACTTTCCGCATCCATTTTCTCCATAATTCTGGCGCGATGGATCTCCACAGTGCGGGTACTTATCCCAAGTTCGAAGGCAATCACCTTGTTGAGATGACCAACTATCAGATAATCAAGAATCTCTCGTTCGCGGGACGTTAATCTTTCCAGTCTGGATCTGGCATCTGAGATGATTGAATGCTCTTCCCGGTCTTTAGTGCCAATTTCCAGTGCCTTGCGCACACTCGTCAAAATTCTGTCATCCGAAAACGGTTTCTCAATAAAATCAATTGCACCGGCTTTCATCGCAGCAACGGCAACAGGCACGTCGCCATATCCCGTAATGATGATGATTGGTAACTTGATTTGATGGCTTGCCAACTCTGCCTGCATCTCGAGACCATTCATATCCGGCATCTGGACATCGAGTAAGAGACAACTGGTTACATCATCCCTGAATGAATTCATGAACTCCTTGCCGGATGAGAAAACCTCGGTCGTTAAATCGTCAGATTCCAACAGTACTTTTAAGGCATCTCGCACTGCATCGTCATCATCGACAACGTATACGACGGTATCAAGCGACATTGCCAATGTTTCCCTTAGAATCGACCGGCAACGTAAAGTGGAAAACAACTCCCCCTTTGGGATTTGGTGTATGCCACAGCCTGCCGCCATGTTCATCGATAATAGATTTGCAGATTGAAAGCCCAACACCCATTCCATTGGCTTTGGTTGTGACAAATGGTTTGAACATATTACCAGACACCTCTTCATCTAACCCGGGACCGGTGTCTTTGACCATGATCTCGATCTGATCGGTGCCGTCCCCTCTCGTGGTGATTGTTAACTCCCGTCGCGCAACTTCTGTCATGGCATCAATGCTGTTTCTGATCAGATTGACAATGACCTGCTG
>CAZJRI010000018.1:43892-49127 GCA_964548025.1 uncultured Pseudomonadales bacterium
ACCGAATCGATAACAACAAGTGGCATATTCTCTTCAAGATAGTATCTGACTCTAACACCCTTTTCTCTTGCATCTACCAATGCAAGTGAACTGGCCTGCTCGACAAATTCATTGATGTCAACACTGGTAAATTCCGTCTCCGTTTTTTCAATAAACTGCCTCAGGCGACGAATGATATCCGCAGCTCTTGTATTCTGCGCGGCAGCCTTCTCCAGAATTGTATAGATCTCGTCGGGCAATTGTACATCTGATCGTTGAAGCGTTCTTCGAACCGCCTGAATATAACCCGAGACTGCGGTCAGAGGCTGATTGATTTCATGCGCAAGTTCTGAGGCCATCAATCCCATATCACTCATTCGCGAAACACGGCGAAGTTCCTGATCTTTTCCCCGCAACTGGAGTGCGGTTCTCTCACCTCGGACGAGTTGCCACGCAGTAATCCAGATGACGAAGAAGGCAAGAAATCTATTGACAATAACAACCCATAGGACACCACCTTCAGGAGAGAGGAAGAATCCGATGACTACCAGGACAGTTGAAATAGCCGCTAATAGATAAAAGTGCGATTCTTTTGGAAATAAGCTCCCCAACATCACAACGACTACATATGGAACCCCACCAGCAACACCAAGCGGTAGCAGCAGGTCGAAAACAAAAATCGATCCCGCAACGAGGACGATTGCAGCTATTGGTTTTATATGTATTTCAGATAAATTCATTCGTGCTGATCCATGATCGCACCATATCATACAAGGCTTATTACGCCACGCAACAATAGCGGCCGCGACTCGATTTAAAGTAGTGCTGTTGACTTCTATCAGTCAGCAAAAGTTGAATCTGAACCAGTCGGTAGCGAACTCCCGTTAGTTTGGCAATGAGACTATCGCCGTCCCCTCTATCGACAGTTCACCATCCTGATTTTCAGCCCGCTGCCTGATCTCGACCAGATTCTGCTCTCCTTGCTGTTGCTTACCAACCACTTCGCCGTGAATAAGCAGAAAATCACCAACAGGGTTGTGCCGCCTTATCCTGGCCGTAAGATTAACTAAAAATCCACTATCACCCATCCAGTTGGTGATATGGTGTGTCAACCACGAGTATCTCTCAGGACCATAGTCATAGGCTTCCGGTGCACCGATAGTCAAGGCGAACTCCTTTTCCCAGTGAACTCGTTCAGGACAATCCGGAATCCCAAATTTATTTTTTATACCCAGCCCCGCATGATTTCGATGCTGTTGCCAGGCTAGTTTATTGGCACGAATATATAACCCGCCCCAACCCTGCGCGAAAGCGATAAAACCGGTCACCGTCATCGGACCCTTGGCTATCACAGGCAGTGAATCGCCAATGCTAACATCGTCGTATTTTCGGGGAGTGCTACCCCGGATCTCTTCGTTGGCATAGTAACGATACAGATCAATTAGTTCGTCGTCGCTATAAACATGCTCAGTTTTTGCCTTGAGATCTTCATATTTAGTGCCACGTTCACGAGCGATATCCCGGTCTGTTCTGAAACACCAACTATCTGCATCGCAGATCAGCTCATCTTTCTGATTGAAGAAGTCCACATGGTAGATCTGTTGTATCGCTCGACCCGAAAACTGGGTTTCATGTGGAATGAGTTCCTTTAACCAGGCCCGCGTGTGAATCACGTCATTTCGCTGAATCGATTTATGCCAGTTAAAGTCTGCACCAGCCCACATCGCATGCACACCCGGTAGGCCGCCGACATAGCCGGAAATAATTCGATCGCAGGCAAACAGGAAGGAAGGTGGTGCGATAATGCCACCATGGCAACTTTCGCGGGCGTAGTCAGGATCACACCACAATGGATTGTCGTCACCAATACCGTGGGCATAGTGTCGGATGACGTCCCTGGCGGCCTCATGACACCAGGGTTCAAGCGAGTCTGTTATCGGCACGCCGATTCGTTTGCGCAGTGACTCAAGTGCAGGTTCAGTAATACCGTTGAACTGCCGGTTCAAATCTTGGTCGTCATCATTTGTCATAACTTCTAGGTCCTGAGAATTCTGGGATGATCGCAAGTAAACTGGTTTTTACTCAAAAAGTACATGTGGGCTTGCTGACCCGACGATTAAATTGATCTCAAATGCTCTCCTGGAGTATGGTCTCTTCTGGTATAAGCTACTTGAATGATAAAAAGCACATTCAGAACCGTCTACACAACAAAAACCAAGAGGTAGCCATGGTTGAAACAGTAACAGGCAGTGACAGATCTGCCGGTATCACCTATCAGACCCTGCTCGACGAAGACAGTCGTGAAGCACCGGCAATTTTGCGCACAGAATCACCAATGCCAGCAGGACCGACAACAGTACCGGCAGAAAGATATTACTCGAAAGAATTTCACGACCTTGAAGTCGAGAAGGTCTGGAAACGTGTCTGGCAAATGGCTTGCCATGAAGATGATATCCCCGAAATCGGCGACTACCACGTTTACACTATCGCACATCTTTCATACCTTCTGGTGCGCACCGGAGACGATGAATTTCAGGCTTACCACAATGCTTGCCTGCATCGGGGCCGCATGCTCAAAATCAAGGATGGAAAACGAGCAAAGGAACTACGCTGCCCTTTTCATGGCTGGGCCTGGCACCTGGACGGTTCCCTCAAGGAAGTACCCTGCCACTGGGATTTTCCAACTGTCTCTGCCGATACTCACAGCCTGCCAAAGATACAACTCGGTCGATGGGGTGGGTTCTTATTTATCAATCCCGATCCTGAGGCGGAGCCCCTCGAAGATTTTCTTGGCAATCTGACTGATCAGTTTGAAACCTTGCCATACGAGAAACGATACAAGGTCGCGCACGTCGCCAAAATCCTGCGCTGTAACTGGAAGATTGCCCAGGAAGCGTTTAGTGAGGCATATCACGTTATTGCCACCCACCCGACGATTCTTGAAACCATCGGAGACGCAAACTCGCAATATGATGTCTTCGGAAATTACAGCCGTGCCATGTCACCGGGCTTCACGCCAAGCCCGCATCTGGCAGAAAAGAAGCAGGAATTTCTCGATGACGGTCGCCTGTATACCCGTCAGAAACATCCCATCACAGGACATATTTACGAACGGGGCGATGACAACCTGGTGCACATAACCAATCAAAAAGGCGAATTGAGCAAATTCAAAGTAGACGGATCGTGGGTCGAGGGTCCTCTCACTCAACCTGACCCGAATATGTGTAACTGGATCGGCGGTGAACAGTTACCAGGAGCTGCCGAAGTGCCGCTCAGTCCTCCACCGGAAGTGCCCGAAGGTAGTAATTTGAGACAGGTTGTTGCCGCACCTATTCGGGAATCACTTCGCAAAACTCTGGGGGATATGATGGATCAGGTCTGCGATGCAGAATTACTCGACTCGATATACATGACCGTATTCCCTAATTTCCACCCCTGGGGCTGCTTCAATCCGATCGTCTATCGCTTTCGGCCGAATGGAGATAATCCTGAAGAATGCATTCACGAGTGTATTTTTATGGCGCCTTCACCGGACGGTGAGAACAGACCACCTCCGGCAAAAGTTCATTGGCTCGGGCCGGATGACGATTGGGTGGACGCGCCTGAGTTGGGGATGTTGGCCAAAGTATTTAACCAGGACGTCGTTAACATGCCGGAAGTACAAAGAGGTCTGAAAATGCTGAAGAATCCGGAGATTATTTTCGCCAACTATGGCGAAACAAAACCCCGGCATTTTCACAAACTCCTGAACGAGTGGCTGGAGAAGCCCTGATAAACCGAGAAAATGATGACTGACCAGCAGACCCCCTACGACATCTTAGGTGAAGATGGCATTAAACAGCTTGCATGCGCTTTCTATGACGCGATGCAAGATTTGACTGAAGTATCGGAAATCCGCGCAATGCATGCCGAGAATCTGGATAAGATCAAGAAAATGCTGGGTATATACCTGACCGGCTGGATGGGCGGTCCACCTGTCTATCTCGCCTTAAGGGGTACTGTATGCTTAACCGATGTGCACGAACCGTTTCGCATCGGTGAGAAGGAACGCGATCAGTGGCTCCTGTGTATGGACCGTGCGCTCGATAGCATTGATGCAGGGGACGAATTAAAGGCGATGCTTAAAGACCCCATGTTTCGAATCGCCGATACGATCAGAAATTGTGATATCTCTCAGCCCGATCCACATATTATTGCGGTAGATTGATCTGCAATAGGCCGACTCTTTTTGAATCAGATAGACCTTGCTCTACTCTGCAAAATAGGAAAAACTCAGTCGTTCATCAAACCCGGGAGAAAGTCAATGCTAACAGGTGGATGCTTGTGTGGTGGTTACAAATTTGAGATCAACGGTGAATGTTCAACCATGATGGACTGTTACTGTTCGATGTGTCGAAAGGCTCACGGAAGTGATTATGCCAATTTCGTCGGATGCGCTCGAGATGACTTTCAACTCCTTTCAGGTGAAGACCTGGTCACGAAGTACCAGTCATCGGAACAAGGATTCCGATCTTTTTGTAAGGTATGCGGCTCGAATCTGCCGATGATTGGAGAGGAAGAGGTCTATATGCCATCAGGTCTGCTGGATGGAGATCCGGGTGTCCGCTCTTCAATGCATATTTTTGTCGCATCAAAAGCACCCTGGGTGACCATCCATGATGATATACCCCAGCATGATGAATATCCTTCTGGTTAAAGCGTGGAAGTATCCGTATCCATGCCCATCAGCACCCTTCCGACGAGTTCATAGGTAGGAGGTCCAACCATGATGTGCTGGGTTGCCACGTGAGCATCCCTGAAGATCCTGGCCAGGGGGCTTCTGTTGTAAACAGGTGTCCCCCCTGCTGCGTTATACATTAGATCCACCGCGTGGGTCGCTTGTCTGGATGCATTCGTCGTAGCCAGCCTGAGCAAAGCCCTGTGTTTTTCTGTAAGTTCACCGCCCTCTCGGGCTGGCAACCAGGCTTCATTGACAGCCTCTCGCATTAATGCCTTCGCCGATCTCACCGCCGCTTCCGCTTCGGCCACGGCAGATTGGACATAAGCCCGGTTGTTCAGTGTGTTTCTGCTCGCTACGGGAATCTTCCCACCCGCGATTTCGATCAGTTCATCAATAGCATGACGGGCAACACCCAGAGAGATTGAAGCGACACCCATCCCCAGCACACCCAGTAGAGGAAACTGGTACAAACCCGGTAGTCTTGGCTGATCTACACCAAAACGCACCCATCGACCCTCAGGCACGAATGCATCTTC
>CAZJRI010000018.1:49145-51786 GCA_964548025.1 uncultured Pseudomonadales bacterium
GACATACCATGGACATCCCAGGTGTCGAGAATCTGGATCTGTTCCTGTTCAAAATAGGGCAGCAGATGGTGGACTCGACCTGCTTCGTCAATAACAGGCTGTCCGTTATCATCAACAAGGAGACTTCCGCCGAGTATCCAGTCGGCGTGAGTGGTACCACTTCCCCATTGCCATCTTCCCGAGATCTCAAGACCACCATTTACTTTACGCGCTCTGCCACTGGTGATTACACCATCCTGCCCATATATCTTCGTTGCCCATTCTTCATTCAGGTATGCCGATACCAGTGCGGTTGTTGCACAGACCATCGTAACCCAGGCGGTCGAGCCGTCTCCCTGGGCGATGATGTCGATGACATCCAGAGATTCCATCGGACCGACTTCATCTCCACCTAGTGCGCGGGGTATGCAAAGTTTAAATATCCCCGCTTCTTTCATCTGGTTAATTAGATCAACGGATACATTTCTATTCCTGTCAGCATCATCTGCCTGCGACTTCGCAAGCTCCGAGATATCTCTCGCTTTCTTCATTACATCTTCTGACATTGCTTTCTCCGATAACAAATATGCAGTACTGCGGGTCTTTGTTTTTTAAGAGATTAAAATTCCTCTTGATCTCTTGATTCATCAGCATTCTCGATAACAAGCGGGCTCCTTTTCGTCGAATCAAGTCTGAGCTGCACAACATCAGGGCGAGCATAGTGTCCCTGACCATCTACCACGATCTTGGCTGTAACGATCTCTTCAAGATCCAGTTCGGCTGCAATCAATCCCTGCTTTGTCTGCTCGGGTTCAGCAAGGTAGTTACCCCTTGGCCCGACGATTGCGGAGTATCCACCGCCCACCTGAAGTTTCTCCGTGCCACTGCCATCTGAGAGTTCGTCCAGAATCTCCTGCGTTAGAATCGACGTTGCAGATATCACGAAGGTGCCTGATTCGAAGGCATAATGTCTGATGGCAGCGTCCATTATATGATCCATAAAAGGCATACCCCCGGGCCAGTTCGCCGCATGGATTTGCTCACCCTGAGCCTGCACACCGTATCGGAACAAGGGATTTGAATGCTCATAACAGATCAAGGCACCCAGCACGCCAAAATCGGTTTGGTAGACTTTTAGATCTGAACCGTCACCTCTGCCCCAGACCATTCTCTCGTGGCTGGTTGGTACCAGTTTTCTGCGGCAGCCAAGTATTTCTCCATCACTGCTTATAATCAGTTGAGAATTGTATAGGGTACCACCCTGCTTTTCATTGATACCTACTACGATATTACAATGATACTTCTTTGCTGCGACACAAAGTTCGGTGGATTCCGGCCCCGGAACAACAATGGCTTCGGCATGCAGGCGACGATTAAACCGATTCATATAACTGATCGAGTCATGCGTCATCGCCCAGTAAGGATAACCAGGCAATATCGTTTCAGGAAAGATAAGTAATTCGAGGCCGCTTTTCCCAGCCTCTTCGATATACTGATGAATGATCTCGAGTGTGCCCCTGGTATCCAGAAACCTGGGTGCCATCTGAACTGCAGCAGCTTTTACAATCATACCCACCCTTACCTACTTAAATTAACCATCGTATACCAGGTACTCATGCCCGCAGATCAGTAATCCGACGCAGCAGTTGAACTCAGCACATTCTCCCTGGTAGAGATGTCTCTGGTAGAGACGCTCAATACAAAATCCGGTTACTTCCATCCTGATTTACCACCCAACACCCAGAACAAAAACAATCAAGACGGCTGGAGGAACGATGAATCTCATTAAGAATATCCAGGATCTGAACATGATCGTGTGGCTTACGCCCAATTCGTCCATTGTATGATGGCTGTTGACGAACCATCCCACGAATACAGCCAGCAGAAGCCCGCCAACGGGCAACAATATCTGATTAGAGAAGTAGTCCAAAACACCGCTGATGCTCTTTCCAGCCAGGGTAACTTCCGCCAGAAAATTATAACCAAGGACAGAGACAACACTGAATGAGCCAATCGTGCCCAGAATTAGTAAGGTGCTTTTATGTCGAGAATAGCTCTTCAATTCCTCAAGCCAGTGCACGAGCGGTTCTACGAGACCAACCATTGAGGTGATGGCGGCAACTGACAACAACAAGAAAAAGACAATACTCACTAGATGTCCGCCAGGCATCTGTGCAAAGGCAACCGGTAATGTCTGGAAAATCAAGCCTGGACCACCAGCAGGGTCCAGCCCATTGTTGAAAACTGCGGGGAAGATTACAAGGCCCGCCAACAATGCTACCGCAGTGTCAGCAATGATGATGATCAGTACAGACTGCGGTATTGATACCCGCTTAGGCAAATAGGCACCAAACGTCATCATCCCTGCCATTGCAACGCCGATGGAGAAAAAAGCCTGTCCAACGGCAGCCAGCATCACCGAAGGATTAATTTTGCTAAAGTCAGCCGTGAACAGATAATCAATCGCGTCATTGAAGCCTCCGACAGCGATGTTGTAGACCACCAGACCGATCATGAGAAAAAATAACATGGGCATCAGGATGACAACAGCCCTTTCAATACCTTGTTCCAACCCGGCAAAGATTATCGAGCCCGTGCACATGAAACCTACGAAGGTCCAGAACACCATCCCACCAGCGTTGCCCAACAGCAAATCAAAGGT
>CAZJRI010000019.1:0-26424 GCA_964548025.1 uncultured Pseudomonadales bacterium
ACACCCCAGCTGAGATTGGACTCGTAACTCGTTACTCGCAACTCGAAACTATCATCCTCACTCAATCCAGCCCCCGCTACCCCAGCCAGTTGCTAGAGGCCAGAGGCCAGTAGCCAGTTGCCAGCAGCCCACATCCATCACCCGTGATCGACCTTATATTTCCTCCGATATAGACATCAACATCTCATGGCTCTGAATCTGAGTTTCGTTGTCGACGCCGGGAATTCTACCGCGGGCGATAAGATGGGATATGCCGAGTTCATCGACATATTCCGAGAGTTTGTCTTTGACATAGATTTTGTCACCAACAATTGTCCAGTCATCGATACTGGCGTTTTCGTCTCTCATCGCGTGTTGGCCGGAGTTTGAGAGTGCGGTTTTTATTTCTTCTGCGACTGATTTGTTTTCTGTGATGAATATTGTTCGCATGACCGGAACGGTTTCTACCGGGTCATGGTTAGCTTCGCGAACCACATCGTTATAACGTTTGTAATTGTCCTGAAGCATCCCCAGTGTTTCCATAGGTGAGGCAAGATAGGGCATGCCAAGGCTACCAGCCTGTTTCAACGCCAAAGGGCCGAATGCAGCTATCCAGATGGGTGGATGAGGTCTCTGGACGGGCAGGGGTGCGAGATATATAGGCTTGTCGTCAGTATCTTTTATCGGGTTTCCATGCCAGGCGTTCAGCATGATATCCAGGTTCGTTTTAAAGCGTTTGCGCTTGTCTTTGGTCGGCAGATCAAAAGCTTTGAACATAATGTCCTGAACACCTCGACCGACGCCGAGGATAACCCGTCCATTGGAAAGCTGATCAAGAACGGCGACCTCCTCTGCCGCTTGCAGCGGATGACGAATGGGTAAGAGATAAGAGGTCGATGCCAGTTTGATTTTTGTGGTTCTCGCGGCTACGGCAGCCAGCAGTGTCAGCGGGGACGGAATAGAACGATTGTCGCCAAAGTGATTTTCAGGTAACCAGAACGAATGAAATCCCAATGATTCAGCTATCTCAGCCTGACTGCAAAGCTCATCCGCCCGCCATCCAATGCCGGAAGCCCAGGCTGTCACTGCTACTTCGATGTTTTTTCTCATAAGTGTAGAAAATCACATTCCGTTCGGTATGCCTATAGCTGGAACAGAAAAAATACTACTATGTCAAAATAAAGAAATCAGAAAAAGACATCAGAACAAGAACGGCAGAATACGGCTGCGTTTAACAAGGGGGCTTTGTGAATAATTTCCTGGCAAAAATGGGGTATGGTCCCAAAGACCGGGTATTGATCACCCATATTGACGATATCGGGTTCAGCCACGCGTCCAATGTCGCATCATTTGAATGTCTCGATGTGGGAGCCGCCACCTGTGGATCGATTATGACTGCCGCACCCTGGTTTCTGGAGGCTGCCGAATACTGTAAGTCTAATCCGGGCTATGATGTAGGAGTACATCTGACTTTTACCTGTGAATACCCTTACTTCAGGTGGCCAGCGGTAAGTACCCGTGATCGAAAGTCGGGGTTACTCGACGCACAGGGGTATCTCTGGCATACCCGGGAAGATGCAGTCCGGCACGTCGAGGTGGAAGCTGCCAGGAGTGAAATGAGAGCGCAGATCGAACTGGCCCTCAATGAAGGAATAGAGATAACTCATATCGATACCCACATGGGTACGGTGGTTCATCCAAAGTTTCTGCAGAGTTATCTTGATCTTGCAGAAGAATATGGAGTACCTGCGTTCCTGCCGAATATCACCCGGGACCGGATGCGTGAACTGGATCAGGCGCAGAACCAGCAAGCATATTTTGAGGTGCTTGAAAGAATTGATGCGAGCCAGATACCAACATTAGACGAGATTATTATTGATACGCTTATCCCGTTGGAAGACAAATCAGCATTCTATCGTGAACGGATTGCCGGTATTAAACCCGGGCTTAGTCACCTGCTTTTCCATCCAGCCAGGATGAGTGATGAATTGCAGGGCATTGACAAAGAAGCAAGCGCGTCCCGACATGCGGACTATCTTGCTTACCGAGACCCTGAGCTCAAACAGTTCATCGTTGACCAGGGCATCCAGATGATCGGGTACCGTGAGCTGAAGGAATACCTGAATCGTGGTTAATTTTGCGAGGCAGGGCGAAATCATTAAGTCATCGGTCCCGGCGGATCTTGCACTGATAAAGGACTTCTTTCGAGAAACGGTTGATTATCCTGAATTGCGTAATCCCCACGTGGAGAAACTGGTAAGCACCAATGTTCGACAAGAATCGAGAGATTCAGCGGTACTGATTCCCCTGATTGAAGACACACATCCGCGGATGCTGGTTACCAAACGACAGGCAAATATCAGATTCGCAGGGCATCTGTGCTTCCCAGGCGGAATTTCTGATCCGGGCGATGTCTCTGCGGTCGATACAGCGTTAAGGGAAACGGAAGAAGAAGTAAATCTGGATGTCGAGGATGTGGAGATTCTTGGGACACTTGGCGACTACTATACCCAGGCGGGTTACAGAATTACGCCAGTGGTAGGTGTTGTGCAGCATCCCGTGAAGGTTGATCCGAATCCCAGAGAAGTAGAATCCATCCATGAAATCTCGTTGGCAGGCGTATTGAACCCGGATCGATATCAATTGACCTGGCATGGTGAGAATCGGGCACACTTTTCATATAGCGAGAAGGGAATCAGAATCGCAGGACCCACAGTTTCAATCATGATAGGGCTGTTGGAAGCTCTGTCAGGATTCAGAAATACTGTACCTGGGTGAAATGACCCCTAAC
This sequence comes from uncultured Pseudomonadales bacterium, assembly GCA_964548025.1. Taxonomy (GTDB): domain Bacteria; phylum Pseudomonadota; class Gammaproteobacteria; order Pseudomonadales; family Azotimanducaceae; genus JAHRVQ01. Next base: position 2,771 of record CAZJRI010000019.1, read on the forward strand.
TTTGAGGATGCTCGCAATTGTCGGCTCGGCAGCATCTAAAATTCTGTATATGTGCAGCAGCCAGTATGAGTCCACCAATTGTGGTGGCAATTCGCTCACCGATGAGACCGAATAAACTGTGACCGAACAATGCGGTTAGAGTGAGAAGGAATAATCCTGCGCTCCCCAGTACTATCGTTAACAGATCCTTGTGTGTTCGGCATCCAAGGGTAAGTGCGATAACGCTGACAGGTAAAATAAAAACCAGCATGATCAGATGAAAATGCTGCTCCTCCATGAAACTTCCCTGAGATATTGGATACAAGGTCAGGAGCACCGGCAGTACCAGACAGTGCAGCATGCAGGTGCAACTCAGAAAAATCGCAAAGCCGTCGAGTTTATTATCGGTATGGTGTTTTTGGGAGCCGGTCGGGTTCATCGATGAATCAATATTGTCTTCTGGTTTCAGAAAAGGCTGCACTTTATATCACAGTCAGAAACAAAAAGCAGTGCGGACCCCAAATCCACTGCTGGGCTGGCAAAGAAGACCGGTGCGATCTTCCTACAATTAGCGCTTCTGCTTAATTAATTTCAAAACAGCTTTAGATGAGCGGACTATTCATTATAATGCGACCAAAATTGGATATGGACTTTTAGATGCCAAATCGCCCGTTTTTCAGTCAGATATTTGCCCGGTCACCAGTTTCACCCATACAGGAACATATGCATGTAGCTTGTAGCGCTGCGATCAAACTACCGGACTATTTCGATGCCGTTCTAAAAGGTGACTGGGATACCGCAACTTCAATTGGTGAAGAGATTGGCAGGCTCGAAGGCGAAGCGGATGATATCAAGCGCAAGATTCGTGCAAACCTGCCCAGAAGTATCTTTATGCCTGTCTCAAGAAACGACCTACTGGATCTGTTGAAATCACAAGACAAGATCCCCAATCGCGCGAAAGATATCGTTGGCTTGTGTATCGGGAGAAAGATGAGCTTCCCCGAAGAGTTGGGATCCCTAATGCATGGATTTGTTGACAAATCTGTGAGTGCGGCGTCAATGGCGATGAACGCGCTGGAAGAACTGGATGAGCTTTTTGAATCCGGCTTTAGTGGTGGTGAAATTGAAGTGATCTCAACGATGATATCAAAGCTAAATGCGGCCGAGCACGAGGCGGATGAGAAACAGCAGGAAGTTCAGAAAAAATTATATGAGCTCGAGAGTGAGCTGAATCCCGTTGACGTTATGTTTCTGTATCGAATCATAGACTGGATCGGCGATATTGCGGATAACGCGCAGTCCGTAGGCAGCAGAATGCTGTATCTAATTGCCAAGTAAGGACATATCTAATCAGATTTATCAACGAGTAATAATCTATGGGTGTAATTGAAGATTACGGCAGCATTTTGCTGATTCTTGCGATATCGTTCGGCTTTTTTATGGCCTGGGGGGTCGGCGCGAACGATGTTGCCAACGCGATGGGCACGTCGGTTGGATCCAAAGCCATTACGATAAAACAAGCCATCATTATTGCGATGGTATTTGAATTTGCAGGTGCTTATCTCGCAGGTGGAGAAGTAACTTCAACGATCAGAAAGGGGATCATAGACCCCGATTTGATTTCGCAGTCGCCTGAACTGCTGGTTTACGGGATGATGGCTGCGTTACTCGCTGCAGGTATCTGGCTACTTGTTGCCACATCAATGGGCTGGCCGGTGTCAACGACCCATTCTATTGTCGGAGCGATAGTCGGATTTGCCAGCGTTGGTATCTCCGTTGACGCTGTCAACTGGGGAAAGGTGGGTGAGATTGTCTCGTCATGGGTAGTGTCACCGGTGATGGCTGGCACCCTTTCTTTTCTGTTGTATATGAGCGTTCGCCGGTTCATATTTGGTTCTCCCGACCCGTATATTGCGGCGAAACGTTATGTGCCGGTTTATATATTCATGGTTGGTTTTGTCATCTCGATGGTGACCATGGTCAAAGGCCTTAAGCACGTTGGACTAAACGTCGATTTTGAAGAAGCATTGCTGTATTCCTCAGGAGTTGCGATATTTATCATGTTGATTGGCGTAGGAATTCTGAGTCGTATCAAAAGAGTGGCGAATTCCGAGCAGCACAATCTCGTTAATGTAGAGAAGGTCTTTGGCGTGCTGATGATTTTCACCGCCTGTTCCATGGCTTTTGCACATGGATCCAACGATGTTGCCAATGCCATAGGTCCACTTGCCGCGGTAAATGGCATTATCGCTAGCGGTGGGGTAGTTGTACAAAAATCCTCGATTCCGGCGTGGATATTGTTCCTTGGTGGCGGTGGTATTGTTGCCGGACTGGCGCTTTATGGTTACAAGGTCATCAGGACTATCGGCAGCAACATTACAGAATTAACACCCAGTAGCGGCTTTGCGGCAGAACTGGCAGCAGCGACGACAGTGGTATTGGCTTCTGCCTATAGTTTGCCGGTTTCAACAACGCATACGCTGGTCGGTGGTGTTCTGGGGGTTGGGCTTGCCAGGGGTATCTCTGCGTTAAATCTTAGAGTTGTGGGGACCATTTTTGTATCCTGGATGGTAACCTTACCAGCCGGTGCTATATTGGCGATTGTGTTTTTCTATCTCTTCAAGTGGATATTTGGTACCGGTTAGAATTTTAATTATTCATCAAGGGGCCCGAATTGCCGTTTTCAAATAAGTCCGTCGTCATAACGGGTGGTGCAGGCGCTCTCGGAAAGTCAGTAGTAGAGTGGTTTTCTCATCGAGGGGCGAACGTAGCCATCCTGGATTACAGCGACGAACTGCTCGCTGAATCCTATCCTGATCCGCAAAAAAACCACTTTTATATCGCTTGTGATCTAACAGTTAGAGAAAGCTGTGCTGAATCGGTTGGCAAATTATTACGACAATTTGGAAAAATAGACGTACTTGCGAATATAGCGGGTGGATTCCTGATGGGAGATGCTGTTCATGAGACCAGCGATGATACATGGGATTTTCTGTTTGACCTGAATACCCGATCTATTTTAAATATGAGTGCCGTCGTTGTGCCTGAGATGATCAAACAATCCCACGGGAAAATCATCAATGTGGCAGCACGTGCAGCGTTGAACGGGGCTGCCAATATGGGGGCCTATACCGCCTCGAAAGCAGCAGTGATGAGACTGACCGAGAGTATGGCACTGGAGTTACGTGACAAAAATATCAATGTGAATGCAGTCATGCCAAGCCTGATCGATACACCGAGAAACAGGGCTGATATGCCCGATGCAGATTTTTCGAAGTGGGTTAGGCCGGAGCAGATTTCCGATGTGATTGGTTTTCTTGCGGCGGAAGAGTCGAGTGCATTAAACGGCGCATGTATCCCCGTTGATGGCTTGAGCTGATTTTTTTCTAGTGAAAGGGAGAAAGGCGTGGAAGACTGGATCTTATACGATGTCGATGATGGGATAGCGACTGTCACAATTAATCGACCTGAAAAAAAGAACGCCATGACATACAAGATGCTTGGCGATTTTATCGACGTGATCGACAAGGCAGGAAAAGATGAGGATGCCAGAGTCGTCATCCTGACAGGCACTCCCGGTTCATTTTGTGCCGGTACGGATTTATCCGATCTTGCGGAAGTTCCTGGTGAATCAAGAGGGAATGTTCGAACCAGTGCCAGCGAGAGTCCGAGGTGGTGGCCGATTATTGCTTGTCCGAAACCGGTAATCGCCGCGGTTGACGGCCCCGCTGTAGGAATGGGGGCAGAATTCACTTCTCAATGCGATATTCGACTTGCTTCAAACCGCGCCCGTTTTGCCTGGAACTTTTCCCGTCGTGGTCTCGTACCGGATACTGGCGCAGGCAGTTGGTTATTGCCCAGGCTGATTGGCACGTCCCAGGCATTTTGGCTCCTCTATTCCGGAGAGTTCATTTCAGCGCGTGAAGCCCATGAGCTGAAATATGTCTCTGGCGTATTTGAGCCTGAAGACTTAATGGAACAGGCCGAATCAATGGCAAGAGCCATCCTTGAAGGCTCACCTTTTTCGCATCAGAGGATCAAATCCCTTGTCTATGAGGGAATGGGCATATCTGTTGATGAACATATGGCTCTTCACAGGGTTGCATTAGCGGAATGTTTTAAATCAGAAGACCATCAGGAGGGCGTCGCTTCTTTTCTTGAAAGGCGGCAGGCGAAGTTTACCGGCCGTTAACTTTCTCATGGCGTCTCGACATGGATACGCCAATTTCAGTCTCTAGTGCTACTGGTTGCTGTTTGTGCTGAGAAGTTCCTGCATTCGTCGTAGCAGAATCTGTGGGTGATAAGGTTTTTTTAATAGCTGGTCAAATAGTTGTCCGTCAAAATCCTCGGTGAATTGTATTTTGAGATCAGGATGTTTTTCCTGCGCGGCTTTTGCAAGCTGATATCCATCCATATCCGGCATAACCACATCGGAAAGAAGAAGGTTTATAGGTTCCTGTTCCAGTACTTCCAATGCCTGCCTGCCACTTGTACAACAGACAGTACGATATCCTTCCTGTTCAAGTATTTCTGCCGCCAGTTGAAGCAAAGCAGGTTCGTCATCCACAATTAAAATAGCTTCATCACCCTTTAACACTGACCGATTGGATTCAGGGTCTGTAATGTCCGTGTCGCGGGTGTTGAGAAGCGCAGGGAAAAATAATTCTATTCGCGTTCCCTTCTCCGGTTCTGAGTCAACCTTTATCACGCCGCTACTTCTTTCCAGAAAACCATAAACCTGGGTTAACCCAAGACCGGTTCCTTCAGGACCCTTGGTGGAAAAAAAAGGGTCAAACAATCTTTCTTTCGTTGAATCATCCATCCCGTTGCCGGTGTCGGTAACACTGAGAAGCACGTAGTCTCCTTTCTCAAGCTGGAGAATGCGGGCTTGTCCATCATCGAGGTGTCGATTTTCAGTTTCGATCGTCAGGTCGCCATTTCCGTCGATGGCATGCATCGCATTGATGCACAGGTTTACTATTGCGTCTTCCAGGTCACCGCCATCCACCAGAACGGGCCATAAATTTTCCTGAAGTTTCAGTATCAGTTGAATACGAGAGGTGAGTGTGGTTTCCAGCATTTGTTTTTGATCAGTTAACAGCAAATTGATATCAACACTGGTTGCATCAGATGCACTTTGTCGAGTGAAGGCTAACAGTTTTTTTGTCAGGTTAGCGCCTCTGTCACTGGCATGCATGATCTGTTTTACATAGGTCTGCAATTCCGGCTGGCCGGATAATTCTTCCTGCAGTAGATCTGCGAATCCGGAGATAACAGCCAGCATGTTGTTATAGTCGTGGGCGATTCCACCTGTTAATTTGCCCAGGGAATCCATCTTCTGCGAACGACGCAACTGTTCCTCAAGATGTTTGTGAGCGGTGATGTTGGTCACGGTACCTACATAACCGAGTAGATTTCCTTCCGAATCCGATTCTGAATTGAATTGACCATATAACCATCTGATCTCGCCCCTGGGGGTGAGATAGCGGTACTCGGAATTAAATAATCCCTCAACTTCAGGGTTCTCGACCCAATTGTCGTACAACAGTTTCCTATCTGCCGGATGTAATGCCCGCAACCATCCCTTTCCAAATGCCTGTTCTCTGGTAAGTCCGGAGATCTCACACCAGCGTTCATTGACATAGTTGCAATTCCCCTCCGCATCAGTCCCGTAGACACCGACAGGTGAGAACTCAATTAGAGCTCTGAAACGACTCTCGTTCTGTCTTAATTCAGAGGTTCTGGCGTTAGCCTCCTGCTCGATTTTGATCGCCCTTTCTGCCAGATTGGTACTTAGCCGACCTTGTGCCTGCTTTTGCCGGTAAATAATAACCAGCAGTGGAAGAATGATTAACAGGGTGCCCAGTGCGGCGTAAGTCAATATGGTGCTGTTTTGGACTGCATCGATTTTCAGCCCCGATACTGATGAAGGCGAAGCCGTTTCCAAAGCTGACTTCACAGGAAGGCTGGTCTCATTTTCGGTGCGCTGTTCGAGCCAGGTATCGGCAATTGTAAATCGGGACTTATTGCCGTCCAGGGAAAAATCCTCGGCAACTGCGGGCACAGCGGATGCGGCAAGAGAGATAAAGCCAGCAATAACACAGCGCCGGACTTTGGCATTAAATCTCATTAGAAATGTCCTATTCACACAGAGTCCGCTTAATACCGGGAATTGTATTAAGACGAACGCGACTCGGAAGCGACCGACATTGTTAACCAGCTAATCTGAGTTGTCGAGACTTTTGCGGGATACCATGATATTAGGGGATGCTGATTGATGACAGCCCGTACACGGGGAGATGACGTGGTTGTTGTCTCAAGAGTTGATCATATTTTGAGCAGTTGTTCGCCTATCGGCCATTATTATTTTTCTGGTGATTTGCAGGAAAATTTGAATTAATTAGCGGTTCGCGGAAAACATGGTGGTAATAGAATTATGAGTACGGTCAAACCCTGGATCAGAAAGGCGTCAAGTCTACTAGCAGATTGCCGCATATTCAGTTTGATGGAATCTACGGCGATTTCCCCTTTTACCGGCAAGGAACATCCATTCTACTTCCTGGACACCGCTGATTGGGTCAACGTGGTGCCGATTACATCAGAAAATGAGCTTGTCTGTATCAAACAGTTTCGACATGGATCCGAAGAGATTACCCTGGAAATACCGGGCGGTCTTGTGGATCCGGGCGAGGCGCCGGATGTTGCCGGTGCACGTGAATGTCTTGAGGAAACGGGCTATGAAGCGCTTGAGATGACTTCAGTAGGTGTGTTGAATCCGAACCCGGCAATCTTCGGAAACAAACTTCATACGTATCTGGCCAGGAATGTCAGACCTGTCAGTGAAATTAATAATACTACGACGGAACATACGGAACTGAAACTGGTTCCACTTGACCAGGTGCATGAGTTACTTGAATCAGGAGAAATCGATCATGCCCTGGTCGCCGCCACCTTGTGGCGGGTTCTTGTATTGCTCAAATCATAAGAGGCTATCGCGGGATCGAAGTTTTGCCATGGATATTCTTGGTTCTGATGTTACCCGAGCCCTTGGAATCCAGGTGGAAGTCACCCTGCACGTAGCTTACACGTACGGTACCCGAACCGTCCCTGCCTATACTGACGGAGCCATCTACTTCTGAGATTCGGATCCCACCACTGCCATCACTGTCTATCGTGACGCTCTCTTTGACATTTTCGATTTCAATATCGCCAGAACTGTCACGTTCAACAAGAACTAAACCAGATACGGAATCTATTTTGATATCGCCTGAACTGTCGCGGGGTATCGTGACATCACCTGTGATGTCACTGACGCTGATACGTCCCGAACTGTCATGGATGGTTAAATTACCGTCCAGTTTTCGCAAGGTGATATTACCTGAAGAATCCTTGATGATCAGGTCGCCCAGCAGGGAGGAGGTGTGGATGTCTCCGGAGCTGTCATCAATGCGGGTTATCGTTGCATTGCTAGCATTGATCTCACCGCTTGAATCCCGAAGGTGTGTAGCAAGGTCTCTGGGCAGTTTCACTTCCAGGTCCATATAGGCGTAGTCTGCATACCATTTTTTGTCTTTGTAAGGAATAACCACCGCCAGTGTTAGTTCGTCTGTGGTGTCATCCACATCTACGGTCATCTGGTCAAGGTACCCCACTTCATCTGTACAAGCCCTTGCATTTAACTCTATCGTGTCGGTATCGCTTCCGATGACCTCGAGGTAACCGGCCAGTGCTTTTACCTTGACACTGGTAAAATTCCCGGCGGGGAAGACGTGATTTATTTCTTTGGATTCCCTGCAGGGAGAGGATAAAGCTGGCAGGGATAGAAAGAGCAGTAGAAGTACAGGCAATCGACGCATGAGTTTTCTCTGAAGTATGGTTCTTGATATTTAGGTTCGTAATTAGACGTCAACGCCCGGTTGATGGTTTAAATTATACTCAAATCTTATGGTGTCGGACCCGGGAAAAGTATCGTTAACCGATCTTCGATACGAAGTGCCTGCTGTAACCCTGGTGTGATTGTAGTGTAACACCTGAGTTACATGAATAAAGTGTTTAAAATCAATTAGATATAACATATATCACGCTTCTGGCGCTGATTACTGATACCTGTAACACCTTTGAACTTGTGCTAAGTGACTGATTTAAAAGGGAGGTAATATTGGCACGGAGACTGCATGAATTTAACCTACACAAATGTGTACGCTGGAACCGGTCAAATTGAGCCGTCAATTGACCAGATGAAAGCACCTGTCGCAGCAAGTAGTCGCACAGGTTCTAAGAGGGCATTCCGGGCAAGAATGCAGGTTGGAGCAATCCTTCCATCCTCTGATTAAGAGATCGTCTGTCGCATGATGTAGTAGCGCAGACAGAACGGGGACATTCTGGGCAAGAATGTTGGGTAGAAGCGAGTAGTATAGCTTCTGCCCTATCCTCAATCTCGCACCTTCTTTATTCACCCGTATCAGAAGAAGAATACAAGTTATATGACTGCAGATTGTTATATCTGATCATGGCTTGAATTTCGTGCACGTAAGCCGGGCCTCTCTCTGAGTACTTCAGCAAACCTTCAGCCATCTCGATACCGCTAAGGGCTTCGTTTTTTAACCGTAGTTCACGCCTTATTGATCGAAGTTCCTCATAGGCGGTATGGGTATTAATGGTGTGGATATAGTGAACAATCCCGGCCTTGATGCTATCGAATCTGGCAACCTCATGGTGTAGCCCCTCATCCCTGTTCATCGGCGTGAGTCCACAGCCTTTTGAAAAACACCAGATACCGAAGTAATTATTAGCATCCATCGCGAATCTTGAGGTCCCCCAGGCAGATTCGTTAGCCGACTGAGCCAGGATAAGCGAGGTCGGTACGATATCAACCCGTTTTAACAGCTCATCGATTTGTGTTGTATCAACAGCATTTGTGGCTGACATTTTGTACCTCGACCGGAGATCTAACAAACGTTCTGTGTCTCTCGTGGAGTACTTATCCAGATTTTCCATACGCAACAGGAATTCTCTGTCTTGCATGACGATGGCATTTGCCTCTCGCACCATGGGTAACATGTAGGAGAAAAAGGCTAATTTTTTTTCTTTGACATCTGAAAAGGATTTGAAGTCGGGGACATCTGCAGAAGCAGGTTGGGGTGATATCTGTTCGATATCTCTTAACCTGTAGTGGTAGGCAGCAATCCCGATGATCGTCATGATCAAAACTGGAACGATCATATATTCTATCCATTTCATGGCAAAAATCAGCGGCTGATTTTCACAACAGGCTTGCAATTAACGGGCGACTTGTTAGACCTTGGGCAAGCTGTGTATTCGTTCATAGATGAAATTCTTCTGGATATTAGGTATGCCACCACCGATCACAACATTCGGAGAACAACATTCGGAGAACAATATTCAGCCATCCTAGTGCATCATTTACCCAGCGTCCATGATCAAATTTCCGGCCGTTGGAAGTGCCATGAACAAAAGTGTTGCTGAATCAGCGTCTGCGACGAATGGTATTGTTTTTCCGTGAAGCCGTAATTCACGACTAGACTTAACTGATGAATGATTCTAATCGTATTTTAAACACTTGCTGGTGTTGATGAACAAACTGTCTACAGATTGAAATGTGATGGGTAATATCTGTTGCTTTCGACCATCTGCAAATCTGTTTGCGATACGATGAGGAGGAAATGTGGAAACGAGTGGGTTGATGAAAAGCTGCCTCGTCTTCTTAATGTTCTTGATGACTATCGCCGTCAATATTGAAGACAATGTGCTGGCCAGGCTGGGTTTTGAGAAGAATTACCTGATAATGGCTTTGGTTGCGACCGTTGTAACAGGTCTGATCATACACCGGCATCTTTTCCTGATAGTACTGGTCTTGTTCTTGAGTGTCGGTGCTAATATGCCAGCAGATTTTATGCTTAATTTTGGATTGGACAGAGACTACTTTGTTGGTGCGCTGGGAGCAGTCATCATCACGCCGGTAGCAGTCCGATATATGGAGTAGACAGGCGTTCTGGCGCCCTGGTCTGTTGGAGAGACTGGTCTGTTTCAGAGAATGGTCTATTGCAGAGACTGGTCTAGTGCAGAGACTTTCAGACTACTCAATTGGTCTTAATCTTACCCAGCCATTTTCTATAGTCTGGTCGCCGGATTCATAGAGTGAATCACCGGGCAGTACCAGTTCCCCGTGTTTGTTCACCCTTGCGCGTTCATCCGACAGATTGCTCTTTGCAGATTCGATGACCTGTTCAGTTGAGCTGAATTTCGCCAGACTTCGGATCATCCTGAGCGTGGGGCTCATGAGAACCATCTCCTCGGCGTCAACTTTCTCGAGAATCTCGCCAGGTGAAAACCATTCAGAATGAACCAATTCATTGTCGTCGTGCTTTGGTAGCTGATTTTCAGGCATCCTCGCAATAAAGAATCTTGCGTCAAATCTTCGAGGTGGTCCGAGGGGAGTTATCCATCTGGCTATGTAGTGCATCTGACCAACATCCAGAATCAGTTCCTCCTGGTTAACTATCTGCAGGAATTCACGACTGTCAGTATTGACCTTATCCCTGTGTTGGTCGAATCTTTCCTGTTCCCGTTCATGCGTTAGATTAAGGGGCGAATGATCGTCCTTGTTTAACGCCAGTAGTATGCCCGCTTCCTCAAACGCTTCTCGGATGGCTGCTACGTAATAAGCCAAACCACCCTTGGGAATTTCCATTAACTCACTCGCCTCGGTATCGCTGCGGTGAATTGATATATCCTCAAACGCCTTCGGGTCATCGGTAATATCAACCGAACCACCCGGAAATACCCACATCCCCCCGGCAAACACCGTCTTTGCATTTCGTTCCATCATAAAGACCTGCAAATCAGGCCTGTCATCCACCAGCATTACTGTCGCTGCCGATCGGATAGCTACTTGTTCTGGATCGTAGTCGGTGCCTTCTTTCATATGAAGCTCACAAGGGTTAATTGGTTACTGTAGTGAATATGTGATTTGGCTGCAAATGTCATTCTGCAGGGCTGTGACCGTCAAGACTCAGTTTTTGCCGTCATCGGTCGAAAAGTTCTTTACATCCACGCAGATTATTTATAATTAGTGAATGATGAATCGTCTGATGATTTACAAACTACTAGTGATTGTCCTGGCATGTGCCTGTTCCATTTGTGTCGCTGATCAGCGCTGGATTGAGCTTAATGATGGCAGTCGAATTCAGGGTGAGGTCATTTCGATGACTAACGGGAAATACAGGATCCGGTCAGAATCACTTGGCATCGTCCATCTCAATGAAAACCAGGTAAAGTCAATTTCGCTATCTGGTAGCAGCAATCCCCAAAGTGGCATCTCCAGAAGTGCTAATTCCAGAAGTGCTAATTCCAGAAGTGCTATCACCCAACAAAAAGCAGGTGTTGAGGCGATCCAGTCCAGTCTGATCAACAATACTTCCATCATGGAAAGTATCATGAAACTGCAAAATGATCCGGATATGATGGCTGTACTCAGGGATCCTGAAGTGATGAGTGCTGTACAACGATTAGACTTCGAGGCGCTGAGGAATAATCCAAGGTTCAAACGACTTCTCGAAAACAGCCAGGTCAGGCAGATTCAGTCGAAAGTTCGCTGACTCACAAAAAATCTCAGCCGCACCTGATTCTGATGATCCGCCTATAGTAATCCCAGAAGGTACTTACCTGTCTCTGATTTTTTGCTTTTCGCGACTTTTTCAGGTGTGCCCTGTGCAATGATCTTTCCACCTTTGGGGCCGCCATCGGGGCCAAGGTCGATTATCCAGTCTGCGGTTTTGATGACGTCGAGATTATGCTCAATCACGGTCACTGTATTACCCGCATCAACCAGCCTGTTCAGTACACTAAGCAATTTCCTGACATCGTCGAAATGTAAACCTGTTGTTGGCTCATCCAGAATATAGAATGTTTTGCCGGTTGCGATTTTGGATAGTTCCCTGGCGAGTTTTATACGTTGGGCCTCCCCGCCGGATAATGTTGATGAAGGCTGCCCCATATGCAGGTAGTCGAGACCAACATCAATCAGGAGCTGTAACTTGTTAACAATCCTGGGATGTTCGGAAAAGTGAACAGCCGCTTCGGCGATAGTCAGACCAAGAACGTCTGCGATGGATTTGCCCTGGTACCTGACCTCCAGTGTCGCCTCATTAAATCGTTTTCCATCACATTCTTCGCACTTGACGAAAACATCTGAGAGAAAGTGCATTTCGATTTTTCGTACCCCATCACCCTGGCAAGCCTCACATCTCCCTCCTTTGACGTTAAATGAAAAACGGCCAGGTTTGTAGCCGCGCATTCTTGAGCCAGGCAGTTTCGAGTAAAAAGATCTGATTTCATCGAATACCTTTATATAAGTAACAGGATTGCTTCGTGGCGTTCTGCCGATTGGCCGTTGATCAATTGCAACGACCTTGTCAAGCTGCTCCAGACCGATCAGGCGATCATGAGAACCAATTCTGCGCGTAGAATTGTGAAACTGGCGAGCAAGTGCGGGATGCAGTATGTCATTAACGAGAGTTGATTTACCTGCACCTGATACACCGGTAATGCAGGTTAGAACACCAAGGGGAAAATCAACACTCAGGTCTTTGAGGTTATTCGCTTTTGCTCCTTCTACGCGAATGCAACCTAACGATTTGCGTCTTTTGGTGAGATATTCAATCTCGCTTCTCCCGGCTAGATAGTTGCCGGTAATCGAAGCTTTGTTTTTCTCGAGACTCTTCGGCGTGCCTGAATGAACAATATGCCCGCCCTTTATACCTGCACCCGGGCCGAAATCCACAACGTGGTCCGCCAGTCGGATTGTCTCTTCGTCGTGTTCAACAACGACGACCGTATTACCTATATCTCTCATTCGGCAGAGAGTTGCCAACAATTTTTCGTTATCGCGTTGATGGAGGCCAATGCTGGGTTCGTCGAGTATATAGATTACGCCGGACAATGCTGACCCGACCTGGCTGGCCAGTCTTATTCTCTGGGATTCACCACCTGATAGCGATGGCCCGAGGCGATCAAGCGAAAGATAGGAGAGGCCTACAGATACGAGAAAATTCAGTCGATTGCAGATCTCCTTCAAGACCTCTGCTGCGATTTCGCCCGAGGCTCCCGGCAATTTCAGATTGGTGAAAAAGTCCGTGGTTCTGTCGATTGTCCACCCGGAAATTTCGACGATAGTTTTATCTGCGACCCGTACAGATGCGCTTTCTGATCTTAATCTTACTCCCTGACAGGTCGTGCAAGGCGTGTTGGCAAGAAATTGTGAATACCAGCGCTTCATTCCCTCTGATCGAGTATTGCGGAACCTGCGCATCAGACGATTCACAAGTCCTTCGTATCGGGCCTGGCTTGTGCCGTGCTTTCCCCAGTTGATCTTATAGCGTTTCTCGCCCGTGCCGAAGAGTATCTTTTCTTTTTGTGTATTGCTTAGTTTATGCCACGGTTTGTTCGTTGGCAGCTTGAGGTATTTGAAAACCTGCCGATGGAAGGTCGCTCCCATGGCGTTGTTGTCTTCAGCTATTCTGCCGACTGGTTTCAATGCGCCTTGTTCAAGGGTCAGATCCTTGTCAGGGATCAGCAAATCAGGATCGAAAGCAACCTGGGTTCCGAGACCGTTGCAATCGTGGCACATTCCCTGGGGTGAGTTGAACGAAAATGCCTGCGGCGTTAGTACAGGAAAAGAAATATTGCAGTAGTTACATGAGAGATGTTCAGAATAGATACGGTCCTTGTCAGCTTTTTTGTCAGTCGCTGCGACAAGCATGCCATCGCCAAGTTTGAGGGCTGTTTCTACGGATTCTGTCAGCCTTTCAAGCTGGTCTTCGGTTGATTGAGATTTTATTGCAAGCCTGTCAACAACCGCATCGACACTGTGTTTCTTCCTTTTATCGAGAAATTCAATATCTTCGCTGCGAACAATCTCCCCATCGATTCTCAGTCTTGCAAAGCCTTGCGCTCTGGCGTCTGCCAGCATGTCACGATGTTCTCCCTTGCGATTAACCAGCAGTGGAATCAGCAGATAGAGTCTGCTGCCATCGGGCAGCGAGCTGAGTTCTCTGGCTATATTCTGCGCTGTCTGACTCTGCACCTTGCGTCCACACTGATGGCAGTGCTGCACACCAACCCGTGCATACAGGACCCGCAGATAGTCCGAGATTTCGGTGATGGTGCCAACGGTCGAGCGGGGATTTCTGCTGGTGGTTTTCTGCTCGATCGATATCGTCGGCGACAATCCCCTGATGGTATCGTATTTGGGCTTTTCCATCTGACCGAGAAACTGACGGGCGTAGGCTGACAGGGACTCTACATAACGGCGCTGGCCTTCTGCATAAAGCGTATCAAAAGCCAGTGAAGATTTGCCGGACCCGGATACGCCAGTGAGAACGACCAACTTGCGTTTGGGGATCTTCACTTCTACTGATTTCAGATTATGCTCGCGGGCTCCCCTGATGAGGATATGGTCTAGTTCGTCAACTGCTATTTTCATGCCTGGGTGGATCGGTTAAATGTTAATGTATATATATACAGTACCATTAAGTCAATGGTTGACTTGGTAAATTGGTTAATTTGTTTCAAGTCGGCCTAGTCTCTGCAATTGCATCAGCAGACTGAGAGTAATCTCAACCTTGATTTCTCTTTCCACTGCCTTCCATGTAGCTGGATATTCACCGCCCCATGACCAGGTCGGTGACCAACTGCCATCATCGTTCTGACGACCGATGCAATGCCGGATATTCTTGTCCAGATCATCTGCGAAGAAATCCGCATAGATCGAATCCTGATGGTTGATGACGGAGAGAGGCGTCAGGCTGTATTCCTCCCAGTCCTGTTCCTGAATCTTGATGAGTTGGTAACCGTTGCTCAGAAGGTATGGCAATAGTTGCTCTTTGTATGCCGGATTCAGTCCCGGGTTCTCATAGAGTCTTAGATAGCAAAGCAGATCATGCATTTCTAGGTCGTTGACCTTGATATGATTAATGGCTCTGTCCAGCAGATCAGGTAATTCGGAAGTCATGGCGTTGTAGGTGATCAGATGAGAGATTACCTCTACGCTGGGATTTGGCTTGAAGATTTCATCAGATTGGTCGCCACCGGAATATCTCCACCAGGGGGCATGGGGGGCGTCATTGCAATCTGGGTTGATTGGTTGCCAGGTGCCGTATCGATAGGAGGAAATCAGGTATTGAGTAGCGTTTTTTACCATATCGGTACAGGGTGCATTAACGGACTCGAGAATTTGAAATGCAATCGTGGTTGCAATGACCGATGAACGCCGCGTTCGAAGATCGGCTTCAAGACCGTGTCCAAATCCGCCATCCCCGTTCTGATAATGACTCAATGCCGCCAGGATATTTGAGCGGGAAGACGAGTCAGTAAACTCGAACAGATAGCGTTCCCGTTGTAGATTTGTACCGTTCTCGAGAATAAAAGCTACCGCCCGTTGTCTCGCCGGGTAAGATAGACTGACTGCGGAATTGGGCTTGCCGGTTTCACCCTGGCTGCCTGTCGCAGTCGAAAATGTGGTATCTGATGGTTTATGGAGGTAGTCAGCGTCAGACATAAGAAAGGACTCAAATCCAGATAAGCCAATTATAGTGAGCCCATGCTGACAACCTTGTGTCAGTAGGCTTTCATTTGTGAAGAGATAATATATGCGCAGAGCAGATCGGCTATTTCAATTGATGCTGATAATGCAGGAAGGCAAAGTCAGAACGGCAAGGTATATTGCCGAGAAACTTGAGGTATCTGAAAGAACTATCTATCGGGATATCGGTGATTTGATCGGGTCTGGTATTCCGATCGACGGAGAAGCGGGCGTTGGATATCTGCTTCGGGACGAGTATCGACTGCCCCCTTTGATGTTTAACAGCGAAGAGCTGAAAGCGCTGGCGCTAGGTGCGTTAATGGTCAAAGCATGGTCTGACAGGGATCTTGGCTCGGTGGCAACAACAGCCATCAGAAAGATAGAATCGATCCTGCCTGAAAATCTCAAGAAAGAATTCGAATTACACGAAATTGTCGTTCCGTCGTTCAGGCTGAGTGAACGCACCAGCAAAAATCTGGCGACTGTCAGGCGGGCAATTGCCCAGCGTCAGAAGATTGAGATTGACTATCTTTCACTCAAGGGCGATGAAACCCGGAGAACTGTGTTACCCCTGTTGCTGTATTTCTGGGGTGATAAGTGGACCCTCGGCGGCTGGTGTGAAATGCGGGAGGACTTCAGATCATTCCGTGTGGATCTGATGCAGGAAATCCATGCGCTCGAATCGCACTTCGAAACTGATGGGAAAATCAGCCTGCAGGCATATGTCAGTTATCAGAAACAAGCGGAAAGTGCTGCGGGATGAAAATAGCCTCGCAAGCGAATGGACTATATGATGGGGCAAAACAAGCCTCGCTAGAAGAGAGATAACCATGACGTCAAAAGTAGTAACAGGGTGCATGATCATCATTGGAAATGAAATATTGTCCGGACGCACTCAGGATACCAATCTCAATTATCTGGCCAAGGCGTTGAATGAACTGGGCGTCAGATTGACTGAAGCAAGAGTCATTCCTGATCTGGAGGATGTCATTGTCAATACGGTGAATGAGTGCCGGGCTAATTTTGATTATGTTTTTACCACAGGGGGAATCGGACCGACTCACGACGATATAACCGCCGCTTGCATCGCAAAAGCATTTGATACAGAACTCGAGCAGCATCCTGAGATCGAAAAGGTGATTCGAAAACGCGAGGCACCACCTGAAGTGATGAAGTCCCGGTTACTGATGGCGCGAGTTCCTCGCGGCGGTAAGTTGATAGACAATCCGACAGGAGGGCCGCAGGGTTTCCAGATGGGTAATGTTTTCGTCATGGCAGGTGTCCCCATGGTTATGCAGGCAATGGTCAGTTCACTGGACAGCAGGCAAATCAAGGGGGGTGACCCGGTTCGATCAAGATCCATCGGTGCCTACCTCACTGAAAGCCAGGTGGCTCCTCAATTGGCCGAAATACAGGATCGACATCCGGATGTGGATCTGGGGAGCTACCCTTTTTATCGTCAGGATGGATATGGCACCAATCTGGTGATGAGGGGAACCGACGAAGCAGAGCTTGATCTAATGAAAGAAGAGGTTAAAGAGATGATTCTCTCATATGATGCAGAACCGTTTGACCCCGAGTAGAGAATTGAAATGCTTTAAGGACGGCCTTCCACTGAACGAATTGATACCTTGAGCGGACTCACACAGAAAGATATGTGGAAAATTACCCGATGAGATTGGTGTGCTGCCTCCTTGCAATAACCTTGTTGACGGGTTGTATTACCCGGGTTGAGTACGGGTATAAAGGGGAACGAGAAGCCAGATTCCTGGCAGAAAGCATGGGAAATGCGCCTTTTGAACCCACCCTGGTAACCCTTGAACTGAACGACGAAATTCGAGCATCGCTGGATGAGCGGATAAACCCCAGGTGGAACGACCGACAAAAACTGAAAGCGATCAGGAATTACCTCTATAGCGAGAGTGAGCTGAACGTCAGGTACGATGCAAATTCCACACGAACGGCCATCGAGACCTTCAAAAGCAGAAAGGGTAATTGCCTGGCACTCACGACACTGTTCATTGCAGCAGCGCGGTACGTGGGACTCGATGCCAACTATCGCACCGTGGAGGTAAGACCCACGTGGGATCACACCCAGGGGATGATGGTGCGCTACGAGCATATAGTGGCCAGCGGGAAGATAAATGGCGAGAAATACATATTGGATTTTCTGCCTGAGTTTTATGCGAGTGATCAGGAAGGCAAGCGTATATCAGACATGGCGGCACTGGCGCTTTATTACAACAATCTGGGTGCCGAAAACATCCTTGACGGTGACTCCGAGCAAGCGATCATTGAGTTGAGAAAGTCGCTTGCCCTGGATGCCGGACATTCGGATACTTGGAATAATCTTGGGGCTGCATTTAACCGGACGGGTAACAGCGAACTAGCCGAATTCAGTTACCACAGGGCTTTGTATGAAGACGCTGTGAATTATTCTGCACTCTCCAATCTGGCGAGGCTGTATAAGAGTCAGAACAGGGAAGAAGAAGCGGCAGTCATCCATGATAGTGTGGTCCGCTACCGGGAGCGAAATCCATACTACTTTTTTTATATCGCCCAGGTGATGTATCAGGATGAAAGGTACGAGGATGTCATTTTGCTGCTTGAGAATTCTATCAGGCTGAAACGGGATGATCCGGATTTCTATGTGGCGCTGGCAACGACCTATGCCAGCCTGGGGGATGATGCTGCAAGCGCTGAACAACTGGCAATAGCGGAAAGAATCCGATCCGAAAAGGAGTCCAGATTCTTTCCCGACGAACGGATCATGAATCATCGAATGGTTGTCATAAAAGAGCGGATGAGTCGGATCAACCTCTCGGATGAGGATTGAGGACTACTGCCCGGTAAATAACTGATTTTTCTTCAGTGACTCAAATCAATGAAACTGATATTTACTTTGTCTGCATTCGCAGCTTTTGGTAGATTGAACCTTTATTAAGCATAAAATGTGGTATTTGTGGTTACTGGAGATGTGGATTGAGCACTACTGAGACATCAGTGCAGGTCGAGAAGGTTAAGAAGGTTGAGAGGACCAGAAACCAGCGCCTGTGGAACCGTTTCATCACGATATTCCTTCTCCTGCACATCCCGCTTTTCGTCTACCCTGTATTGAGGCTCAGTGACTGGCTGGGTTTCCCTTTTTGGTTCACATCATTGATTATCGTACCGCTGGTCGGCAGTCAGATAATCAGCAGAATCTATTTGAGGAGCAACGGGAGCAACTGGGCAAGGAGAGTCCGCAAGACTTCTGACTTCTGGCTTGGGATAAGCCCGATATTACTCATGTCATTGCTGGTCTTTGAGGTGGTTGTGCTGTTTACACCTTTAAAACCGCATATAGCAGGGCTTTCTGTGCTGGGGATCTCAATGTTTATGGGATTCATCGCGCTTCTCTTCGCAATCACCCCCTATGTCAAAACCATTCGACTGACATCGCCAAATTTATCAAAACCTGTCAGATTCGTTCAGATAACCGACGTACATATTGGCTCGCGAAGTTGTACGTTCCTCGAAAAAATAATTTTTCGAATCAATCGGCTCAACCCGGATTTTCTTTGTATTACGGGAGATTTTATTGATTCGAGCGGTATTGAAGAAGACCAGTTACAGTCACTTCGAAGCGTTACCGGACCCGTGTACTTCTGTATTGGCAATCATGAAAAGTATGAAGATCTGCCACAAATCCTTGAGCGTCTGCAGAATCTCGGTATCAAAGTGCTCCGGGATCAGGGAACCCATTATAGAGACGATATTCAGGTACTTGGCATCGACGATGACGAGGACCCGCTTCAGGTCGAAAAAAGACTCACCCATATGAGCGTGGATTCTGACTGCTTCAAGCTCCTCTTATACCATCGACCCCAGGGACTGGAAGCGGCAGCAGACGCGGGAATTGACCTGATGATCAGTGGTCATACGCACAATGGGCAGATTTTTCCCTCGAATCTGATCGTGGGCAGAGTATTTGAACGGATTGTTGGTATGTACCAGTTGGGCCAATCACGGCAGTATGTTTCCCAGGGTACGGGTACCTGGGGTCCACCAATGCGTTTAGGCACCCGCGCAGAAATCACCTTGTTTGAGTGTTATCCGGAATAGAATTCTATTGGTAAATTTACAGGAACCGAACTTATGTCACTGACTCAATTCAGAGAAGATACGCGTGCATGGCTGGAAGAGAACTGTCCTGCATCAATGCGCACCCCTATGCCCCCTGATGAATATCCCGGCGGAGGCAGACGCGCAAAATTCAAGAATCCGGATACCAAGGTCTGGATGGATCGCATGTCTGAAAAGGGATTTACTGTCCCTACCTGGCCGAAAGAGTACGGTGGCGCAGGACTGGACGCAGACGAGGCCCGGGTGCTAAGAGAAGAAATGGGCAGGATTCAGGCTCGTACGCCACTGGTCGGCATGGGACTGTCGATGATTGGGCCAGCATTACTCGAATACGGGAATGACGAGCAGAAGAATGAACACCTGCCGAAAATAGCGAAAGGTGAAATATGGTGGTGCCAGGGATACAGCGAGCCAAATTCAGGCTCTGATCTTGCCAGCCTGCAGACCAAAGCGATAGTTGATGGCGATGACTACATTATCAATGGACAAAAAATATGGACCTCGGGTGCCGACAATGCTGACTGGATTTTCTGTCTGGTCAGGACTGATTTTGAGGCCCCAAAACACAATGGCATTACTTTTATTCTTTTCGATATGACGACACCGGGGGTAAGCGTAAAACCCATTAAGCTGATTAGTGGTCTGTCCCCGTTCTGTGAAACTTTCTTCGCGGATGTACGCGTGCCCAGAAAAAATGTAGTGAGCAACGTCAATGAAGGTTGGACCGTTGCCAAACGACTACTGCAGTACGAGCGCACCATGATTGGCGGCGGAGGCGGTGGCGGTCCGCGCGTCAGATCACTTGCAGATATAGCAGAAAAATACATCGGCAAATCTGATGGCAAGCTGAGCGACCGGAACCTCAGGGATGAGATTGTCACTCATTCCATGAATGACCGATCATTCGGGCTTACTGTGAGGCGCACCCAGGAAGAATCTAAATCCACTCAAGCCCCCAGCTTTGTTTCCTCAATGTTCAAACTCTACGGTACAGAACAGAATAAGACGAGATATGAACTGATGCTGAGGGCGATGGGATCACAGATGTTAGGCTGGGAAGGGGACGGGTTTGATGGTGATGAACTAACCCAGACACGTGCCTGGCTACGAACCAAGGCTAATTCCATCGAAGGCGGTACCAGCGAAGTCCAATATAATATTATCGCTAAACGAGTACTCGGTTTACCTGATTAATCTATACGATTCGATGAGTATCTGCGTAAATTAAATATTCTAAGTGGTTGATATTAAAAAGACTATTGCAAGAGTTATGGTCTTTTTGAGGGCAGTCGCCCCGCAGGAGATATTTGAACAGACGGGTTGACATATTATGTCGAGCGGTTAAGCTTTGACATAATATGTCCATCAGTGGAGACCCACTTTGAATATCTACTTCAATTTCCCGTGTACGACTGAAAGGGTGCATCTGGAGGATGCAAAACGCGAGCTTTTTGAGTTACTGGTGCGAAAGCGTCAGGCGCTTCGTGAGGTGGTTGAACTGAAGGATCAGATCACAACCTATGAGAATTTTGCGAAAGAGGCGCTGAATAAGGGGCTGGAATCATTGGCAGAGGAGATTGCGGAGAAGATCGCGCGTCTGGAATCCGAACTGCTCTGGCTGGAAAAATCAAATGATGATTTCTTTCTTTCTATCGACCGGCTTATCAGTATTGTCAGAGGTTTGGAAAGGCGCCAGAAGTATCCGGTTCACAACCACTACGAACGATATCAATACTTCATGGATCGTCTCGATGCAGCGGAAGAACTGGAACAGGGCAGCGATGACAGAGAATTGCAGCAGAAGATGTTAGCCGCAGGAATTGGAAAGCAGGTCAGCAACAGTCAGAAAATTCTAGACAGAATTCGTAACCAAGATCGCATAGACAGACAGCCCTAGAAGCCAG
The DNA here is from genome assembly GCA_964548025.1 of uncultured Pseudomonadales bacterium. Taxonomy (GTDB): domain Bacteria; phylum Pseudomonadota; class Gammaproteobacteria; order Pseudomonadales; family Azotimanducaceae; genus JAHRVQ01. The sequence goes on from CAZJRI010000019.1 coordinate 24,380, forward strand.
CAGCTATTAACTAGAAACGCCCCCACCGTCTGCAGAGTCCAATGGAACGCTTAACATGTCTGCAATCCACAACTTCCACTCTGCGATGTCTGTGTCTTCGGACTCAAACAATAGGAATCCGAGTAAAAAACCATCGCTGTTTGGATCGGGTTTCTTCCATTTAATCTCCGCTACCAGAAACATTGGTTCTTTGTCAGGCAGATCGACACACAGCCTGAGGATACTGCCAACGGCGAGTTCGTTGTCCACCACAACCTGAAGCCCATTCGCGGACAAGTCAATAGAGGTGCACATGATAACGTCACCATTGTCTTCAGTGGTTGAGGAAAGCACCTCGATAAAAATAGTTTCTTCAAGTTCCAGTCGGGTTTCGACTCGCTCATTCACCTGTGAGGTCGCCATAGCTTTTACCCCTGTCTTTTCTGAGTCTGGACACGACCTGTGCCAGAGTATCTTCGAATTCCACTCCTTCATCATTGATCCGCGCCTGACCAGCTATAATCAACTGGACGAGTTCAGCGCTATTGTATTCACCAATCTTGGTCCCTGATCGGGTAACAAATATCATCTTGTCGATAGCTGCGATTTTTACTGCAAGTTTGCAATCTTCAAGAGTGCCGTCTGCACCCGGCAATTGCAGCAGTGCGCCAGTATTCAATGACAGTACCTTTGAAGTGAGTTCAGCGCTGTGTTCAACATTTTCTGGTTTTTCGGCTTCAGATCTTGCCGCTTCAAGTCTCGCAGACTTCTCTGCCGCTAATCGTTCTTTTTCAGCCATCTCTCTTGCCCGCTCTATGTCGTGAGCTTCCTTAAGCGCTTTCTCACGGGCATGTTTGCGTTCTTCGTCCATGAGATCCACTTCAACACGCCTCTCGGCGATCATTTTTTTGTACTTCTCAAATTCGGTAATTAAACCCTCGTAATAAGTTTTGAATGTCGACGAAAAAACACTTTCCTGGTTGAGTGGTTTTACGATATGGGATGAGAGATAGTAAGCAAATTCATCAAAACTTTTTTGCAGCACTTTCATGCCATTTCTATCCGTGAACAAGAGTTGCTTAACATCCTCCAGTTTTAGAACGAGTTTAATGCGAATCGATGTTTCATTGTCCGCATAAATAAACCACTGACCGGTTTCAAGTGCATTGACCTTGCGCAGAAGGATCCTGCTTACGTTGGACTTGTTGGATGTTGATTCTTCACAGGGAATGGGATCGAATACGACGTAGGTCGGATTCTGACCCGATACGATCATCACCTGATCTGCCTCAATTAAATTCAACGCGTTGTCTGCAGCTTGCTCGTCGTGTTTCAGTGCGACCAGAATCTGCTTTATCTCATCGGGTAAATGCTCAATGATCCGATAAAGTCTCTGTTTCTCAGCTTCAATGTCCTCGACTTCCGGGTCGATGGGCTGAAATGTCCAGATTAGCGTTTCTGTCAGTTTTTCAGCTCTTTGCCACTCTTCGCTGTCTAGCCCCTTTTCGATAACTAACAATTGTACGGAGTCGTACCAGGGACCATGCAGAAATTCCAACAGAGAACCAGTCACTTGCTTGTCCTTCGTGGCCTGGTTGATCATATTAGCTGCAAGAATCTTCGACTGCTGGGATCTCATCAAACCCGTCTCTGAGGCAGCCATACGCTGTTCCAGTTTTTCGATGCGATTCGATTCCTTTGTCATAAACGCGTCAAGGTCCTCCATCAGCGAAGGAATATCAGTCTCTGACTTCATTATGGAGGTCACGCTTTCCTGGAATTTCTTATGCAGTTTCTCACCACCGGCACCGAGCCCGGGGACCCAGCCCATGAGTCCCTCATTCAGAATGTCAAGAACCGACAGTATTGTCGGCTGTGTCCCAAGTGGCATATCAGGCTGTTGAATAAGATCGCAGGCAATTTGTGGAACAATCTGTGCCAGTCGCTCTTCTATGACAGGTTCCATCGCTGCCAGTTTGAAGATCAGCTTGGTGCAGTCATCTACCGAGAGAAGAATAGCTGTGAGTTCTGATGGTAGTATCCATTCGGGATTTTCTGCCTGAATG
>CAZJRI010000019.1:26434-50534 GCA_964548025.1 uncultured Pseudomonadales bacterium
GAGCTTTATGAGTGAATTCTGTGCGGTATAGGATTCGATAGAATACAGGAACTGTAACACCGCCGAATTCTCGACATTGCCTTGCGCTGGTTCTTCTCTGACGTATCGGTGTTTAAGGGCGCTTAGAAGCGGTTCCATATCCGTATTTTCTTCTCTCAGAGATTTGATATTAACAGTACTACGCTGTAATCAATAGAGATTAGCCACGTCAGATTGGTTTATAATCTGCGCCTTATTTTTTTGAGATTAAAAAGGGCATGACAAAAGAGAAAGCGAGTCCGACATCGCATTCATATTATTCCCAGCGATTAAGGCTGCATTATCTTGACTGGGGCAACGCAGAAGCGCCTCCCTTGCTGCTGGTTCACGGCAACAGGGATCATTGCCACAACTGGGATTGGGTGGCGCAGGAGCTGAAAGATGATTATCACATTGTCGCACCGGACTTCAGAGGTCATGGAGATTCGGAATGGGTCAATGGCAGCAGCTATAGCCACAGCGAATATATTTACGATCTCGCACAACTCATACATCAGCAGGACCTGGCACCATTGAATATCATTGCCCATTCACTTGGTGGTGGAGTTGCGCTCCGTTATGCCGGAGTTTATCCGGAAAATGTTAAAAAGATGATCGTGATTGAAGGCACAGGTGGTCCCCAGTCAATGTATTCACAGGAACCGGCTCACAAGCGCCTTAGGAACTGGATTGAATCAACCAGAAAGATGTCAGGTCGAATGCCCAAACGTTATATTACAGTTGATGACGCCTTCAGTCGTATGCATGAGGCCAACAAACATCTTCGCGCAGATCAGGCAAGACATCTGACGGTACACGGCAGTAATCAGAATGAAGATGGCAGCTATAGCTGGAAGTTTGATAACTATACGCACGTGATGTCACCATTTGATATGACAGTTGAACAGACCAGAGAACTATGGGACCGCATCGAGGCCCCGATTCTGCTGATATCGGGTAGTGAAAGTTGGTTTGCTCAATCGAAGCGAGAAGACGCGACTCAGCACTTCAGAAATGCAAGGCATGTGATGGTTGAAGAAGCAGGGCACTGGGTTCAACATGACCAGTTGGATGAATTTCTGGCGCTCACACGAAGTTTTTTTGCCGAATAAATTCAGACAGACAATAAAAACAACAATAGCCGAATTGGATTAAATCAGAATGGCAAGAGATTATTTTTGGGTGATAGTTGCTTATCTGATTGCGATGATCTCAGCAGTTGTAACTTACCTGCTGATTGAGAGCGATTCGTTTTTATTCAGACTGTTGGTTGCTGATATCGTTGCAACAGCAGTTGTATTTGTGTTCAGCGTAGTCTTTGGCAACTCCAGTTTTTACGATCCGTATTGGAGTATTGCGCCAATTGTCATCGCTTTTGCCTGCCTGTTTCATTATCTGCATCTCGAAAGCGGCGAGGTGCCGATGATCCGACAGGTGATGGTGATACTGCTGACCATTGTCTGGGGGATCAGGCTGACCTGGAACTGGGCCTATGGTTGGCAGGGGTTGAAGCACGAGGATTGGCGATACCTGAACTTGCAGCAACAAACCGGCATCTTCTGGTTTGCTGTCAGTTTTCTTGGGGTACATCTGTTTCCGACAATCATAGTCTTTCTGGGTTGCCTGTCTCTATATCCTGCGCTGATTTCAGGTCAAGCGGACCTTGGCTGGTTTGATGCACTGGCACTTCTGATCACATGTTCTGCAATTTATGTGGAAACCATTGCAGATATCGAACTGCATCGATTTCGAAACATGAGAACCAGTAATGCAACGATTCTGACGACCGGGGTGTGGGGCTGGTGCCGACATCCTAATTATCTGGGTGAGATAGGATTCTGGATTGGTCTCTTTATCTTTGGGTTTGCTGCCCAGGGAGATTTCAGCCACTACATTGTTGCCGGGCCGGTATCGATGATCTTGTTATTCACGATTGTAAGTATTCCCATGATTGATAAGAAACTGATCAACGATAAACCGGAATATGCTGAATATAGTCGATCTACGTTTAGTCTCCTGCCCTTCTCGAGATGGGCTAATCGATGATTTATACCGAGACGTTATCCTCAGTGATTGCAAACCATATATGGAAGGAGGGCAAAACATGAAACTGGCGATAGAGATTGGTGGCCTACAACCAGACTCGCTTGAGCTAACCACAAAATGGGTACAGCACGCGGAAAAGCTCGGCGTGTCTATGGCATTTTCGGCTGAAGCCTGGTGGAGCGATGCGGCGACGCCTCTTGCCTACCTGGCTGACAAAACCCAAACAATCAAACTCGCCACCGGTATTATGCAGACCACGGCGAGAACGCCTGCCATGACCGCGATGACAGCTCTGACATTGCACGATCTGACGGGCGGCCGCTTTGTCCTCGGTCTTGGCGCGAGCGGACCACAGGTAGTTGAAGGGCTTCATGGCGTGAAATACAATCCAGCGCTGAGTCGTCTTCGCGAGACTATCGAAATCTGCCAAATGATCTTCGCTGGTGAGAAGGTAAGATACGAAGGCAAGGTGTTTCAGCTTCCGTTACCTCAAAGCGAAGGCAAGGCGATACGCATAGCTCACGAACCAGCCGAAGTGCCCATCTATCTTGCAACCCTTGGGCCCAATTCATTGAAATATACCGGCAGCGTTGCCAATGGCTGGCTGGGTACTTCTTTTTCACCGGATCATCCTGATGCGCATCTTGCGTTCATCCGACAGGGTGCCGAGGAAGCTGGTCGCCCCTTGAGCGATATAGACCTCTGCGTGTCGACTCGAATTGAATTTGGAGACGATGTCGATGCCATGATCGAAAAGCGCAGACCTGCTGTTGCGTTCAACATGGGAGGCATGGGTTCTGCCACCACAAATTTTTACAACGATGCTTTTAAGCGGGCTGGCTTCGAAGAAGATGCGAAGGCCATTCAATCCCTCTGGTTGGAAGGCAAGCGAGAAGAAGCGGCGAAGCGGGTACCTGATGCCATGGTGACAGAGTTCCAGGCTCTTGGTACGCGTGAAATGATCAGCGAGCGACTCAAGACCTATCGCGATGCTGGTGTCACCACCTTGAAACTGGGTCTTGATGGCGCTGGACCACTCGGTCCCGTACGATTTGAACTACTGGAGAATATTGTCGACCTGGTGGAGGGTCTTTAATGAAACTATACAAAGTAGCACTGGCACCCAACCCGACTAAAGTGATGCTGTACATCGCTGAACGTGAAGAACTTGGTACTCATATGGACATCGAGCAGATTACGGTTAACACCGTAAAGCGTGAAAATCGTGAACCGGAACACCTCGCACGTAATCCCTTCGGCACACTGCCAGTGCTTGAACTGGACGACGGCACATACCTCGTGGAATCGCTCGCCATTATCCACTATCTTGAAGACAAATTTCCCGATGGTGCGCTAATCACAGGCACGCCTGAGGAAAAAGGTAAAGTACGCGACGTGGAACGTATCATCGATCTGCGCATCGCCGGACCCATGGGCGGATATGGACATGCGACGAAATCCCCACTCGGTCTGCCGCCCGACCCCGAGAAGGCTGCGCAGTTGAAAGAAAGTATGCAGACGCCGCTCAATTATCTCGAAGATCTACTTTCGGACGGGCGGCCACTTTTTCTTGGCGACAACGTTTCAATCGCTGACTGTACCATGCAGGCGTCTTTGCAATTCATGCGTTTTATCGAAACGGATCTGTTTGGCGAACGGCCGTTACTAAGAGCTTGGGATGAGCGATACCGGGCGAGACCTGCTGCACAAAAGGTGCTGAAGTGGTAGATCGATAGAGAGCAGCAGAGGCAGATTGATTCACTGTGCTTGCTGGATTACCCTCAATGCGTTGAATTTTTGGCTATCTGAGGTGACGAATGGATTTTGGGATTGCGGTTGCGACCAAGACTGATTCATGGAAGGTTGTAAAAAGAGCCGAAGAACTCGGCTTTAAAGACGCCTGGTTCTACGATACACAACTCCTGAATCCGGATATTTTTGTGGGTATGGCGCTGGCTGCCGAATATACAAGTACCATAGGACTCGGCACTGGCGTTCTTATTCCTACCAATCGCATTGCGCCAGTCGCGGCGAATGCGCTGGCGAGCATCAACAAGTTAGCCCCAAATCGAATCAGGTTCGGGGTTGGCACCGGGTTCACCGGTCGGCGGACGATGGGGCAGTCTGCGATGAAGTTAAGAGACATGGAATCCTATATCAACGATGTTCAGGGATTGCTGGCAGGAGATATTGTCAATTGGCAATCAGAAGGAAAAGAACACCCGATTCGTTTTCTGAACCCGGATATTGGGTTGATCAATATTGAGGATAGTATCCCGTTACACATTTCTGCCTTTGGTGAAAAGTCGAGGCAGTTAACCGCGAAAATGAAAGCGGGCTGGTTGAACTTCGGCGGTTCTGTTGAAGACGCGCTTCAGTCGCTTGGCACAATGCAGACAGCCTGGCAATCTGAAGGTCACCAGGTGGAGAATCTGCAAAGTACTTTATTTACGCTTGGCCGTGTGCTTCAACCAGGAGAGAGTGCCACCAGCGAGCCCGCCCTCGCAGAGGCAGGCCCACTGGCCGCCGTTGGTTATCATGCCCTGGTTGAGGGATTCGCGTCGGATATGATTGGTAATATGTTCCCGCCTGAAAGAGCAGCCCAGATCGAGGCATACCGCGCTATCTACGAGAAATACGAACCGGAAGACGCCCGTTATTTACAGCTCCACCGTGGCCATCTGATGTTCCCTCGCCCTGAGGAAAAACCATTTCTGACGGAAGAACTGATTCTGGGTTCAACTTTCACTGGCACAAAGCAAGAGCTTATCGAAAAAATCCGTATCCTCGAAGATGGCGGTTATACGCAGTTTACGATCCAGGTTGTCCACGGTCAGGAAGATGCGATCGAAGATTGGGCAGACGTATTCGAGGCGGTGTAGATTGTTTTGAGGATACGTGATCTATTCCCCTTTTCGAATGAGACTGCTACTGTACTGGTGATAAACTATTAACAACAAATCTTCACCCTGAGCATCAATCAATGGATGGCATACACGATCTTGGCGGCAAGCACGGCTTCGGTAGAGTTGAAATCGAAGTTGACGAACCGGTATTTCACCATCGCTGGGAGGCCAAGGTGTTCGCCATGTCCGGTGCCGGATCCCTGGCTGGCGCATGGTATCACGTTGATCAGTTCCGGCACGCCATTGAGCGCATTGAACCATCTGCTTATCTCACCCATGGCTACTACGGTCGCTGGCTGGGTGGCATAGAAACCCTGTTGGTGGAATCGGGCATTGTCCAGACGGGCGAGATTACAGAGCGTGCAATGGATATGGGCGCGACTGCACAAGATCTGATTGCAGCCAGACCCAGTTCGAACCCTGATCCTTTGGGTGACGAACCGGCGACTGCCGGAACACCTCGCAAGATTGACCGTCCACCGAAATACAAGGTAGGTGATTCTGTAATCACTGCAGTTGAAGTAAAAGCAGGACATACCCGCCTGCCAGCCTATGCTCGTGGCAAGTCGGGACGCGTGGTGCACTGGCATGATGCCTGGGTCTATCCGGACACCGCGGCACACGGACAAGGAGAACAACCCCAGCATCTTTATACCATTGAATTCAGTGGGTTGGAGCTTTGGGGCGCAGATAGTGATCCCGAACTTAAAGTCCATCTGGATCTGTTCGAACCATACCTCTCGATGGGATCGAAGTAGCAAGGAGCATATTTATGAGCGATGACCACGACCATGTTGACTCACCTCAGGCCATTCGGGCAGAAGCACTTGAATCCATATTGATAGAGAAAGGCTTGCTGACTGAAGAGATCGTTGACAACGTCATCGTGCAGTTTAACGAGCGGGTCGGACCATTGAACGGTGCTCGCGTCGTTGCCAAAGCGTGGGTTGACCCTGCGTTCAAAGAACGACTACTTGCAGATGGTACAAAAGCTATTGAAGAATTCAGTTTTGAGGGAGGGCAAACCGAAAAGCTCGTAGTAGTTGAAAATACACCACAGGTTCACAATGCGGTTGTGTGTACGCTCTGCTCCTGCTACCCGTGGTCCGTTCTGGGATTGCCTCCCACCTGGTACAAGGATCCTGCCTATCGCTCTCGTATCGTTCGCGAGCCAAGAGTTCTGTTAGCAGAGATGGGACTTGAATTAGCACCCGAAGTGCAAATCAAGGTCTGGGATTCAAGTGCAGAAGTTCGCTACATGGTTTTGCCTGAGCGCCCTCGTGACACGGCAGAATTATCTGAAGAACAACTGGCAGAATTGGTGACCCGCGATGCGATGATTGGAGTGGCAGTATTAGATGGATAGATCAACGTCCGATGATATACCCCTTGATGGGGTGACTGCACCGCCCATGGCTAATGGTGAGTTGGTTTTTGAGCTGCCGTGGCAAGGCCGTGTATTTGGTATGGCGCGGGCGCTTTGCAACAATGGTTTATTTGAATGGGATGAGTTTAGGGATTACCTGATTGCAGAGATTGCTGCATGGGATGCAGCAGCAAAGCCTGAACAGGAATACCAATACTACGAACTATTTTCCAATGCACTGCAAAAACTGTTGGCGGAGAAGGGGATCTGCGATCCCTCTGAACTGAACGTGCGCACGAAGGAATTTCAGCAGCGTCCTGCCGGACATGACCATTAGAATAAAGTCGGCGTGACCATTATACGGTATTTCACCGATCAGAAATTCAGCATGCATTTGGGTGTATGATGCAAGTGATGATTTTTGGATTTTGATCGAGGAAGTAACGTATGAATGACCACTATCGAATCGTTGGCGGTTTGGGATCTCCTTATTCCATGAAAATGCGAGCGCTTTTTCGTTATCGCCGATTGCCGCATATTTTTCAGATGCGTAACGGTGCCGTAGGCCAGGAAGTAGCCCACGTAAAACCGTCAATTGTTCCCATGGTCAAAATGCCTGACGATTCTCCCTGGATGGTAGATTCAACCCCTATCATCTACGAACTTGAATCAAGACACCCGGATGATCGGTCGGTGCTACCGGAAGATGAAGCTGATCGATTCCTTGCAGAATTGATTGAGGATTTTGCTGATGAGTGGTTAACCAAGGCGATGTTTCATTATCGTTGGTATTATGCAACGGATAGAGCCTTCAGTTCATACTGGATTGCTACCGACCAAGTGACGGGTGACAATGCTTCACGCGAGATGCGCCAGGGTTTTGCTGATCAGATTACAGAAAGGCAGGTGGGTCGTATGGCGCTTGTTGGCTGCACCGAAGAAAATAAACCGGTGATTGAGCAATCTTATCATCGAATACTGGATGCCCTGGAATCCCACGTTGGATTTGGCCGGTTTCTATTTGGCTCCAGACCTTCAATCGCTGATTTCGGATTATTCGGTCAACTCAAGACCCTGGCTGATGATCCAACTCCCCAGTGGATTATGCGACAGCGCGCGCCTACTGTTTCTCACTGGATACGCCAACATGATGATCTCTCAGGACTCGAAGGTGAATGGCGTGACACCTCTGCTCAGTTACCTGATGCTGTCATCACACTACTTGAAATTTGTGGGGATTCTTATCTACCCTTTATAGTTGCTAATGAAAAAGCCGTTGCCGAAGATACTGAGAGCCTCGATCTTGAAATCAATGGCCAGGCCTTCTCACAGCCACCGTTTCGATATCAGGTGAAGTGTTATTCGAGATTAAAAAGTTTATACAAGAACCTGTCATCGGATTGCAAACAAAAAGTTGATCCGATACTGGAGAAGACGGGTTGTCTTGCCTGGTTGAAGGGCGGTATTTGATCTCTAATACAATGATGGTTTGAGACGACTAACCGGGTTCGAAACCCGGACATAGACAGTTGTCAATTAGTATTCCCGGTGGGCTGTAACCCCTATTGCTATTGCTCATCCGAGATAAAGTCCAACATATCACTGATACAAACCGAGGTTTGCTCACCTTCAAAAAGCGCAAATCCATGAGCAACGCCTGGATATAATTTGTATCGATAAGTGGCATCCTCTCTTTCAAGCGCATCGGCAAGCGTCTGGCTCATAAATGACGGATTATCTTTTCACCCGTATGAAAATAGGTACGCCATCAGATAGAAAAGTGGGGTCCATTTGCCTTCTTCTAACAATTTGGATTGGTTTCTTCCGACAACGAGGCAGTTATTGTCTGGATAAATGGATAAACTCTCCTTCGATTCACCTTTGGAAGCTGTTTTTCGCGTATAATCAACGTCCTAATCCCAGGACAAAGTAAGAATATGGCGAACAAATCCACTCGCGCATCGGCAAAAAAGAAGCAACCGGCTGCAAGTAACTCTTCACAATCCATCGAAGAGCAGACCAGGATCTATCTAGAGTCGGGCAAGAAAATTCAGTCCATTGAGCCAGGTATCAGCGGCCAGACAAACACGACGGTCAACAAGCACATTTCTCTGGGCAACAAGCAAAAATCCAGCTAGTTTCGAAATCAGAGTTTTTTGCTACCCAATTCTCGTTGCAGATACATTCCTATTGCGGTCACTGGTATGAATATTGAGTTGCGAATATTCCTTAATTTTCTAGCTCTTTTCTACTTTTCGATTTTTACTTCCGTTCACGCTCAGGAAAGAAATCCTATCGTGGGGCGATGGGATATGGTGATTACCAAATCTGGAAAAGAGCTTCCCTCATGGCTTGAAATCCGTCACTCAGGAATCCGCACTCTTGTCGGCAGATTCGTCTTTGCAGTGGGAAGTGCCCGTCCAGTGGCTGAAATAAAGCTGAACGAAGGAAAATTTAGTTTCAGTATTCCCCCACAATGGGAACCCGGAAATACTAACCTGGAGTTTGAGGGGACGCTGGTGGATGATCGCTTAGAAGGAACCATGCGATACACAGATGGTAAGATTTATGATTGGGTAGCGTTTCGACAACCTGTTCTTGCCCATGACAAAAATCCGGTTTGGAGTAAACCCATTCCTCTATTCAATGGCAAAGATTTGAGCGGATGGCATACGATGGGTGAGAATCAATGGATCGTTGAATCAGGTATTTTGAGAAGTCCAAGGTCTGGTTCCAATCTGCTTTCAGACGATTTCTTCATGGATTTTAAACTGCACATTGAATTCCGATATCCAAAAGGCAGCAATAGTGGTATTTATCTCCGTGGAAGGTATGAAGTCCAGATTACGGATAGTAAAGGATTAGAAGCTTCTGACACTGGGTTCGCTGGCGTATACGGATTTCTTACACCTAATGAAATGGTGGCTAAAAACGCCGGAGAGTGGCAATCATTTGACATTACTCTGATTGGAAGAAGGGTGACGGTTGTAGCTAACAACACAGTGGTTATTAGCGATCAGATAATACCAGGGATAACAGGGGGAGCAATTGATAGTAAGGAAGGAGAACCCGGACCATTGTTGATACAAGGAGACCATGGGCCGATTGAACTCAGGAACATTGTTGTTACACCGATATTGAAGTAGCTAAAGCAATTTGTCCGCAAAGGGCTAATAGCAGACTGATTGGCTAAGTTTAACCAACTCTTTTCTAGTCCGCTTTTGATGCTGAACCCTTTTGTTAATACTCATCCGACATAAAGCCCAACATATCACTGATACAAACCGAAGTTTGCTCTCCTTCAAAATGAGCAAATCCATGAGCAACCCCGGGATACATTTTGTATTGGTAGTTGGCGTTTTCGTTTTTCAGAGCACCAGCGAGTGTTTGACTCATGAATACTGGCACATTGAGATCAAGCTCCGGTTGCACGACGAAAATCCGGGGGAGGTGCTGATATTCTTTATCTGCCAGTATTCTTTGAACGGTTGCGTCTTGCATTGCCTGCTGAGACGGATAGTAGGCCCGGTGAGCGTTGGTAAGCCTGTCAGGTGTAAAGTTTGGTCCCCAGGTTGAAGCATCTTCACCTGCTCTCATGGTGGCGTACTGATAGCGGGCTAACGGGTTTGAAACCGGCCAAAGGGCAATGACGAATTCGACTTCGGCTGATTGATCATCGACATCGATAAATCCTGCATTGGTTCTGATTTGTGTCCCTTTGTGTTCTTCAATATCCGGTTTTAATCCTGCGAGTAGCGCCAGGTGCCCACCACTTGAGCTGCCAACTAAACCCAGCCTTGCCGGATTAAATCCAAGCAGATCGGTTTGCCTGACGAAGCGAACAGCGGCGCAGACATCTGCGCTTGCTGATGGATGCTGGAAATCAGGTGCCTGTCTGAAATCGATGGCGAGTACGCAGACACCATTTTGCGCCAGCAATCGGTCATAGTGTTGGCCTGATTTGCGGTGGCCTGATGACCAGGCGCCTCCATGCACATCGATAACAAATGCTGAGCTGGAATCTGCGGTTTCAGGTCGATAGAAAATGGCTGATAACTGATGATCGTTTACCTGGCCATATACAAGTTCTGTTTCAGAGTAGTTCATTTTGTCTTTGGTGATATACCTGCTATGCAAGTGCTTCGTTGGTTTTTGGCATTCTCAATGACGAGTTTGATCAGGCACGACGAGATCAAGTTCGGGATTGAACCACTTGAGAAGGGCAGGGATTTCAGTTCTAGCGAATGTATGAGACAAACCCTCTATTTCACGGAAAGTGAGATCAGCCCCGACTTCATCCAATTGTTGCCTGGCCATATAAGCGGCTTCAATAGGAAACATCCAGTCTGCTGTGCCATGAACCAGATAGATGGGTCTATTGTGAGCATGTCTTATCTCGCCCGTCATAACGATATCAGAATGCAATACACCGGAAAAAGGCGCGAGGTGAGTGAAGGGTGAATTTTCATGGCAACCGGCAATAAGAGAGTAGGTGCCCCCGTCAGACATCCCGGTCAAAAGTATATGTGATTCGTCGATTTTCCAGCCATTTTTTACGAAATCCAGCATCGAAAGAAGATAAGGCAGATCGTGTTCCTGGCCCATGAGCGACCAGGTGTCCTGTTGTGAGGTCGGTGACATGAGTATGAAGCCTCTCGTACGTGCTTCCCTGATCCAGGACCAGAGGAAATCTGCCCCATGACCCGTACCACCATGCATGACAATAACCAGGGAGGCGGCATGATCCGGGTCCAGGTTCTCAGGTACGTAGAGAGTGAATCCACCCCGCTTGTCTCTTTCATTGCTTGCATTCAATATGCCGACTTTGCCCGGTTCGGCTTCAGTAGCACCCTGGGCGAGTTGTTGGAGCAATTCTGTGTTTTCTCTTTCAGAGATCTCCAGAAAGTATTTGTTGACGGGGGATAGTATGGGTGCCAGTCCATAAATGCTTTCCTGTGCCCTGCAATGCGCTCGCATCGCCTGCATGACGTGTCCAAAGCCCTCTTCACTCTTCTTGATGCCGTCGCAGGCACGCAGGCAATAAGTTGCACTTGTGGTAATCATTTCCTGAAAGTGTTTAAGATCTTCAGGAAATTCCAGGCTTTCAAATCCGTCGAAGGCAGATTTAAGTTCTTCTTCGAAGGGTTCAACAAATTCTCCGAGTTGATCGAACTGGGTTGGATGGAGATTGCGCTGGACCTGTTCAAATGCTTCCATAGTCATTAGCAATCTCGGAATCAGATCTGTAATTGCCTGGTGGAGCCGATCGAGGTCAGAAGACATATAATTTCGATTTCTGTTGTTTGAACACTCAAAACTATACGTATTTGGTAGTGAAAACGAAACAAAATGGATAAATATACTTACCATATTCCTGAAGTCTGCAACGAACCTGTGAAGATAGTTAAAGCCGACAGTCATGTGGTTGTGGTCGATAAACCATCCGGATTGCTGTCTGTTCCAGGTCGAATAATCAAGGACTGCGTATTAAACCGCGTGGTATTTGACTATCCGGACGCTGTGGTCGTTCACCGGCTTGATCTGGATACATCAGGCTTGCTGGTACTGGCTCTCTCGAAATTGGCGACGTCGGACCTGAATCGCCAATTTCGAGAGAGATTGGTTGTAAAAGAATATCAAGCGGAGGTATATGGCATCGTCGAGCAGGACAAAGGAGAGATCAGCCTGCCGATGGCGCCGGACCCGATTAACAGACCCAGACAGGTAATTGATTTCAAGAAGGGGAAAGCCGCGTTGACTAGATTTGAAGTGATACAAAGGCGTGAAAATAGTACCCGTTTGTGTCTTAAACCCGAAACCGGACGCAGTCATCAGTTGCGTATTCACCTTGCCAGCATCGGGCACCCGGTTCTTGGTTGTGATCTCTATGCGCATGAAGATGCGCTCGGTGCAGCCAGCCGACTCTGCCTGCATGCCAGTTTCCTGGGTTTCTTCCACCCTGAGTCCCGGGAGATGAAGGAGTTTACCTCGGAGGCTCCATTCTGAAGAACCCATTTTGAAGAACCCATTTTGAAGAACTCATTTTGAAGAACTAACGTGGCGCTGATAGAGATTCAGGACTTGGTCAATAACTTCGTTAGGAACTTCGTTAGGAACTTCCTGCAGGATTTCTTATCGAATAAGTCGTCTGTTATGCTGCTGCAAAAGAGGGTTCTGATGAAGTTTATTAGAGAATTACTTCTTGTCCTTTCTTTGCTGGTCCTTTCATCGCTCGCTGGTTGTAGTGGTGGGGGTGGTGGTGGAGGTTCAGCGCCCGAACCAGCACCTCCTGCTATCGAAATACTCCCCATCGAACTTGTCGACTCAATCCCGTCAGACAATCTGAATCTGGTTGATTCGAGAAGACGTGGCTTCAGTTTCGTTCATGCCAGTCAGGCAGGGGCTGTCTTTGACCTCGAGATGAATTGTGACGGATTTCAGGCGCTCTCGACGACACGGGTTTTAGAGGAACTGTCAGAAGCTGATGTGAATCGGTTAGTCGATCACAGGATCTATTGTCCGGCAGGTCTGACCGAGAATTTTGATTATTCCCTTGAAGTTACCGAAACACGTGCCAACGGAACAAGGCTTCAGGGGGCGATAGGATTTCAGGCAGATTCAGAAATCGCTACGATCAACCTGCTCGCGGAAGAGCAGATACCACGAGATGAGCTTAATGCATTGTTCGGCAATTATGTTTCTGGCGGACTGGTTGGTCAGTTTGAACTTCCGACGTCAATCGAACTTTTGCTGTTGGCGTTCATTATCGATCTCGCCGGTTCCGAATGGGACAATCTTGCAGATCCAAATTCGCTCTACGATGTTGTTTCTCAACGTGTTGAATACGGATCGAGTATGCCCGATGGCACCTTCACCCGGGCGCTGACCGGGCTGATTGCTTATCCAGATATCGGTGATGAGGGTGGTTTCTCTCCAAGAGATGAGATCATCCTGTTGACCCATGCAACTGGTTCCACACCCTCTGAGATGGACCATGAAAATGCATGGTTCATCATTGCGAATCTTCTCGCGGGGCAGGGCTATCTGGTCGTTGCGCCAGATAACTTCGGCCGGGGTGGTACCAGCCAGAGACCGGAAACTTACCTCCAGGGGAATCGAACAGGTATGAATGCTGTTGATCTGTTAGTTGCTGTTACGGAGAGTGGCAACTTCACATCCTTCCATGAAGCAAGCCTGCCGGTACCAGTTAGAATTGTTGGTTATTCCCAGGGTGGTCATAGTGCAATCGCAAGCTGGCTGGAAATTCTTCGGTCACAGAGCGAGCGATTTACGACCCTTGAAGTGCATAGTGGGGGGGCGCCTCTCGATCTTTACAGGACCTTTCGCGGGGTGATGCAGCAAATCGACGGCAGTTGTGACGGCGACGGCTATTGCGACCTGGTGGACCGTGAAACAACGATACCTTTTGCAACCGAACGTATCCTGCCTGGACTGCTTGAATACACAGATATAGGGCTCATAGAAGCGGATATAATCCTGGACGATGATTTGCGTCCGGCATTTGTCACGGGATTCCTGGCCAATGAGACTCAATACGATAAGTTGAAAATGATGTTACAGCTCAGCAGCTATACAAATATCGTCAACACATCGGACGTATTTGACGATGCGCTGGTTTCACTAAACCTTTATCATTCTGCATTCGACAGACTGGTGCCGTTTGATAACACACTCGATTTCGCCGGTATACTGGAAGGCAATGTACAGGTGACATTACACCAGGATATGTGTAATTCGTCGGGGTTCAAGTTGATGTTTGAAGCTGTCGAGAAAGTGGGTGTGGTGCATACATTATGCGGTCTGAATGTACTAGATGAGGTTTTCGACCAATTACGGTGATCGAGACGTCTCATTACACCGGGTCAGTAAATAAGGAGGAAAACAATGAAACTGATTTTGAAAGTGCTTGGGGGTTTGGTGGTCCTTATTGTCGTGGTCATTGCAGGGGTGCTGGTGGCTGCTAGATTCAATGATGGTCCCCTCGCGATTATCGCGGGTGGCCCCTTTAATAGTGGTGAGAAGTACACCGGTAGTGAACCAGACTGGTCATATCTGCGGGATATGCAGATTGTCGAATTTCAGTCGCTTAATCCTGTCAGGTCAAGGACTACCTGGATAGCTGAGGTGGATGGCAAGATCTACATTCCGAGCGGTTATATGACAACTACCTGGGGCAAAATCTGGAAGCAGTGGCCAATAGAGGCCGAGGCTGATGGTCGGATCATTCTCAGAGTTCAGGGTAAATTATATGATCGAACCATGGTGAGGATAAAAGAAGGGCCAGAAATTGAACCCGTGCTGGCTGAGTTATCGCGCAAATATGCAGGCGGAGCCGAGTTCCCTTCAGACATTGTCAGTTCCGGCTATATGTGGCTGTTCGAGCTGGCACCCAGAGGATAATTTCAACCGGTCTGGTTAGATTTGAATCTGGCGGAGATCTGACCTTTCACCGATCCGGATTATATCGTATTCGATAGTTGACGAGTTTCTCCTGACCTCGTTCTCGAATGCGGCGGCTGCCCGTTCAACCCGCTTGGCGTATTTATAATGATTTACAGTCACTTCAGGCATGTCTGAAATCACTGCCGGGCTCTGGGGTCGGGGCATCAAATGTTCTTTCCTTGATGTTTCGTGACTCTGGCCTAAGAGAGAATCACTCGCCTCGGGTTTACTTGTGAATTTGCCAATCGTACCAGTCTCTTCGTGATCGGGTGTTTTACTTGTATTCACTCTGGTGCTGGTTCTCTTGAGAAATATCCATTTTTGATATTCCTGATCGGTCATGTGCCTTCGATTAACCAGATTGCTGTCTTTATAGAATTTCAAAACAGGTAAGTCACGAGTTGTCTGGATAGGGAATGTCATCAGGGTCACAATACTGATGGACATGAGAATAGCGCTCATCAATACAATCTTGAGAGCTGTGTTCATTGTTATTCCTAGAACTTCTTTACTGATATGACGTAAAAAGTGATCAGAAAGTTTGGATTGGTGAAAAGTGGTCTAAATTCGGCTTAATTTGGACTTTAGCCTCTGCCAAGTCTCTTTTTCTTGTTCTGTACATAATCCACAAGAAGGTATTCACCCAGATTATGCGGCTCGGTATAAAAGACCCTGCCACCGTTGATTTTGGTCATCTGATCAACGAAAGCCTTGAGATAGTAGCTCTGATCCAGCATGAAGGTATTAATCGTAATCCCTTTCTTGGTACAGCTTTTAATCGCCTTGAGCGTTTTGCTTATGGTTGCTGGAGTCGCCGGATAGGCAAACTTCGGTTTGCCGTTTTCAAGATGGGCCGTTGGTTCACCGTCGGTAATCATGACAACCTGGCGGGTGCCCTGCTGGTGCTTCGCAAGCAGTTTCTCAGCCAGAATGAGAGCGTGTTGCATATTGGTCCCGAGGAGATAGTCGTCGTACTGTAAATAGGGGAGGTCGTGAGACTTGATTTCCTTGGCTATTGCCGAGAATCCAAGAATATAGAGACTGTCTCTGGGATAGGCAGATGAAATCAGATTATGCAAAGCCATGGCAACTTTCTTGGCTGACTGGAATGAGCCTCGTAACGCCATGGACCAGCTAAGATCAACCATCAGTACCGTCGCAGTTTCTGTAATTAACTCGCTGCGATATATCTCAAAGTCGTCTGTCTGCAGCTTTACGGGGGCGCCGGGTCCTTCCCTGTCCAGCGCATTTCTGATGGTGCGGGGCATGTGCAGGTGAAAAGGATCGCCGTATTCATATTGTTTTGAATCTTCAAGTCTCTCGCCAAAGCGACCTTCTTCGGGAACCGCATGATTACCGAGATTTTGTTTTTTAAGCCGCTGGTAAATTTCTCCCAGCGCTTTTTGCCCAAGGCTTCGGGTTCCCCGGGGAGTCAGCTCCCATTTATTGCCATCCTTTCTGACATAACCTGCTTTTTCGAGCACATCGAGCAGTTTTTTCATTTCCTCAAGGTTGTCTTTGGCGTCTTCACCGAGTAATTCCTCGACCTTGTCTGGGTCTATCGAATCAACATTTCCATCATATTGTGCCTTCTGTAACTGGCGTTCCAGTGCGTCGAGTTCCTGCATCTCGCGCATGAGTTCCATCGCAGCCTGCATATCGATTTCTTCATCTCCGGAGAAGTTGTAGCGTTTACCCTTCGGATTCAAGAATTCGAGTTCCTTGCTGAGTTTGGCGAGTTCACTTTCGAGTTCAGGGTCACCGAATTTATCGCCCATCAGTGATTGCAGTTGTTGTTGCTGCTCCGGCGACATTGAATTCATAAGTGACTGTGTTGCAGCCATCTGCTGTTCCATCTGTGCCAGCAATTCATCCAGAGATTTGGGTGGATTGTCGCCAAACATATCGCCATATTTCGACATGAATTCATCAAAGCCCGGGTCTTCACCGGCAATCTTCTTAACGAGCATTTCGTTCAGGTCCTTGACCATGTCTTTCATTCGCTGCATATCACCGTCAGACATGTTATTCACCATGTCCTGGATGTCTTTGAAGAAAGACTGGGTCATTGACTTTCTTAACTGATCAATCAGCTTGAGAAATTTCTTCTGGGCATCGGTATTGAGGAACTCATATTCCTGTAGTGCCTGCACCTGACCGGCGGGGTCGGCAGGCAGCTCGTCGATAAACTGCCTGTTCTGTTTACCGATATCACCCAGCACCTTGTCTGAAAAACTGGGATCATCATCAGAATCAGATGACTGGTTTGAGCCTTGCCCGGCATTACCCGCTTTGCTGGAAGATTCCTGCGTGGAATCGTCCGGCGTGGAATCGTCCGGCATGGAGATGTCCGGCGTGGATTCGTCCGGCGTGGATTCGTCCGGCATGGAGATGTCCGGTGCTTGATCACTTTGGCTGCTACCACGATCAAGATCACTTAACAGGTCATCCATGAATTTCTGGGATTGCTGCCCGGCTTCTTCCTGGTTAATCCACTCATCAATGGTTTGGTTTTCCATATCGAGGATTTCTTTTAGCTGCTCCTTGATATCATCAAGCACACTGCCCATATCGTATCGTTCGAGTTGCTGATTGCGTTGATCTTTGAGTTGCCGGAGCATATCCCGCAGCCCGCGTATATAGCTGCCGTCTTCCGAATCCATACCCCGCTGCATGAGATAACGCATGGCCTGCTGTAGATCACCAAATTCCATCAAGTCGTCAGATAGTGCCGAGAGGATGTCATCGGCATCGAGAGATTCATTTTGTGAACCATCCCATTCGGAATATCTTAGCAGCGAGGTAAATCTCATTGGCATGACTTTATTGTCCTTGCAGATCCGAGGTTAGATGTTATCCGCTATATGTACTACGTCCGCTAATATGATCTTTGTTTAACAGTTGATTCAGATGCAACCCTTCGAGAATAAATTCTACTGCAGAAGCCCGCACGGTCGGGTTGTCACTTGAGCAAACGCTGCGTACCGCGGCGTCCAAACCCTCAACCCTTCGTATGACTGATTCGTATTCTTCCGAAGGAAGGGACTCCCCTGTTGTGACGTTAAGCCCTGCGGTAAATTGCAGTGAAAGGGGCTCCATCTCGTCCGGTTTTGTGAATAGCTGGAACACCGACCTGGTTGCAGCATCAAACAGGGATTGCATGATCTTGTCTTCCCGACCTTCCTCCATCGCTTCGAATTCTACTTTACCCTGTAGTGATGGCATGATGAAGGGGAGGTCACTGATTCTGGGGACCACATCCTGTTCACCGGTCTGAATCGCTCGTCTGAGCGCGTTGGCCAGCATGGCCTCGTAATTTGCGATTGAGGCGCGAACCGAGACACCCGAAGACTGACTGATATCCGGTGATTTTCGTGCCAGTTGCGTGATCTCTGCAATGATATGTTGCATATAGGATGGCACATCTACCTTGTATTCTCCGAGATCGAGCCTAGTCTGTTCCTGTTCCATTACGGCGATTTCTTCAAGGGCGGACTGGGGATAGTGAGTTCTGATCTGCGACCCATAACGATCTTTAAGCGGCGTGATTATTCTTCCGCGGTTGGTATAGTCTTCAGGGTTTGCAGTGGCGACAATCAGCATATCCAGTGCCAGTCGGATTTTGTGTCCGCGAATCTGCACGTCTCTTTCTTCCATGACATTCAGCAGGCCCACCTGGATTCGTTCTGCCAGATCAGGTAATTCATTGATCGCGAAAATACCCCTGTTGGTATGGGGTATCAGTCCGAAATGCAGTGCATCTTCATCAGAGAGATAGCGTCCTTCGGCGATCTTGATCGGATCTATTTCGCCGATTAAATCAGCGATTGTAATATCAGGTGTTGCGAGCTTTTCACCGTAACGCATCTCGCGATGCAGCCAACTGATGGGCGTCGAATCGCCATTTTCTTCTACCAGCTTTTTTGCCTGGGCACTGATGGGATTAAATGGATTTTCCGGTATCTGTACTTCGGCCAGAACAGGGGTGTATTCATCTAACAGGGATACCAGGCTGCGTATTATTCTTGACTTGGCCTGACCGCGTTCTCCCAGCAGGATGATATCCTGACCTGATAATATGGCATTTTCAATCTGTGGTATCACACTGTCGTCGTAGCCGATAATCCCGGGGAATACCTCTTCACCGGCGCTTAGCTTTTTCATGAGGTTGTGACGCATTTCCTCACGAACAGAGTGGATTTCAATGCCTGAAGATTTTAGTTCACCGAGCGTTTTTGCACGTTCTTCTGTCAATGTGGCCTCCTTGATTGAACAAATACTCCATTAGGCAGCCATTGCAATATAAACAGGATAGTTAGCTGTGTTGCAAGCGTAATTTGACGAGTCGATCTGTCTCTGGTGCTGATTACGCCAGACGGCCATTATTCTGAGATCGGCTGTTTTAAAGGTTTTTGCGCGATAAGGATAGCCCGTTGCGGCGCAGGTAGACCTTCTGCGGTTAATCCGGGGTCATTTGGGTCGAGAAAATCCGACAGTGACTGAAAGGTCATCCAGGAAGTTGCGCGTTGCTCATCGGTCGATGTCCTTGTCACATCGATGGTACGGATTTCCCTGAATCCGGCACGATAAAGCCATAGCTCAAGCGCATCAGTGCTTGGGAGGAACCACACATTTGCCATTTTTGCGTATCTATCCTTTGGTATCAGCACTGTATCCCGGTCGCCGTCAATAATGAGTGACTCCAGTACCACTTCACCTCCTGGCCTTAAAAAGCTGAACAGTTCCATCAGATGTTCAATTGGAGACCTTCTATGATAGAGAACGCCAAGAGAAAATACCGTATCGAATAAATTGAACGCAGGCAGGTGTTCACTGCGCAGGGGAATAAGATAAGCGGGTATTGCTGGCATGAAACTTCGGGCGACATGGAACTGATACAGGAAGAGTCTCGTTGGGTCGACCCCGACAGCGAGACTGGCACCGTCGCCCAGCATTCGAAACAGGTGATATCCATTCCCGCAACCTATGTCGAGCACGGTTCTGCCGTCAAGATCAGTGATATGTGGCTGAATTCGTTGCCACTTCCAGTCTGACCGCCATTCAGTATCAATCTTGGTACCAAAAAAGCTGAAAGGGCCCTTTCGCCATGGGTGGAATTGGCGTAGCCCGGATTCAATTGATGAATTCAGTTCAGTGGCTTCACCTATTTCGACGCAATCCGAGGCAAGATTGAAGTGATGGGTCGTCAGATGTGGCAATGCCGCAAGTGCCTTGTCCCACTCCTGCCGACGACCGTGAATCTGGGAATTGTAGAATGTTTCCAGTTCTTTACCGAGCGTCGGGTGAAAGTCCCCAAGAGGGGTGGCAGCAGTTGCGTTGAAGAATTCATCGATATACTGGTTGATCGTCACTTTTTATTGCGCCAACAGGACTTTATTCGATCGGCGTAATCGTGACGTGATCGACCATCATTTCATAAGCTTCGTATGAACCGGAGACGATACTTTCGAGCCAGCTTCGGGACATCAGATAGGTTGTTCGTTGTAGCCAGAGAGATAGAACGAAGAGGAAGAGCGGTTCACTTGCGCTTAAATTGCTCGACAGGAATGCGATGCTGAGCACAAACGGTATTGTACCGATCAGCCAGCCGCCATGATGGCTGGTCAGACCGTAGATAACTGTCCAGCAGATGCCAGCGAAAGAAATGATGAGCGTTGCATAGGCACCACCAAAACGCATGAAAACAAATCCTATGAAGAAGAGAAATACCAGGGGGGAGGCAATGATGCCGGTCCAGACGCATAGTTTCTGCAGGATGATCGACCTGCCCGTGGTCGCCTTAACCGACCGACCGTCAACGCGGGTAAAGAAATTTCGTGCGACATCCCGGGAGACATGCAGGCGGGCTTTCCCTTCTCTGCGTTGCTGCATCAGGTTGCTGAATTCTTCTTCTGTCAGATGGTCCTGCATTGGTCCGTCGAACGCACTCTTGGTTGTTTGGAATTACCGGATAGCCAGAAAAGATGCAAAATTGAGCACCCGAACAAACATCTGCACGTTCGAGAACCCGGCCTTTTTCAGTCTCTCAATATGCTGCTGTGACGAATTCGGTACGAGCACATTTTCCAGCGATGCCCTTTTCTGGGCAACCTCTAGATCACTATAACCCTGATATTTCTTAAATGCATGATGTAGTTCGATCATGGACTCGTTTTCTGCCTCATCATCGAAGCTGATTTTCTCTGAAAGAAGCAATGCGCCACCCTTGATCATGCCCCCGGCAATGGCGTCCAGCACTGCCTGTCTCTCTTCATCCGGGATGAACTGCAAGGTGAAATTCACAACAACCATTGATGCATTTTTGATCATCGTATCCTGAAGACGCTGCTCGATGATCTCGACACTTGCCTGACTATGATCACGGATCAGGTTGGATCGACACCGTTCAACCATTGCACTTGAATTATCGACACCAACGAGATGGCATGATTGCGGCAGATGCTGACGCATTTTCAGTGTTGAGGCACCGAGAGAACAGCCGAGATCATAGCAATTGGTGTTTTCCACGGCGTATCTTTCAGTCAGAACACCAATCAGGTCCAGCACGAGGTTATAACCGGGGACAGATCGGTTGATCATATTCTCAAAAACATCGGCCACCCTGGCATCGAAGCGGAAATCTTCGACCTGCTTGATTGGTTTGGCATATACCCTGTCTTTGCTCATGGTCCGGATTGATTTGTGATGGTGTTCATAGTTTACTAAATATGCGAGTCTGGATCAGGGGTCACTGCTTGATTAATTGGTAAACATGGATATGATTGAGCTGACTTTGAAAGTAGGTCTTTGAAAAATTGTGGCTCAGCAGGAAAAGGTTTCAGGATGAGTGTCAGGATTCTTCGAATAAATACCGCAGGAGCGCCGATTGAATGGCTGAATTGGCAGGATGCTGTCTGTCTGCACGCCAGAGAATTGGTGAGTTGGACCTATGGCGAGGAAGTCATGGCTGTTCACGGGGGCCATTCAAGGCTCACAGGTGAACAGACCGTCGTTCAGTTAAACAGCATCCTGGCATGCAAAGGCAAGGTCTATGCAAATGGCCGCAAGCACCCGCCGTTAACCAACAGGGCATTATTCAGGCGAGACCAGAATACCTGCCTTTATTGCGGACATCACTTTGCTGACAATCAGTTAAGCAGGGACCATGTGATACCGATATCCAGAGGTGGAAGGGATAGCTGGAAAAATGTCGTTACCTCCTGCAAGCGGTGCAATGCGAGAAAGGGTAGCTGCCTTTTGAGCGAAATCACCATGGAGTTGCTGGCATTGCCTTATATGCCTAACCACGCGGAATACCTTGCGCTGTCTCACAGTGGTCGTATACTTGGCGATCAGATGGCATTTCTGAAACGTCAGTTCTCATCTAACAGTCGGCTGCTTCAAGACGTTGACCATCTGATGGCTTCCTGACTTAACCCTGAACTTATATTACTAACGGATTTTTGTGCCTAAATCGGCTTGTAGCATCCTTCATACTTCAGATATTCACCTCGACAACGAAATTGGCTGTCGTGGTGAAGAGAGTTCGGCTCAACTGGGATTAATCCAGGTGGTTAACAAAGCGGTTGAACTCGATGTGCAGCTCTTCCTGCTTGCAGGTGACCTGTTTGATCACAACCGGGTAAAACAACCCTGCCTTGATTTTGCATCTGAGCAATTAGCCCGGCTGCATTGCCCCGTTGTCATGATCGCGGGTAATCACGACTGCCTTGCGGATTATTCGATCTATCAATCATTTCATCCACCTTCAGTTGCACCGCATATTCACTTCATCAAGGAAGAAGAAGGGGCCGTTATCGATTTTCATGAACTGGGAGTTCGTGTCTGGGGTCGCGGCATAGTGGAACATCATCCCGCGAATAAACCGCTTGGACGGGTGCCGGATACCGATTTTGAGGGTTGGTGTGTTGGCGTAACCCACGGCTACTATGTTGACCGGGGCGGAGATAGCTACTCATCGCTGATTACCCCGGAAGAAATCGCTGCAAGCCAACTGGATTATCTGGCTCTGGGACACGTGCACGTCTTCTCGTCCATGCTGCATGGCGAAACCCGCGCGGCATATTCCGGCTCACCCAATCTGAATCAGGGCTCGAAAGATCAGACAGCCGCGCATATTTTGTTGCACCCGGATACCGGCGTTACCGTTAACCGGGTGGTGATAAGCGACCCAGGTGCTAGAAATACCTGATCATCAGATCGTTAACAGGTATCTCGACATTGTACCTTGCAAAGTATTTACCCAGGTTAATGAGATCGCGCTGGAGAAGGTTGTAGGCATCTGGTGTCACCCTGATATCGACGGCCTGCGGTATATCGATAATGCAGTGTTCACTGCCGTTATAGAGAATATTGTAGGCAGAAAAATCTCCATGGACGATGTTCTCACTGATCATAGTATCAACATCATCCAGGATTGCCTCCAGTAGTGGTTCTACGTCCGGTTGAGACAACTTTACGTCAACCAATCTGGGCGCCACTCTGGCATCATCCACAAAACAAGACATCAATATGCCGTCGTCGTAGTGAGAATAGGGTTTTGGAATTTTTACACCAGCATCATAGAGGATGTTCAGATAATTCCATTCTGTGTTGATCCAGTGATTTCTGAATGCTTTCTGCCCCCTGTTACTTTTACCTCTCATCGACTTCGCCAGTCGCTTGTCCTTGAATTTTGCAAAGTTCCTGTATCCGTGGTCAGTTTCAAAGTGGCGAAACTTGTTGGCTTTGTACATCTTCGCAGCAAGGTATGGGTGTTTGATCTCAGAATTTGATGTATCTGACTCGCACAGGTATACCGTTGCTTCCTTCCCGTCATTAATTCTGCCGATGATCCGCTGGACGTAACCTGCGAAAACATTCAACACGTTGTCAATTTCATATCCTTCAAGTTCGTGGATATAAAATTCTGATTTCGATAAATCGATAGGTTCATAGTCTTTAAAAGACATGAATGCCCCCTTCAAAATAAATGAAGCCGCTCTTAAAACAAAAAGCGAATTGAGGCGAACTGGTTAGCCGGGTTCAGAACCCTGGTGGAAAAGGAGGAACCTCAGTTTAATCCAGAATGCCCATGGTTTGGATTGAAATGATATTGACTGATGTCATACAGGCCTCCAGAAATTAGATTGGATTCAAGATGCGTAGTATAGGTCGCGAGATCATAATTAGCCAGATTGAAATCAGGTGTTAGAATCCAAATGAACAGGCTCTACTACACTAGCAACTAGCAACTAGCAACTAGCAACTAGCAACTAGCAACTAGCAACTAGCAACTAGC
>CAZJRI010000020.1:0-8604 GCA_964548025.1 uncultured Pseudomonadales bacterium
ATAAACAGTCTTGAGGACATCAAGGGCATGAAAATGCGCATCCCTGGACTGGGGGGTGAAGTCTTTGAACGCGCTGGGGGGAGTGCGATTACCCTACCAGCCAGTGAAATTTTCACGAGCCTGCAAACCGGTGTGATTGATGCGACTGAATGGGTTGGCCCATATAATGATCTGACGTTGGGTTTTTACCAGGTGGCGAAGTACTACTATTACCCGGGCTGGCAGGAGCCTGGTCCGACACTGGAAGTAATCATCAACAAAAAAGCCTATGAGACATTGCCGGATGATCTGAAGGAAATTCTTCGTGTCGCGTCAAAGGCTGTGAACGAGGACTTACT
This sequence comes from uncultured Pseudomonadales bacterium, assembly GCA_964548025.1. Lineage (GTDB taxonomy): Bacteria > Pseudomonadota > Gammaproteobacteria > Pseudomonadales > Azotimanducaceae > JAHRVQ01. The sequence continues at coordinate 339 of CAZJRI010000020.1, forward strand.
TTCTGAGTACACAGCGAGAAACAATGCGGCACTCCGGGAATTGGTTGAAAAACACAATGTCCAGTTAAAGAAGCTGCCAGATGATGTATTAAGTCGCCTATATGAGATTAGTGAAGAAATGACCGCCGAGATTCCCGGAGAGGATGAACTCGCGCAGCGGATCTATGAGTCGTACAAAAACTATCGGGATAGTGTCGTTAGCTATCATGAGATCTCGGAGAGAGCATTTATCAATGTCCGGGCGCAGAACATGAAGGGCTCTGACTAACTAAAAAGGACCGTTGGCAGCCAGGTCGCAAGACCGGGTTTCATGGTTAGCAACAAAAGCAGAAGTAATTGCATGAAGATGAATGGAACAACACCCCGGTAGATTTCCCAGGTATCTATCTCTGTTGGCGCAACACCTCTCAGGTAAAAAAGCGAGAATCCAAAAGGCGGAGTTAGAAAGGATGTTTGCAGGTTTATCGCGATCATAACGCCAAGCCAGACTGGATCAAGTCCCATGGCCAGAAGTACAGGGCCAACAATGGGTACAACGACAAAAGTGATCTCGATAAAATCAAGGATAAATCCGAGAAGAAATATCACTACCATTACGACGATAGTTGCGGTTACAACGCCACCCTGCATTTGCTCGAACAGGGATTGAATTAACCTGTCACCGCCAAAACCGCGAAATACGAGTGAAAAAATTGAGGCACCTATCAGGATAAAAAATACCATCGCTGTTGTAATTGTGGTGGATTTTCCTGCCTCTAATATCTGCGAGCCATTAATCGACCGGTAGACAAATGCCAGTATCAATGCCCCAAGAGCCCCAACACCAGCGGCTTCGGTGGGAGTCGCTATTCCGCTGAGAATGGAACCAAGTACAGCAGCGATAAGGAGAATGGGCGGAATTATGCTACGCAATAATTCTGCAACTGAAACGTCATCGAGATCTTCTGCTGGTGGAGCCTTCTCCGGCTTGATGATCGCGATGGTGATTATGTAGATGAGATACATACCTACCAGGATCAACCCCGGAATAACAGCACCGGCAAACAGATCACCAACTGATACCGTTTTGGGATTAAAAATCCCCTGGCTGAGTTGCGCCTGTTGATAAGCGTTAGACAATACATCGCCTAACAAGACAAGGGCGATTGAAGGAGGAATTATCTGTCCCAGTGTGCCAGTTGCGCAGATTGTGCCAGTTGCAAGTTCAGGACTGTAATTTGCCTTTAACATACTGGGCAACGACATAAGTCCCATCGTAACGACGGTTGCACCGACAATACCTGTGCTAGCTGCCATCAGCATACCAACAAGTGTTACCGAAACACCCAATCCGCCTGGGAATTTACCAAACAGTCGACTCATTGCATCGAGCAGACGTTCAGCAATCTGCGATCGCTCCAATATCACACCCATAAGCACGAACAATGGCACTGCGATAAGCGTCTGATTGGTAATAATGCCAAACAGGCGATTTGGCGTAGCCAGCAGAAAAGAGGCTTCAAAGCTGCCTGTTGCGATACCGAGTCCAGCAGCAATGAGCGCTGTGCCGCCAAGGGTAAGGGCGACAGGATATCCCATCAGCAGGAAGAGAAATGCGGCAGCGAACATAAACAATGCTGCGTACTCAGCCATCTATTCTTCAACCTCCCGACCGAGCAAAGATAGGAGACTTCTCAATATCTCGGCGACACCCTGCAGAAATAATAATAGCGACATAGCCGGTATGAGAGTTTTTAACAGGTAGACGAAAGGCAGACCACCAGGTTCTGCCGAAGATTCACTCAGGCGCCAGGACAGCGCAACGTAATCCAGGCTGGTCCAGAAAATAAACATAGATACCGGGATCAGGAAAATGACTGAGCCCACAAGATTCACCAGGGCCTGAACACGGGGAGGAAATCTCTGGTAAATAATGTCGACTCTTACATGGCCGGACTGTTGCAGAGTGAAGCCGATGCCTAACATAAACACGGTGCCATGAAGATAGACAACGGTTTCCTGAAGGGGAATAGCGCCAACGTTAAATAGATACCTGGCGACGACGACAATGCAGGTTAGAATCATCATTATCAGCGTCATCGGCGCTATGAATTTGCCGATGAGGATGGATATACGATCCAGCAGTTGGCTGACTTGTCTCACTTTTGGATCAACTTCACTTTATATTAATCTTCAAGAGGTAACTATTTGAAGGTGGCGTCCTGATTCCTGATTCTAACATGATAGAAGCTGGTAATTAGACCACTGCAGAAGCCGGGATTGAATCCGGTTCTAGTTCGTAGACCAGTTCTTTGAAGGCAATCTCGAGCCTGCTAAATTGAGCCCTGGATACAGGTAATGTTCTACCACCAATACTGGCGATAGGGATCAACTCGGCGCCAGTGCCTGTAAGAAAACATTCATCCGATGTAAAAAGATCGAATGGTGCAAGGACTTCCTCTTTGCAATGAATGCCCAGATCGCGAGCGAGTTCAATAATCGCGCCCCGGGTAATACCATCCAGTGCGCCTTCTGAAACAGGAGGTGTAATGAGTACGCCGTCTTTTACGACAAATATGTTGTCTGCTGTACCTTCGGCTACATGTCCCGCCATATTGAGTATTATTGCCTCATGTGCGCCCGCGCTTGTAGCTTCCTGTTTGGCAAGAATCTGGTTAAGGTAATTCAGGCTCTTGATGCGGGGATCAATCTGGTCTGAAGCCAGTTTTCTCGTTGAGGCGATAATGGTTTTAATGCCTTGAAGCCTGTCATTTTCTTCAACCATCAAAAGCTCATCTGCGATCATTATTGTATTGGGAATGCCGCAGCGGTCCGGGTCCAGACCCAGTGAACCTTCACCGCGGGTGATGATGAGCCGGATGTAGCCATCTGATAATCCGGAATCGTTGATGAGTTCGTAAATTGAATGTCTAAGATCCTCGTGAGACATTGGTATTGAAAGACCAATGGCCCGGGCGGATTCATCCAGTCGCTTCAGGTGTTGCCCAAGGCGGAAGACCCTTCCCGCATAAAAACGTAAACCTTCGAACACACCATCACCATAGAGCAAACCATGGTCCATTACAGGCAGCATTGCATCTTCTGTCCCACACAGTCGGCCGTTAATTGAGCATGCATGCATTGATAATCTCCTAAGCTTCTGAGTTAAACACGTCTCGTAATCTTTCATATTCATCACCGAAGCGTTGTAGCATTTCCCTGTTCAGGAAACGGGTGACCTTGGTGATATATACATCGTGCTTGATGTAGTCTTCAGCCACTGTCACGAATGCATGGTTTCTCGACCATGCGGCTTCGACGTTGCCATTTTTGCCGTAATTTGCAATAAGCACGGTTTCATCGGCGACCAGTGTCAGACCGCGGCCACCCTTCTCGTTGTAAAGTGTACGTTCTACGGGATGGTGATACGTTGCGCCAATTGCAGTCTCAGGCATACCAAAATGAACAAGCGCGATCTTTATGCCAAGAGTTTCGGCTTTCCTCAGATCTTCTGCCAGCCAGGCCAACTCATCGGGCCAGCAAGAAAGCAATATATATTCACGAGCCTGACCGATAATCTGATGCGCCTTAGTGGCGATCTGGCCCTGATTCTGTAGTGGCCAGATAAAGTCACCTGATGTTGACTCATCAGCCCTTTCCAATAGTGGCTTTAACTCATCCGTGTGGGAAATAGTCGTCTCTTTGATTTGATTCAGAAAATCAGCCGGGTTTAACGCGGCATACTCTCGCCGGTTCTTGTCGGTTGACCTGGATGAGGAAGTCTCGACATCTCGAACCGGCAGAACGACTCCCCTGGCGATAAGTTTGTTAATGGTTTCATATATTTTCGAAGTGGGGATCGAGGACTCTCTTGCAACCTCGTAGGCACTGGCAGGTTGGCACGCCAGCAGGCCGAGATAAGCTTTGGCCTCGTTGGCTGTAAATCCCAGTTGTTGCATGATGGAAACGGTTTTGTCTGAATCCATATTGAATATCCTGAATCAACCAACCTGATGATTGTCTCTTGGCAGCAATAAGTATTAACTACCTTAGTAGTTAATAATAGATTGACCTATAATAGATAGCGAGGCGATGATCTTCAAGTGTTTTTGGTCTGGCTTTCAGACGGTTGAAGGTGAGATCCAGAAATGGATCAATATTCCGATAAAAATAATCAGCCCCACCCAGTGATTGTTGAGAAAAGCCGCAAGACAAGCTGATCGGGCTCGCTCTTTAATGAGGAATTGCTGGTAAAGAAATAGTATGCCAGCACCCGCAAGAGCGAGGAAATAGGTCCAGCCGAGATCAATCTGACGCACAACGATTAACATCGTGAATATAAACAAAACCTGAAGCATTCCGATCATCAACTTATCCATATCCCCGAACAGAATAGCAGTCGACTTAAGCCCGATCTTCAGATCGTCATCCCTGTCTACCATCGCGTATTCAGTATCGTAAGCGACAGTCCAGATCACATTAGCGACCAATAACAGCCACGCTACCGCTGGTACCTGATTTTGAGTGGCTGCAAATCCCATGGGAATCCCGAACGAAAAGGCTATGCCCAGAATTACCTGTGGAAGATAGGTATAACGCTTCATGAAGGGGTAGATAGTTGCGATAAGGGCAGCCAGAAACGCCAGGAGAATTGTAATCAAATTAGTTGTTAGGACCAGAACCAGGGCAAAAAAAGCCAGAATAGCCGCGAATATCAATGCCTCTGCCACGGTGAGGTGTTCCTGGGCCAGTGGACGGGTTGCTGTTCGCTTTACCCTGTGATCAAAATTGCGATCAGCAATGTCATTAACCACACAACCGGCAGATCTGGTGAGAAAGGTACCCAGACAAAATACGAAAAACAGATGCCAGCCGGGAAATCCTCCTGCTGCCAGCCATAGCCCCCACAGTGTTGGCCAGAGCAGCAGGTAGGTACCAATGGGTCTGTCGATGCGGGCAATGGAAATGAAGTGAGGGATCTTGGGATATTGCCGTATTAGCCTCTCATAACGAAGACTTCTGAGAATCGATCTGAAATCCAATCCGTGTATCCCATACCAGCCAAATCAGTTAGTATACGTGCCTTCCCGTGCCCTTCAATGTTCTTTAGGGTGAATTTACCTTCAGTGAATTAGTGGTTATCTGTTATATGAGAAAGTGGCAATGCATTGTATGTGGTTTTGTTTATGACGAAGCGGAAGGACTTGAATCAGAAGGCATTGCCCCCGGAACAAAATGGGAGGATATACCTGATGATTGGGTCTGCCCCGAGTGCGGTGTGGCTAAAGAAGATTTTGAGATGGAAGAGTTCTGATAAACCCGGCAACCAGGAGTTGTGATGGCAGCGAACAACCTGACTCGAAACATTCTTATTGGTATGGCACTTGGCATTCTGCTTGGATCACTTATCTATAGTTTTGAGCTATCCGATCAGAATATCCTCAAGGTTTTTTTTGTAGACGGCCTCTTTGATATAGGTGGCAAGGTTTTTGTCATCAGCTTAAAACTGCTTGTCGTACCGCTGGTTTTTGTTTCTCTGACATGCGGGGCCAGTAATCTTGGTGGTGGGGCGAGTATGGGCCGCATTGGGCTGAAGACCGTCACGTTGTATCTCTTCACGACCGCAGTTGCTATTTCACTTGCGCTGTTCGTTGCCACCCTGGTAAATCCGGGGGAAGGCATAAATCTGGCCGCCACTACCCAATTTGTTGCCAAGGAAGCCCCATCGCTAAAGGAGGTGATAATCAATATATTCCCTTCCAATCCAATCAAGGCCATGGCGGAAGGGAATATGCTGCAGGTGATTGTCTTTGCAATTCTGGTGGGTGTAGCAATTACAAAGTGTGGAGAATCCGGTCTGCGAGTCAAAGCACACCTCGAAGACTGGAATGAAGTTATCATGCGTCTGGTGATGATGCTGATGTCAGTAGCGCCGATTGGAGTCTTTTGTCTTCTGATCAGCCTCTTCTCGAATATGGGCTTTGCGACCATTGCCGATCTCATCAAGTACTTTTTAACCGTAGTGGCCGTATTGATGATCCATTTCCTGATGACATATGGCTTGTTAATTCAGTTTTTGGCAAAACTGAATCCTCTTACATTCTTCAGACGTATGAGCCCGGTCATGGCCTATGCCTTCAGCACATCGTCAAGTAATGCGACTTTGCCAATTACCCTTGAGACTGTGGAATATAAACTGGGAGTCAGAAATGAAGTGGCTTCCTTTACCGTACCACTCGGTGCAACAATAAATATGGACGGTACAGCGATAATGCAGGGTGTAGCCACGGTTTTTATCGCGCAGGCTTTTAATGTTGATATCGGATTGACCGGCTATCTGATGGTAATCCTGACTGCGACGCTTGCCTCCATTGGCACGGCAGGCGTGCCTGGTGTCGGGCTGATAACGCTCGCTATGGTATTACAGCAGGTCGGGCTACCCGTTGAAGGTATAGCACTAATCATCGGGGTGGACAGACTTCTGGACATGCTGCGAACAGCGGTCAATGTGACTGGTGATGGTACTGTCTCAACGATTGTGGCCAGAAGCGAAGACAAGTTCGATCAGCAGGTTTTTGAGACAGGCAAGATACCGGTGGCTCAAACCTGACTTAGTCTCTCCGGCATCATCAACCATCGATCCATTATTGCATAGGCGGTCGATTTGTCTTCAGCCAGCAATCGATCAGCCAGTTTGCGAACATCGGTCAACATATGGCTGTCTCGTATAAGATCGGCGAGTTTAAACTGAACTGCACCGGATTGTTTGCTGCCGAAGAGTTCGCCGGGTCCCCTGATCTGCAAATCCTGTTCGGCTATATAGAATCCATCCTGGCTTTCCCTCATGACATTCAATCTTTGTTTTGAAAGTTCACCGAGGGGCGGGTGGTACAACAACAGGCAATGGCTTTGCTTGCTACCCCGGCCAATCCGACCTCGTAGCTGATGAAGCTGGGCCAGCCCAAGCCGTTCCGGATTTTCAACGACCATAAGACTCGCATTAGGAACATCCACACCGACTTCGATGACGGTTGTCGAAACAAGCAAGTCAACCTTGCCTTCTTTAAATCGACTCATGACCTCTGACTTATCGTTGGCTTTCATTCGGCCATGAATAAGTCCGATGCTTAAATCCGGCAGGAGCTGCTGGAGCTGATCCGCAGTTGACTCGGCAGCCTGGCACTGCAGGACTTCTGATTCCTCGATGAGCGTACACACCCAGTAAGCCTGTGCACCGTCAGAGCAAGCGGTTTCGATTCGATTGATGACCTCTTCACGTCGGGTATCAGGCAGTACACTTGTTGTGATGGGAGAACGACCAGGAGGCAACTCATCGATGATGGAACAATCCATATCAGCGTAAACGCTCATTGTGAGGGTTCTAGGGATCGGCGTTGCAGTCATCACAAGCTGGTGGGGGAGCAGACCACGAGCTTCTCCCTTTTCCCGTAAAGCCAGGCGTTGGTGCACACCGAATTTGTGTTGTTCGTCAATGATAACGAGCCCCAGATTCCTGAATACAACATCTTTTTGAAACAGGGCATGAGTGCCGATGATGACGTCTGCATCACCCGATTCAATGAGCGCTAGATACTCATCCCTTTTCTTGCCTTTGGTTTTTCCACTCAGCCACGCTGTCCTTAAACCCATTGGATTCAGCCAGTTCGAGAAATTGATAAAGTGCTGCTCGGCGAGTATCTCCGTTGGTGCCATAACGGCGGTCTGGAGGTTGTTTTCCGCCGCATGTGTGCTGGCTAGTGCTGCGACGACGGTTTTTCCTGAACCGACATCGCCCTGCAGAAGTCTCAACATGGGCACTGGCCGGGACATATCACTGCAGATCTCACCGGAGACTTTCTGTTGGGCGCCTGTTAACTCGAATCCGAACTCGGCAGTCAGGTTTTGATATTTTTCTGATGGTGGCCGCAGGGCGATACCGTTCAGACTCTGCATCTGCTGTCTAATCAAACGAAGACTTGTGTGGTGCGCCAAAAGCTCTTCGAATGCCAGTCGTTGTTGAGCCGGGTGGGTACCTTCGTCAAGCTGGTCCAGTTCGATATCCGGAGGAGGATTGTGAACCAGACTAATTGCTGCATTGATATCCATCTTGCCCAGTATTGGATAGTCGGCACCCAGATTTCTGAGAAGTCTGCCTTCAGACATCAACTTTAAAACCTGATCGACCATGGACCGATATCGGTTCTGTGTGACCCCTTCTGTAATGGGATAGATGGGCGTTAGTCGCTCGTCAAGAGAATCCAGTCTGGTTGAATACTCAGGATGATAT
>CAZJRI010000020.1:8626-12968 GCA_964548025.1 uncultured Pseudomonadales bacterium
GACTTCTCCATAACACCTTATGCGACTGGCTTTCTTCAGGTTAGTCTGCTGCGCCTTTGAGAAGTGATAGAACCTGAGGACCATGGTGCCGGTACCGTCCTGAATATGGACCAGCAGGCTGCGCCGTCTGCCAAAAACAATATCACTGGTAACGACCTTTCCCTCGATGACAATCGACGAGCCGGGCTGGGCTGAACCAATTGGTGTTATTTTTGTTCGATCTTCGTACCTGAGGGGGAGATGGAACAGTACGTCCTGAAGGGTTGTAATTCCGATCTTCAGCAGTTTTTCGGCCAGTGCAGGACCAACGCCTTTCAGGGAATCCACTTTCGCCTGATCAAGCGTTTTGGACATTAGTCTTCCAGAGCGACGATAGCATCAATTTCCACTTTAACGCCTTTTGGCAAAGCGCTTACCTCGATTGCAGCACGAGCAGGATAGGGCTCGTTGAACAGTTGCTCCATGGTTTCGTTAACGATCTGAAAGTCTCCAAGGTCAGTCATGTAGACGGTAAGTTTGACGACGTCATCAAGCGTCCTGCCCGCTGCTTCACAAATTGCGTGGAGATTTTGAAAGACCTGGAAAATCTGGTCCTTGAAGGCTTCACTTACTACCTGCATGGTTACCGGGTCGAGAGGAATCTGACCGCTTATATAGAGCGTATCCTGGTGAGAAACGGCTTGTGAGTAGGTGCCTATGGCTGCAGGAGCTTTGGTTGTTGCAATGAAACGCTTCATTATTAGCTCGCTTTAGTGATATATGATTTGAAGACCGAGATTGATTCTTAGTATCAACTTCGCGCTCTGGTAATTTTATTGACGCTGCGGATAGTCCTTAACCTTTTTATTACGTCTGCCAGGTGGGTTCGGTCTCGAACCGTGAATACGATATTGACCGTTGAGAGTTTTGCATCTCGCTCCATCATATTGATGCGTTCGATATTTGCATCAACGTTGGTAATTGTGGATGCGAGTATCGCTACCATACCTTTCTCATGTTCCAGTTCGATCCGAAGTTCGACCGAGAACTCCTGCTGTACATCGGGATGCCAGCGAACTGCCATCGTTTCCTCTGGTTTCTCTCTGAGATCATACATATTCCGGCAGGACTCGGTATGCACAACGATACCCTTACCGGCGCTAATGTGGCCAATGATAGGGTCGCCGGGGATGGGTCTGCAGCATTTTGCATAGGTTACAACCAGCCCCTCTGTGCCCATGATGGCAAAGGGATGTTGGCTTAGCGGTTGATTCGCAAAATCCTCTCTACCTGCCAGCAGCGCGCGGGTTATCACGTATGCCATCTGGTTCCCGAGTCCAATTGCCTCAAGCAATTCATCCAGGTTTTTGAAGTTTCGCTCTTCCAATACTCTGGTTAGCTGTTCCTGATCAACACCCTCGAGGCTGGTCTTCTCGACTTGCAGGGTGCGGTCAAGCAACCGACGACCCAAAGTAATCGACTCATTTCGTTGTTGATTTTTCAGTGCATGTCGAATGCCACTGCGAGCTTTGCCTGTAATGACGAAACTTAGCCAGGCTGGGTTGGGTTGGGCGCCAGGCGCAGTCACTATTTCAACTGTCTGACCGCTCTCAAGAGTGGCGCTGAGCGGGGCAAGGCGTCTGTCAATTCTACAGGCAACACAGGTATTGCCGATATCGGTATGAACCGCGTAAGCGAAATCCACCGGAGTTGCCCCCTGAGCAAGATCATAAATCTCCCCCATGGGAGAGAAGATATAAACTTCATCAGGAAACAGATCGATTTTGACGTTTTCAATAAATTCGAGCGAGTTACCAGCGCTTTGCTGGATTTCCAGAAGGCCTTTCATCCACTCCCGGGCACGTTTGTGACTACCTGCTGATGAATCTTCATTGGACTTGTATAACCAGTGCCCGGCGATTCCGTTGTTTGCAACCATCTCCATTTCGATGGTTCGGATTTGGATTTCAATCGGTATGCCATGCATGCCAAAAAGGGTTGTGTGCAGAGACTGGTATCCGTTTGCCTTGGGAATCGCAATATAGTCCTTGAATCTGCCCGCTACCGGCTTATACAGATTATGAACAGTACCAAGCACCCGGTAACAGTCATCAACCGAATCAACGATGATACGAAATGCATAGACGTCCATGATTTCAGAAAACGAAAGTCGTTTGCTGCGCATCTTGTCGTAGATGCTATAGAGGTGTTTCTCTCTTCCGAATACGTTCGCCTCTAGTCCATCTCGTTCGAGAGATGTTTCAATTGAAGCCAAAACTTTACTGACAACTTCTTTTCGATTTCCTCTCGCCCGCAATACTGCTTTTTCGATCATGCTGGATCTCAGGGGATAAAGCGTTTTGAAACCCAGTTCTTCGAATTCGACACGGATATTGTTCATCCCAAGCCGATTGGCAATAGGCGCATAGATTTCCAGCGTTTCCTTGGCAATTCGTCGTCTTTTCTCTCGATCCAGGTAGCTGATTGTCCGCATGTTGTGCAGCCTGTCTGCAATCTTAACCAGGATTACACGGATATCTCTTGCCATGGCCAGGGTCATTTTTTGAAAATTCTCGGCCTGTGCTTCCGCTCTGGTCTGGAACATATTCTTGAGTTTGCTGACACCATCTACCAGTTCAGCAACCTCTTCATCAAATTCCGTTGCGATAATGTGTTTTGGCACACCGGTGTCTTCAATCACATCGTGTAATAGAGCAGCCATCAGGCACTGATGATCCATGTGCATTTCGGAGAGAATGCCAGCGACAGCAAGGGGATGATTTATATATTCTTCGCCGGATTTGCGTTTTTGACCGTCGTGGGCGGTTTTTGCGAACTGGTAGGCTTTGCTGACTTGCTGAACCTGGCTGGCACCCAGATAGGTACCTAGATCTTCGGCAAGAGAATCAATCGTTAGCAAGGTGAACTCCCTGTCTTTGATCGATTCTCCTGTGATTGGTCGGGATCAGATAGGGTAGGTCTAAAATTCTGGGTTTGGTTTTTCGAATCCATCATGAGGCGCATCAATAATGAGCGCATCGGGCTCCTCTTCTTTTACAGGTTCATCCAGGATACCTGGGCCTACAAGACCTTCGGCGATTTCGCGAAGAGCTAATACGGTCGGTTTATCATTCTCGATCGGAACCATGGGCTCTTTGCCTTCAGTTGCGATTTGACGAGCACGGTGACTGCTGACCATGACTAACTCAAAGCGGTTTTCCACATTTTCAAGACAATCTTCAACCGTCACTCTTGCCATTTGATTTCTCCGAAATTAACCAAAAACACCCCAAAAAAAAACGGGTACTCTATCGAGCGGCGCAGTTTAACGAAAGATGTATACCAAAAACAATATCATAGCTCTTTTTTTGACAATAATTCAGACAGGAGACGCGCAAGTTTCTCTTTTTGGCCATTCCTGGTGAATTTTCGCGGCATGTTGTCAATAATTGCCTGTATCTCATCAACTGCTGTCTCAAAATCGTCGTTGACAATCAGGAAGTCAAATTCATCGTAGTGGGACAACTCGCTGATTGCTTCTGCCATACGCCTTGAGATTGTTTCATCATCATCCTGTGCGCGATTCTGCAATCGGTCTTTTAGGGTTTGAAGTGAGGGCGGCAAGATAAATATCGATATGGCTTCGGGCATTCGCTGACGTATCTGCCGGGCACCCTGCCAGTCTATTTCAAGAATCAGGTGTTTCCCACTGCTGATAATGGAATCAACTGCCTCTCGACTGGTGCCATAGCTATTGCCGAAGACTACTGCTGTTTCTATGAACCCGTCCTGATGTGCTATCTGCCTGAAATCATCATCCGAGACAAAGTGGTAGTTGATACCATCTTTTTCCTCTGGTCGTTTTTCCCGAGTGGTATGAGAGACGGCTACACCTATATTGTCGGTTCGTCGGACCAGCTCACGAACCAGGCTGGTTTTTCCCGCGCCCGAGGGTGCCGCGACGACGAATAGTTTTCCTGCTGGTCCTACCATTATTCGATATTCTGAACCTGTTCACGCATCTGCTCGATAATGACCTTTAACTCGACTGCCTGGATCGATGTGTTTGCAGCTACTGCTTTTGACGACAGGGTATTAGCTTCTCGATTGAGCTCCTGCATGAGAAAGTCGAGGCGTCTGCCCACCGCTTCATTTTGAGAGAGCGCTGCTCTGACCTCCGCCACGTGCGTATCCAGGCGATCCAGTTCTTCCATAATGTCACCCTTCTGGGCGAGATAGACCAGTTCTTGTTCAAATCGACCCTGGTCGATCTCCAGCTTTAACTCGTCCACGCGCTGCTCCAGTTTGAGCCTCTGTCTCTCAACTATTTTGGGCGCTTCATCACGAATATTGCTGACAATAG
>CAZJRI010000020.1:12978-49832 GCA_964548025.1 uncultured Pseudomonadales bacterium
CTCCCCTTCTCTGACTCGCATGGCAACAAGTGATTCCAGTGCCTCCTGAAAGGAGTTTGTTATTTTTTCTTCAATCAGGGTTTGATTAGATGCATTTTCTTTCAGTACACCTGGCCAGCGTAATACTTCAAGCGAATCAATTGAAATTGAACTGCCTAATATTTTGTCAGTCTGTTCGATGGCGGCGAGCAATTTCTTGAGCAACGCTTCATTCACGATGAAATCGTCTGTATCGCTGGTGTCCTGCTCCAGTCTGAGAAAACAGTCGATCTTGCCGCGTCCTAATTTTTTTCGCATTTTCAATCGCAATTCGGGTTCCACGCTCCTGTAGCGCTCAGGAATTCTGAAAGTAGCGTCCAGATAGCGATGATTGACGGATCGAATTTCCCAGGAAAAGGGACCCGATTCGAGCCGCGCGAATGCAGTCATACTCTTGGTCATAATTTTGAGGTTTGTTTTGAGCCTTGTTGATCCTAACAAGTATAATTGAACTTGATTGAGTTTTTTTAATTACCCGGGAGTTTTAATGAGTTTAGAGAGACCAGCCAGTCGTCGATTCGATCAGATACGCGAAGTCAGCATCGAGCGCGGCTTCACCAAACATGCTGAGGGTTCAGTCCTGATCGGCTTCGGAGACACCAGGGTAATTTGCACTGCAAGTATCGAATCAGGGGTTCCCTCCTTTCTGAGAGGTAGCGGTAGTGGCTGGATTACATGCGAATACGGCATGTTACCCCGGTCGACTCACACCAGAATGGATCGCGAAGCAGCACGCGGAAAGCAGGGCGGTCGAACAGTTGAAATTCAGCGTTTGATCGGCAGATGTCTGCGCGCAAGCGTGCTGCTTGAACGATTGGGTGAGAATACGATACACGTTGACTGTGATGTAATTCAGGCGGACGGGGGTACCAGAACCGCTTCGATAACAGGTGCCTGTGTTGCGCTTCACGATGCCATCATGAGTCGAGATCTGAGTGAAGCGTTCGGACAGTTTGTGGCTGCAGTTTCTGTTGGCGTTGTCGAAGGTACGCCGGTCCTTGATCTTGAGTATACAGAGGATGCCAAAGCTGAAACCGATATGAATGTCGTCATGGCAGAGGATGGCAGATTTATTGAAGTTCAGGGAACCGCGGAAGGCGAGCCCTTTAGTCGGAGCGAATTGGACAACATGTTGGGATTGGCAGAGAAGGGGATCAGTGAATTGCTTCAGATGCAGAAAACAGCGGTGTGTCAGAACTGATGCTGGCGGACTATCAGCGAGAATTCATAGAATTTGCCATCGAGAACGAGGTGTTGCGATTTGGTCAATTCGAACTTAAATCAGGACGAATAAGCCCCTATTTCTTTAACGCTGGCCTGTTTAATACAGGATTAGCTTTACAGAAGCTGGGGCAATTCTACGCTCAGGCACTCGTCGCTTCGAAAATCGACTACGATATATTATTTGGACCTGCATATAAGGGTATCCCACTGGTGTCTGCAGCCTCAATCGCGTTGGCATCAGATCATGACATTGCAGTGCCCTATGTGTTCAATCGAAAAGAGGCTAAATCTCATGGAGAAGGAGGCAGCCTGGTGGGCGCCCCTTTAGAAGGCCGGGTAATGATCGTCGACGATGTCATCACTGCTGGCACTGCGATTCGAGAGGTGCTTGATATCGTTGGCGGCTCCCGTGGAACAATCGTGGGTGCATTGGTCGCAATTGACAGGCAGGAACGGGGCAAAGGAGAGCTGTCAGCCATCCAGGAGATAGAATCTGAGTATGGCGTTTCCGTTGTAAGCGTCGTAAAGTTAAATCATATAGTTGAATATTTGGAGTCCGACTCGCAATATGACGAGACGCTGAACCAGGTTCACGAATACCTGGATAGATATGGAGTTGAAAGTACTTAAGACAATGAGATCTCTTCGTGTTCAAAACATGATCAGATTTACCCTGAAAAGAGGCCTGTCCTGGGCTGGTCTGCTATACCTGTGTCTGATTTGCGTGCCCGTCCACGGTGAATTATACAAATATGTGAATGAGGACGGTGTCACCGTACTCGATAGTCATGTGCCAGCGCGTTATGTAAAAAACGGATACACCATCCTGAGTCTCAACGGTCGTGTATTGGAAGTGGTACCAAGAGCCCTGACGGAAGAGGAAATTCAGAAACGTGATTCTGCACTCGCGGAAGAAAGAGAGCGGGAACGGTTAGAACGTGAGCAGGAAATAGCAGATCAGAATTTGCTTAGGCTTTATAGCACACCCGAGGACGTCATTCGTGCACGGGATACCAAGATTGCCAGTGTCGAGGGCTTCATCCTCACCAGTAAATCAAATCTAACGAGATTAGTGTCACAGAAACAATCCATGGAATCGCAGCTTGCGGACATAGAACGTTCCGGAGGCTCAATATCCAAGGATCGATTGAGTCAGATTAGGACTATAGAAAGTCGTATTCGTCAAAGTGAAGCTGAGATCAATTCCAAAAGAGAAGAGATGGATGAGCTTAAGCAGAGCTTTGCCGCCGATCTGAAACGGGTGCAGGAACTTTACGGCGATAGAGGCGGTGGTAGCTGAGAGGTGTCTCGCGAAAGCAGTAGCTGCTGTAGGTTAACGGATTCGAACTGACTTGCCCTGATTCTCATTAAAACATCCCTGATCTCGTCAGATCAGAACCCATCTCTCAACACCAGGACGGCCTTATCCAATTATCTTGCACTCGCAACGAGTCCTATTCTGGGAAGGTCTCCTTTGCTGAGCGCCCGAAGATTACCTCGCGCATGACTCGCCATTGCTGATTCCACCCCTGTGTCGGTAGCTGTACAAAGTCACTTCGGACAAACTGACTGATTCGCCCCTCGACGACAGCCAACATTAGGTTGGCGGCAACAGCAACTTCGATCATCAGTTTTCCCCCTTCTCTAATCTCGTATTCCCTTAACATCTGGCGGAGCTGGGTTTCATATCGATCGAAGAATTGGGCGACCCGTATTCTAAGTCGGTCTGATTCACCCGATAATGGGTCACCGGTCAGAATACGCGTAATACCAGGATTTCTCTCAGTGAAGGTTAACAACAAACCTAAAGTATTGCCGCACCTCGCTTCAGTTGTTTTCTCATCGCTTAGTATGATATTGATCCTTGAAAAAACCGTATCTTCTATAAATTCGATAAGATCATCAAACATTTTGGCTTTGCTTGGGAAGTGACGGTATAAGGCAGCTTCCGAGACGCCGACATGCTTGGCCAGACCGGCTGTCGTGATGCGCCCGCCAGGTGCTTGCTCTAACATTTCAGCCAGTGCTTGTAGTATTTGCTGTTTTCGCGACAAGCTGGTATCGGACTTCATTATTGGTCTTCGTGTTCTCGTGAAATCATTGTTCCTACACCTTCGTCTGTCAATAGTTCCAACATAACGGCATGTGCAACCCTGCCATCAATGATCTGAGCGCTGTTTACGCCGCCGTTAACAGCATTAAGAGCGCATTCGATCTTGGGTAACATGCCGCCTGTTATGGTGCCGTCTGCGATAAGTTCCGAGACTCTGGATGCATCCAGCAGAGAAATCAGATCACCATTCTTATCCTGTAAACCGGGTACATCGGTCAGTAAGATGAGCTTTTCCGCTTCGAGTTCAGCGGCAATCTTGCCCGCCACAAGATCGGCGTTTATGTTGAAAGTTGTGCCATCGTCACCGACTCCGATTGGTGCGATTACCGGAATGATGTCGCTATGAGTCAGCATGTCGAGAACCGATCTATTGATGCCAACGACTTCACCGACGTGACCGATATCGATAATCTCGGGTGATTTGAGATCGGGGGAAGATCTTTCGATGAGCATTTTTCTCGCTTTGATCAGACCGGCATCCTTGCCTGTAAGACCGACTGCTTTTCCACCGCTGCGATTGATCAGGCTGACAATATCCTGATTGACCAGACCGCCCAGAACCATCTGCACAACATCCATCGTTTTGCTGTCAGTAACTCTCATCCCATCGACGAAACTCGATTCAATTTTGAGTTCTTCTAAAAGCTTTCCTATTTGCGGCCCACCACCGTGGACCACAACAGGATTCAGACCCACAAGCTTCATAAGGACAACATCTCTGGCAAAATCGTGTTTGAGCTGTTCTTCAACCATCGCATTTCCACCATATTTGATTACGATAGTTTTATTCGTAAATCGCTGGATATATGGCAGAGCCTCCGTTAGTACCTGCGCAATATTCATTGCGGAGTCTCGGCTTAAGGTCATTTCCGTAATCCTCAGATGGTCTAGAAGGTCAGACTTTCGTCAATTGCAGTTAAGGACTCTCGAAATAACGACTGAATGTTTTCGAGGCTTTCGGTGTCATCAGCTTCGAAGCGAAGAGTTAAGCAAGCATTGGTATTTGATGCTCGCACGAGACCCCAGCTATCTGAAAAATCAACCCTGAGACCATCGATGGTTGTAATGGTGGCCTCTTCAAAATCGAGACTGTCTTTCAGTTTATCCACCAGCGCAAACTTCTGTGATTCATCTACGGGTATCTGGATCTCTGGAGTAGCGTGACTTGCAGGAAATTCCTCCAGCAATTCCGCAAGCCCTTCTGACTGAGAACCGACAATTTCAAGAAGTCGCGCCGCCGAATAGAGGCCGTCATCAAATCCAAACCAGCGCTCTTTAAAACAGATATGCCCGGACATTTCGCCGCCCAGGGATGCATCCGTTTCTGCCATCTTTGCCTTGATAAACGAGTGTCCTGAGCGAGAGATTATCGGTCGCCCACCGAAACCGCTGATCACGCTATTCAGGTGTCGGGTACATTTAATATCGTAGACTACATCTGATCCGGGATTTCTGGAAACGACATCTTTTGCGAACAACATCAGTAAACGATCAGGCCAGACGACTTCACCTTCACTGGTAACAGCGACAAGTCTGTCGCCATCACCATCGAGCGCGATACCGATGTCTGCGCCCTGGGATTGCACGGTGATAATCAGATCTTCAAGATTGTTGGGATCAATGGGGTCTGGATGGTGATTCGGGAAACTGCCATCTACCTCACAGTAGAGGGGAATCACTTCACAACCGAGATTAACAAGCAGGTCTGGTGCAATCTGTCCCGCTATGCCATTGCCGCAATCGACGACAACCTTGAGTGGCTGGGCCACGACAACATCATCGATGATGGATTCAAGATAGTCTTCCCTGATATCAATTTCCGTAACCTGTCCATCACCGGATGAAAAATCCTCGCTGAGATACCGCTGATATAGACTCTGAATGTCATCATCCACCAGGGTTCTGCCACCCAGAACGATCTTCAGGCCGTTTTGATCAGCCGGGTTATGGCTACCCGTAACCATGACACCACTTTGAGCTTCCGAATTGTGAATGGCGTAATAGAGCAGCGGTGTTGGCACGAACCCGAGATTAACTACATCTCGACCCGACTCAGTTAAGCCCGTTATCAATGCATCCAGAATCTCGGGACTCGAAAGGCGGCCGTCGGCAGCGACAACGAGAGTCTGGTCTCCTATCTCATCGGCTTCAGTGCCTATTGCCTTCCCTATCCTTGTGACGATGGTGGGAGTGAGTGTATGTCCAACCACCCCTCTGATGTCATAGGCGCGAAAAATACCCGAGACATCGACCACCTGAACTTCGGGCTCTTCTGGCTCCGCATCTTCAGAATGATCACCGGTGCCTTGTTCATCGACCATCTCGATATCGACCATCTCATCGCTTTCCCCGGCGGTCGGGGCTACTTCAGCAGAAGGTGATTCTGCCGGGGTGGGTTCAGCCACCTTCCTGCCCATTGTCGAGAGAACCTCATCTAGTTCAAGAAATTCAGTGTGGTTATAGCTCTGCACTTTCTGATAGTTGTTGTTAAGCACTTCCGTCATTTGAGCATGAAGTGTGGCTGTATCCTTTCTCAGGTTTGAAACGGATTTCTGAGCGCCAACTAAAACGCCAATCAGGGCTAAGACAAAGGCGGCAATGGCCGGGAGAATGAAAGTAACCAGATTGCCGGGCGATTCTGCTGGTATGTTTCCCCCAGGGTTGTACTTTAACTTCCAGTTAATATTTGCAAGATCCCGACTAAACTCCAGGTTTTCTCGACCAGAGCCGATACTCAGGAATTCAGTCTCGGGAGTGTTCCGGAACGACTGGATAAGTTTTACCTTGCCATCTACGCCTTCTGATAGCCTGTCTGTAATGGCGGTTACATCAAGATAGATGAAAAGTGATCCGTGTATCGAGTCTTCTGACGGGGGTGTTATTGGTGCAGCCAGACTAATGATCCAGCGACCGTCGGCATTGATCGCCTCAGGAAAAACGTTTTCACCCGCTTCTACCCGATTCGCGAGGTTCTTGGAAGTAAAGGTGAATGGCGGATTCGCCTCGCGATCAATTTTTGCTTCACCCTTTTTAAACAGTCGAACTCTGATTGCACCGGGGATCAGTTCTCGCAGGCGCGCTTCTTCGAGTGACCTTTCTGCCGCGTCACCGTTGCTGACGAGTTCAGTCAGGCGGATACTGGTGGCCATACTACGGGCCTGACTGGAAATCTGGTTCTGAATCTGGTTTATACGATGTTGAACATTGTCTGCAGCCAGATTCATTATCTGCTGTTGGTGATCAGCCCTGGTGCCACTCTGTACGATGAAGATGCTAAGGGCGGCGGCGACAAGAAAGCCGACGACCACGCTCGCGAGCGGTATCGTCGCGGTTTTTATTAGTTGATTATCTCTGTTTTTCTTCACCCTGAACTCCCTATTGTCGACCGGATGAGCCGAAACCCCCGGACCCTCGATCAGTGGTGTCGAATTCTTCAACGATCTTGAATATCGTTTGAACGACTGGCACGATAATCATCTGAGCAATTCTATCTCCTTGTTTAACAACAAATTCTTCTCTTCCGCGATTCCAGCAGGAAATCATCAACTCACCCTGATAATCCGAGTCAATCAGCCCAATCAGATTGCCCAGGACAATGCCGTGTTTATGTCCCAGACCTGAACGGGGTAAGATCATCGCCGCAAAACCGGGATCTTCGAGATAAATTGAAAGCCCGGTTGGAATCAGCTCCGTGTCTCCTGGTTTTAATAGTAGATCATTGTCAATGCAGGCTCGTAAATCCAGCCCGGCACTGCCGTTGGTTGAATATTCTGGCAGAGGGATGGCGTTTCCCAACAGTTGGCTCAATATTTTGACTTGCAGCTCTTTCATATTACTTCTTATTAGCGGTGGTTCTCTCGGCAATAATGTTGACTATCCTTTCAGAAACATTCCGCTTTGACATTCTAGGCAGTTCTAATTCACCGTCCTGCCATAATAGGGTGGTTGTATTATCATCACTGTTGAAACCGGTTTCGTCGCTCAGTACATTGTTGGCGATAATCATATCCAGGTTTTTCTTTTTAAGTTTTGTCCGGGCGTAATCAACAAGATTCTCAGTTTCTGCTGCGAAACCCACCGTAAATGGCTTGGGCTCTCTCTTTGCAACAGTGGCGATTATGTCTGGATTTTCAATCATTTCGATAGTGAAGTTTTGATTAGAAGACGCTGTATTCTTCTTTATTTTCTGGTTTGCATTCACCACAGGTTTGAAGTCAGCAACAGCGGCAACACCGATAAAAATGTCTATGGCCTCAATCTGTGACATCACGGAGCTGAACATTTCGTCAGCGCTTACAACCTGGATTGTTTCTATGCGGTCAGGCGGGGTCAGGTTGGTGGGGCCGGATACGAGGATGACCTCGGCACCAGCTTCGACGGCTGCTTCAGCCAGTGCATACCCCTGTTTCCCGGAGCTGTGGTTGCTGATATAGCGAACCGGATCAATGGACTCTCTTGTAGGACCTGCAGTAATCAGTACTCGTTTTCCAGATAACTTTGAACTGGGGAAAATCTGTCCGGTCTGTTCTACGATGGCATCAACATCCAGTAATCGCCCTTGGCCGACCTCACCGCAAGCCTGCAATCCCTCTGCAGGACCGAAAAGATAGACGTCTGATTCTGACAGATACTGAATGTTCGCCTGCGTTTGCTTGTTAGCCCACATAGCCTGGTTCATTGCAGGTGCAATAACCATTTTACATTGAGCTGCAAGACAGATGGCAGTTAGAAGATCATCGCCCCGGCCCTGGCAGAAACGTGCGATAAAGTCAGCAGTCGCTGGTGCAATTAAAATCAAGTCGGCCCAGCGCGCCAATTCAATATGACCCATCACGGATTCAGTTTCCGTATCGAGCATATTCACATGCACAGGGAAGCCGGATAGCGCCTGCATCGTTAAGGGAGTGATGAATTCTGTAGCAGATCTTGTCATCACAACTCGGACTTCTGCACCCTGATCCTGCAACCTGCGCACAAGTTCGGCTGCCTTGTAAGCAGCTATTCCACCGGTCACACCCAGTAGAATTCTCTTGTTTACCAATGGTTTTACGACAGAATCACTCATTTTGGTTTTTTGCTTCCAATGGCTTAGGTCATCACGCACATGACAGACTGTCGAAAGAGGACAGACTGGGTGGGCCTGAATCCGCAGACTAGTTGATTCTTGTCCGTGAATGCGATTTCTTCCGCCAGCGCTTAGTCGATAAAACTAACTGTGCTCCTCGGCTTTGAATCTGGCTGAATTCAGCTATTTCCGGATCTGAACTAGCGAGCTAAAGATACCATCGAATCTAAAGGGGTGTAAGTGATTATTTACTTATCTGCGCTACCGATCGTCTATAAATGAAGGGGCTCTATGATGTCGTTGTCCGACTGGCCAAAAACTGATCGACCCCGTGAAAAATTGCTGGTCCTTGGTGCCGGTTCGCTGTCTGACGCGGAATTGCTCGCGATATTCCTCCGAACCGGGATTAAGGGCAAGTCGGTTATGGCACTCGCCAGGGAGCTATTGGCTGAGTTTGAGGGAATCAGAGGGTTAATTGAAGCTGATCATCAGAAATTGACCAAAGTCGCAGGTGTTGGTCTGGCTAAATATGTTCAATTAAAAGCGGCTGTGGAACTGACCGAACGATATCTGAGTTCGAGCTTCAAGCGCGGTGATGGCATTTCTGATCCGACATCTACAAGGCGCTACCTTAAAAGCAAACTTCGGGGGTATTCAAGGGAGGTCTTCGCCTGCATGTATCTCGATAACCAGCATCGACTTATCCAGTACGAGGAGCTGTTTTTCGGCACAATTGACGGTGCCAGTGTTCATCCCCGGGAAGTCGTGAAGCGAGTACTGGAACACAATGCTGCCGCAGTTATATTTGCCCATAATCACCCCTCCGGCGTCGCGGATCCGAGCCAGGCTGACCAGAGAATTACTGATCGTCTGAAATCTGCACTGGCGTTGGTGGATGTACGTGTCCTCGATCATATGATTGTCGGTGATCGGGACGTGATGTCCTTTGCGGAGAGAGGATTGATCTAGCATCTACCACAGCCTGTTTTTATTGAACTTACCAGGGTGTTCTGGTATAAAGCACGGCTCTCAGCGATGCCTTATACTATTAATGGCTAGCGGATTAATTCAAATTCATTTTGACCGGGTTGTCAGATCGGCAATCGGGTAGAAAACAGTAAGTAGATAAAGGCAATCGACATGTCCAAGGTATGTCAGGTAACAGGTAAGCGGCCTGTTTCCGGTAATAACGTTTCTCACGCTCACAACAAAACAAAACGTCGATTCATACCCAACGTGCACGACCATAAATTCTGGTTGGAGAGTGAAAATCGATTCGTGAAGCTGAGAGTTTCTACGAAAGGTATGCGTATCATCGACAAGAAGGGTATCGAACAGGTAGTAGCCGATATTCGTGCCCGTGGCGAAAAGATAGGATAGGAGCAGTAGAGAAGCATGAGAGATAAGATAAAGTTGGTTTCGTCTGCAGGAACAGGTCACTACTATACAACCACCAAGAATAAGCGAACGATGCCGGACAAGATGGAAATCAAAAAGTTTGATCCAGTTGTTCGAAAGCATGTGATCTATAAAGAATCGAAGATTAAATAGACCGTTCAGGACTTTATAAAGATCCGTTCAGGACTGTTTATTAGAACCGTTCAGGACTGTTTACTAGAACCGTTCAGGACTGTTTATTAGAACCGTTCAGGACTGTAAAAGCAGGTTGCCGAGTTGATCGACGGTTACCTTCCATCCGGCTTTAACGTAAGTGGTTGCATGATTTTCTATCACAAGCGCAGGTCCCTCGAATTTCTCCCCTACCTTTAAAGCTGAACGCCTCACGATCCGCTTTTCCTTGAATGTAATCCCATGATTTGATGCTTCAGGTTCAGAGAGTGCGCCTGATGAATCCCAGTCCGGCAGCATGAGATCCTCCCTTTCAGCTTCAATATGCAGACGATAATTTAGTAACTCTACGGACAGGTCTAGCTGGTGGCCATACTGTATTTGATGTTCGTCGTGGAATAACTTTTCGCTTTCCGCAAGATTGCCTTCATAGGGCACATTAATGGTATAGGTCTGACCAAGATAGCGAAGATCGAGACTCCGGAGTTGAGTGGTTCTCTCAACGTTCTCCCTTGACAGCTCGTTGAGCGCTTCTGATTCTATCTGACCAAATCCCTCTTCAAGCAACGCATCATCAACCTCTGATATCAGACTTTGGTGGGTTCTAACCATCTCGCGACCGGGATTAGTTGTTAGCATCCCCAATGCTGATAGGACGCCAGCATGCACAGGTACGATCGCTGACGTCATTTCGAGAGATTCGGCCAGATCGCATAGGTGCAAACCCCCTGCACCCCCAAAAGATACCAGGGTAAATTGCCTCGGATCATGTCCCCGCTGCACGGATATAACTCGAAGCGCCTGGCTCATATGTTCATTGGCCAGACCTATAATTCCGTCGGCAATTTCTTCGATTGTAGACTCGAGGGTCCTGGCAATTGGCTGAAGTGCAGTTCTGGCAGCCTGAAGATCAAGTTGAAGCCCATCTGCGAGCGTGGGATCAGGACCCAGTCTACCCAGAATCAAATTGGCATCGGTTACCGTGGCAAAGGTGCCTCCCTGTCCGTAGCAGGCAGGTCCAGGACTGGCACCGGCTGACTCGGGACCTACCTGCAAGAGGCCGCCTTCATCGACAAATGCGATGGAACCGCCACCGGCACCGATGGTATGGATATCAGCCATAGGAATTCCAACCGGATATCCGGCGACATGGCCGTTGTTAGTCAGCTTAAACCGTTGCTCAATCAGGGAGACATCCGTTGAGGTCCCGCCCATATCGAATGTAATGAGTCTGCGTCGATCCAGAGATCTGCCGATATGCTGGGCTGCCGCAAGGCCGCCTACAGGTCCCGAAAGCAAAAGATTCACTGCTCTGTCCGCAGCAAGCCTGGCGTCAATAGTGAGGCCTGAGGACTGCATGATTGAGAGCGATGAAGGAGAAAGATCATCTGTCAGAGAATTCATATAGCGCTGGATAATTGGACCAATCCAGGCGTTCAACCAGGTGGTAATGCCGCGTTCATATTCACGAATTTCCGGCAGTATTGATGAAGACCGCGAGACGAAATAGTCATTTGTGAATAGTTGCTCCAGTTGCTCTTCATGACCGGGAGATAGAAAAGAGAAGAGCAGGTTGATGGCGATTGAGTCTGGCATCACGGCATCTACTTTGGCTTTTAACTGATTGAGTTCACCTTTGTTGAAATCGGATATTTCATTTCCGCTTGCATCAACCCTGGCTGATACCTCGAACAACAACTCGCTGTCAAAGTGGCTGACTCGTTCACTGGGTGTCAGGTTGTATAGCTCGTTTCGTGTTTGTCGACCTATAACCAGTACGTCCTTTAAGCCCTTGTTTGCGATATAAACGGTTTTCACGCCCTTTCCCTCAAGGGTTGCGTTGGTCGCAACCGTAGTACCATGGACGATGATAAGTGACCCTTCAGACAACTCTTCAATAAGATCCATATCCTTTATTCCCTGGAGAATAGCGCGCTGTGGTTCTTCTGGAGTAGACAGGACCTTGTGAACACTCAGTCCGCCACTTCCGATACAGACAAAATCTGTAAAGGTGCCCCCGGTATCAACGCCGAGAAATTTAATCGTCATAAGGTGCTGAGAAAGTTTGCTGAAGAAAAGGACATAAACCGTATCTCACTCCTCCGATAAATGCCATGGCTCAAGACCTGATAGGATTAGCTTTCACAGTAAGAGGATAGCGAATGCCCGAGCTGCCTGAAGTTGAAACAACCCGTTGCGGGATAGAACCGCATGTAGTGAATCTTCCGGTGAAGTCAGTTTTGGTACGACAGCCAAAACTAAGATGGCCGATTTCTGCAGAATTGGGACAGGCGCTGACAGGACAGGTTATTACGGGGGTTACCAGACGTGGGAAATACCTACTGCTTGAGACTGGAGCAGGTAGAGTCATGATTCACCTGGGCATGTCCGGTAGTCTGCGGATTCTGGATCCTGGCGATGAGGTAGGTAAGCATGATCATGTTGATATTGTGTTCGAGAATGATCGTCTTCTGCGCTACCGGGATCCAAGGCGATTTGGCTCAATACTCTGGTTGGAAGGCGATAGTGGTCATGAATTGATTGATCACCTGGGACCTGAACCACTGGAGAGTGATTTTTGTGCAGATTACCTGTTTCAGTTGTCTCGTGGAAGAAAGGTCGCCATAAAACTCTTCATCATGAATAGCCAGGTGGTCGTTGGAGTGGGCAATATTTACGCAAACGAGGCGCTCTTTGCTGCTGGGATCAGGCCGGACCGATCGATTGGCTCAATCTCTAAGAAGAGATACACGAAACTGGTCTCTGCTATAAAATGTGTACTGAATGAAGCCATTGAATCCGGTGGAACAACCCTGCAGGACTTCGTCAGGGAAGATGGTAGTCCGGGATACTTCCAGCAGGTGCTAAGGGTCTACGGTCGGGGTACGCAGCCCTGTAAAATCTGTAGTCGGAAACTCAAAGAGGTCAGATTAGGCCAACGGACCACCGTTTTTTGCACCCGATGTCAGCGATAATCAGCTGAAACCATTTGTAATCCGTCAAAAATGGGCTTAATCTAGCCTTCTAGCGAAATTAATCGCTTAATAATTAGTAACTTAGAGGCGACTCTTAAGATCTGTTTTCAATAATTTCAAAATCGATTAATAGAGCGTCAGGATTCGACGATGGAATCAAACTTATGAAGAATCAAATTAGATCCTGCATCCTGGTCGTGCTCGTTATGCTGTTTCCGGTGACAGTTCAGGCCGCACAGGTGGAAGAGAATCCGGGTGTTTTTACAATGATGGGTGATCTTCTCGTTGCTCGCCCAATCGGCTTGGTTTTAGTGGGTGTCAGCTCGGTAACTTATGTTGTCACATTACCTTTTTCACTGGCAGGGGGAAATGTAGCTGATGCTGGCGAAATGCTGGTTGTTGAACCAGCCAGGGAAGTTTTTGTCCGCTGTCTCGGATGTCGTCGAATAGGACGAAAAGAGAAAATAACAGAGTAGCCTTTGGCTAGCTGATTTGCCCATTTGAAAGCGCCTCTGCGACGACAGGATGAACAAACTGGCGGATGTCTCCTCCGTAACCGGCGATCTGCCTGACGAGTGTTGAGGAGATATAGGAAAACTGTTCAGACGGTGCGAGGAAAATTGTTTCCAAACCCGGTTGAAGCGCCCGGTTCATGCTCAACATCTGAAACTCATATTCAAAGTCGGTCACGGTTCGAATCCCCTTAAGGATCACCTGTGCGCCCACGTCACGGGCAAAATCTACAGTCAGTGTATTAAATCCGACAACTTCCACATTTTTTACATGTGACAGCGCTTCCTGAGCAAGTGACGTTCTCAATTTCAGAATGCTTGGGCTTTTGTGCGGGCTGGTTGCAATACCCAGAATTACCTTATCGAAAATATGTGCGGCGCGTTCTACCAGATCTGCATGTCCATTGTGGATTGGATTAAAGGTCCCGGGATATAAAACAGTTGTCATCGTTAATGCTTTTGGTTTTCGTCGAGGCGCCAATCATACATGACCGATTGCGCGCTGACACCCTTGCAACAAACTCAATTCGCATTTTTTAAGCGCTACGGTATCAGCCGTTGCGGCAGAGACAATAGTGCACGTTTGAAGCCTGTTTTTTTCTGGCAATTTCCCAGCCTGGAGGCAGTTCAGACGAATCCAGCGACTTTGGCGACTCAATATATATGTGGCCATCGGGTTGCAGCAATCTCTGATCGGCTATTATCGGTAAGATGGTTGTTAAACTGTCGCTGTCGAAAGGTGGATCCAGAAATATGATATCCCAGGCGCGTCCTTCCTGATGCTGAATCCAGTTGACGGCATCAGCTTCAATGCAATCATAACGGGACTCATCCTCACAGAGCACCTCAAGATTGGACCTGATACTGCCGATGATCGCCGCTGACTGATCTACGATGGTGACGTGATCTGCCCCCCTTGAAAGAGCTTCGATACTAAGAGCCCCGGTACCGGCAAATAGCTCCAGACAGGAGGCATCGGATATTGAATTCTGGAGCCAGTTAAAAAGCGTTTCCCTGATTCTATCAGGAGTAGGCCTGATTGCCGGATCAGTTCTGAATACTATTCTTCGGCTTCGCCATTGCCCGCCGATTACACGAATCGAACTGGCAGACTGTTTGGTCCTCTTCGATGATTTCATCGTTTTAACCTGGCAATTAGAAACGCCGTTCCAAAGAAACCGATCAGACCGAGTATCGTCAGCGCAGAACTCAATTGACCTGTTAGTGGTCTGGATGTAATTAGTATCTCAGATGAATCAGGTGGCAGGACAAATCCAACCAGGCTACCGTATGCAGGATAGTGCGGTACAGAAACGAAACTGCTGGAGGTTTTTACCGTTATCTCAAGGTTTGAGGCATAGGTCATTGAAACGGTAACAGGACAGGATTGGTGACTGTTCTGCTGAAGGCTGAAAACCATGATTTTATTGGTTTGAAAGGGATCGGAAAAACCTTGACTCAGGCAGGACTCGTTAAGCTCATAACTGCTCGTATTGGTACTATGTTCTTTGAGCAGATGCTGTACCCTGTTCCAGTCGACAGTTGAAATCTCCCGCTTTAGCACAGCAGCCATTTCATTGAAATCAGTATGATATTGTTGAGCAGAACTTGACCAGATCGGGCCCCGGGTTTGCCGTAACTCCTTAATGTGAACCTTCTGATCGATAAGGCTCAGTTTGCAACAGGCATTATAAAGTTGTTGTAGTACAGGATAGGCAGGGTCCTCTTTCAGAACGTTGAAAAAAGTCGTACCGGATTGGTACTCAAGACCAGAGAGTGATTGAACCCAATGTGAAAAATAGCGATTCGGGAATCCATAGCCACTGATCGTTTGAATTCTGGCAACGCTCGGTAGCAGTAACCCCGAGTCGGCCGTATCTGAAGTGACCCGGGTGAGTGGATTGGCAAGATCGGGGTTCAGTTCTCGAGCGATTTCTCCAAGGCGCAAGTTCGCAACCAGATTCGTGCTGACCCGCGAGTCGAATTTGACCTTCTGATCAAATGACATCAGGCTGGCAATGCAGATGACTGTTATGCCGACGATCGAGAATTTGCTCATTCGTATCAAAGCAATCAGCGTTCCTGCGAGTACTGTCCAAATCAGAATCTCCTGGTAGAGAGGAGTGAGAAAGAAAATCAAGAATGTGACAACGATGGCAGCCATGGCTTCTTTGATACCGATTTCTTCGACATTGCGACAATCCCGGATAAAGACAGCAGAGACAAAACAGCTCCACACCAGCATCAGGGGAATAATGGATCGCGCTGCTACTCGAAAGTCATTTAATGGCGGCACAAGTGTACGGAGAACGTCCGACAGGGGGAAAAGATTGTTGCTGAAGCTGATACAAAGTACCAGGCTGATTATAAACCCGAGACCAGGCAACCACATTCTTTTATACAGCGTATAAACCAAACTGATAAGAAATGGCCCGAGGGCATATTGAATCTCATGCAACTCATGAGGCTCACGATGGGCATCGAAAGACTCGTACCAGAACAGGGCTGACCACCAGTCTCTGAAATCGCTTTGAATGTAGCTATAGACCACGGGTTGTTGCCCAAGTGTGCGAGCTGCGTCGGGACCGAGCACATATAAAATCATCTCAAGGAATACAGGTGCTGCTATCAGGCACGTGATTAGAACCACCCACAGACAGAAAGCTAATGAGTAGATGCCGGATAATCGGTTGTCTTGTTCAGGGCGGGATAAAAAATAACACAGGAAGAATGGCGTGATAAAAACCAGTCCATACACCAGCATCTGAAAGCTCGGCGAACAAAGTGAATGTAAGATCAGGAAAATTGAAACAATAAAAGTGGTCAGCGACAGTTCGCTGCTACGATGACACAACCAGAAGGTGAGCACAGCCTGGACAAATCCCATACCCAGGATTAGATTCAGATGGCCCACGTTGATTCGAATTGCGAGCATGGGGGAGAAGCCGAGGAGTAGTACCAGTGCAGATGTGAGCAGCATATTATGTCGATCGAACTCGAAAGGTGGTTCCTGTGCCCACACTCTTGCTGCTTTCACGGCCAGATAAACGAAGGAAATATGAATGAGCAGAAAGGTTAAATTAAGATTCCAGAGCGCGGGAAAACCCATCTTGGCAATCAAAATGTTCACCGGCAGAATGCCAAAGGTACCCAGGATATTAGCCCCTCCGAAAGCCTCGTCACGATAGGCAAGTGACGCCCAGTCCGCCCCGGCATCGTTGAGCATATAGAGTATGGGGAGCAACTGGTTTACAGCGTCCGACCCCATTATTGAGAGGCCAGGCCGAAAACCCAACAAGATCCACAGAAACAGGGTGAAACCAGTACAACAAGTCAGGAGCCTGGTATCGGCTTTAATTGTAAATTTCTCCCTGGTATGCATCAGAGTCTCCGTATTGGAGTCTCATGATACAAAGGCGGGACAGGTACTGGCTACTAGATAGGATGAGCGGAACTGTGTTTAACGAAGAAAAGCAAAGAATCTTTGCGGTGCTTCACGATTCACCGGATAATTCAGCACCTGAGCAACCAGGTATATGCACCTTAGTGATAAAGTTGGGCGTCTGGAACATGCTTGAAGACAATTGTAGTGGGACTAACGAAGGCGAAATCTATGGCGGAGAATGAGGCTGATGGCAAATCTGGATTCTTCTCAAGAATTAAATCGGGCTTGTCGAAGACAAGATCGAAATTCTCGGAGGGTATGGGTCGCTTGTTTCTCGGCGAGAAGACCATTGATGATGAGCTTTTTGAAGAAATTGAAACGATTCTTTTGACCGCAGATGTTGGTGTTGCGGCGACAACTGAAATCATCGATGTACTGACGCAGAAAGTGGCGCGAAAGGAGCTGGCCGACACCGAAGCGGTATTTACCCAGTTGAAAACGCAATTGACCGGGCTCCTGCGTGAAGTTGAACAGCCTTTGGAGATACCCGCTGGTGATTCTCCTTTTGTCATTTTGATGGTGGGTGTCAATGGCGCCGGTAAAACCACCACAATTGGAAAACTGGCCAGAAGGCTGAAGGAATCCGGGAAATCTGTCCTGCTTGCAGCAGGCGATACCTATAGGGCTGCGGCAGTCGAGCAACTGGAAATATGGGGAGAGAGGATCGATGTGCCGGTTATATCCCAGGGCACCGGCGCTGATAGTGCCTCGGTAATATATGATGCTCTGGCTGCTGCAAAAGCCAGGAATATAGATGTCATGATTGCCGATACCGCCGGGCGACTTCAGAGCAAAAAGAACCTGATGGATGAGCTGAGCAAGATTCGACGGGTCGTCGCACGGTTCGATGAATCTTCACCCAATGAGGTAATGTTGGTTATCGATGCGACCACGGGTCAAAATGCCATTTCACAGGCAACCCAGTTCCTTGAAGCCGCAGAAGTCTCTGGACTTACCATTTCAAAATTAGACGGTACGGCAAGAGGTGGGGTGATTTTTGCGATAGCGAAACAGTTGAAACTTCCAATAAGGTTTATTGGCGTAGGTGAGCAGTCGGATGATCTGAGGCCCTTTGATGCTGAAGAATTCGTTAAGGCGCTATTTGACTAGCAGGTTGATTAGCAGGTCTGATTTGATTGTGGCACCGATCAAGGTGAATAGTTGTGATTAGGTTTGACCAGGTGAGCAAGCGCTATCCATCAGGCAAGGAGGCCCTCTCACGGGTAAATTTTGAGTTGGATGATGGCGAAATGGTTTTCCTCACCGGGCACTCCGGTGCTGGGAAAAGCACCATGATGAAATTGATCATCATGATGGAACGACCAAGTCAGGGACAGGTATTCGTTCGGGGAATGAACATAAACCGGTTAGGTCGCAGGAACATTCCCGAGATCAGACGTGGTGTTGGTGTGGTATTTCAGAATCATCAATTGCTGTTTGATCGAACCGTATACGACAATGTGGCTTTGCCTCTGACTATCTCAGGCTTTCAACCGAGAGAAGTGGGTCGTCGTGTAAGGGCAGCGCTGTCCAAGGTTGGTTTGAGCGACAAGGAGAAACAATATCCTGTCGCGTTATCGGGTGGAGAGCAACAAAGGGTGGGTATAGCACGAGCAGTAGTAAATAAACCGCCCCTGCTGCTTGCTGATGAACCGACGGGGAATCTGGACCCAGAGCTCTCTGAAGAGATCATGAACCTCTTCGTACAGTTCAATCAGGTAGGTGTAAGTGTTTTGATTGCGAGCCACGACCTCGACCTTGTCAATAAAATGGGCCACAGGCAGGCTATCCTCTCAATGGGCAGATTGGCTGAATAGTCATGCCTGGCACTAGAAATCAAAGGCAGATCGCCAATAGAAATTCCGGAGCGAGTACTCACATACTCGGTACGAAGGATATATTAAGGGCGTATTTCGCACATCACAGAAGAATGGCTGTCGAAACACTGGGCAATATGCTCTCTACTCCCTTAACCAGTCTGATGACCTGGCTGGTGATTGGCATAGCGCTGGCACTACCTGCATTTCTCTATATCCTGCTCGTGAATCTTGGTAATTTTGCCGGGGGCTGGGACGGGAAGCCCAGAATAAGCCTGTATCTGAGGGGTGAGATTACTGAAGAAGCCGGTATCAGGCTGAGTCGGGAGATCGGCGACCAGCCGGGAATAACGGGCATAAAGTACATTTCAGAGGCAAATGCACTCATGGAGTTTGAAGAAAGGGCTGGTTTCAGGAATGTACTGGATTCACTGCCAGAAAATCCCCTTCCTGCAGTGATCGAGGTCATAATGGATGCAGCTACAGCGGCAGACGTAAGACACAAAGTCAGTCTGCTGGAAGCAAGACCTGAGGTAGAGTCCAGCTCCATTGATCTGGAGTGGATGGAAAGACTGTTTTCGCTGGTGATCCTGGGCGAGAGATTTGTCACTGCATTGGCTGTTTTTCTGGGGTTGGGCGTTCTTCTGGCGATTGGCAATACCGTTCGCTTGTCGATAGAAAATCGAAGGAGCGAGATTGAGATAGTCAAACTGGTCGGTGGTACTGACAGATTCGTTCGGCGACCCTTTCTCTATCTTGGATTCTGGTATGGTCTGGGTGGTGCAGCCACGTCCTGGCTGATGGTGCAGGTGAGCCTGTTATTCCTCGCACCACCAATAAGAAACCTGATGCAGTCATATCATGACGATTTTTCAATATCAGGGCTAGGTATTGCCGAAACCGCAGCATTACTAGTCGTTGGCGCATTTCTGGGTGTTCTGGGCGCGACTTTGGCAGTGGGAAGGCATTTACATCAGATCGAACCGCGCTAAACTGTCACACATCCTTTGAAAAGAAGATATCTGACCCTGATAGCCAGGTCTGGATTCGGGATTTGAAACAGGAGCGATAAGCCTGGGATTCAGAACAAACGGGCTATATAGATGTCCAACCCCTTCAGGATGAGAATCAGAACATAGGCAAAACTCCGATTAGCACTCTTTCGATCACAGTGCTAAAATCCGCAGCCCGCTAAAATGAGTGATATATGAGTACCGATATCCAACCAGTTGATGTGCTTTCACCCGGGGGTAACCTCGAGGCGTATATTAGAGCCGTCAATGGTATCGCCCTGCTTAGTGCCGACCAGGAAAGGGCATTGGCAGAAAAGCTCTTCTACGAGGATGATCTTGATGCTGCTCGCCAAATGGTCATGGCTCATCTGAGGTTCGTGGTATATATCGCCAGATCTTATTCAGGTTATGGATTGTCTGAAGCTGACCTTATTCAGGAAGGTAATGTTGGATTAATGAAGGCGATTAAGCGATTCAATCCTGAGTTCAGGGTTCGACTGGTCTCATTTGCGGTGCACTGGATCAAGGCAGAAATGCATGAGTTCATTCTGAAGAACTGGCGCATTGTGAAGGTCGCGACAACCAAAGCCCAAAGGAAATTATTCTTTAACCTCAGAAGTTCAAAAAACCGTCTGGGTTGGATGAATGATAAAGAGGTCAGATTTGTAGCCAGTGAACTGGGCGTAGAACCCCATCACGTCAGGCAAATGGAAGGACGGTTGGCATCAAAGGATGAAGCATTCGACCCCTTGTCCGACGATGATGACGATTTCGCCAGCCCTTCCCGCTACCTTGAAGATCATGAAAGCAATCCTGCAGATATTGTTGAGTTCCAGCGAAAGGTGACTGGCGAGCAGCAACAACTCCAGAATGCCTTCAAGATTCTTGATGAGCGTGCACAGGAAATTATCCGTCGCCGTTGGTTAACCGATCAGAAATCAACGTTACATGAACTAGCGGATGAGTTTGGTATTTCAGCAGAACGCATTCGCCAGCTCGAACAAAATGCAATTAAGAAGCTCCGTTCGAACATCGTTCCCTGATAGATCCACAACCAACATGATCACTCCTTCTCTTACCATCAGAGGTCCTGGCAGTGTAATTGTTTTAACCCTCTTTCTGATCAATCACCGAAAGGGTTCAGGCTTCAATCGTCGCAGTTGACGTTACTGGACCAACGACTTTGCTTAGAGATGTTGCATAAAAGAGAAATCAAAAGTTATGTCATTCGTGAAGGGAGAATGACAAGAGGTCAATCCAGGGCGCTGGAAGAATATTGGCCGAGTTTCGGACTTGAGGTAGACGACGGTCGTATAGATCCGAATGTACTTTCTTCAAATTCTGGCAAGCTGGTTCTGGAGATCGGATTTGGCATGGGCGATAGCCTTTTTGAGATGGCCAGAGATCAACCGGACCAATACTTTATCGGCGTGGAAGTTCATCGTCCGGGCGTTGGCCACCTTCTGCAATTGGCCGCAAAGGAAGGGCTCAGGAATCTAAAAGTATATCGTGCTGATTCGATAGATGTATTGAAATACTGCCTGCCGTCAGAGAGTCTTGACAGGATTCAGATTTTTTTCCCTGACCCATGGCCGAAGAAAAAGCATCACAAAAGAAGGTTGCTGAATCCTGGATTCGTAGAATTGATGGCTTCAAAATTAGTTTCTGGAGGAATCCTTCACGTGGCCACAGACTGGACGCCCTATGCAGAAGTCATCCAGGAAATGATGAATGGGTGGTTGCCGTGTACCCCGCCTGTCAGGGTATTGACCAAGTAACAGATCTCGCCTACAGAAAAAGATAAGACGCCCGGTTAGGGACGCCCGGTTAGGGACGCCTGACCGGCCATTCCTAATCAACAAGCATCAGCAGTTCGTTCAGATACTGAATACCCCGTTTGGTTGGTTTGATCCTTTGGGCTTCCTGAGTGATCAGTCCCATGCTGGTTGCTTTATCAAGAAATGGCTGCAGTTTCTCTGCTGGTAGTGCTGTACGCTCAGAAAATAGTGAACGCTCAAATCCACGGGTTAATCTCATTGTATTCATTAGAAATTCGAGCGCCAGATCTGCTGCGTCAATAGGCGTACGCAGAGCCTTTTGGGTGCGCAGATAATCAGCGGGAGATCTGGACTTGGACGTTCTCACGATCTCACCGTCCCTCGTTATTTTCCCATGTGCACCCGCACCGATACCGATATAGTCGCCAAATAGCCAGTAATTCAGGTTGTGAGAGGACTGTTTTCCTTCAAGACAAAATGCGGATACTTCGTATCGATGATAGCCAGCTTGCTCCAGGGCTTTGAGCCCCCGCGAATAGATTTCCCAGGTGATCTCGTCATCCGGCAATTGAGGAGGATCGTTAAAAAAAAGAGTATTCGGTTCAATGGTAAGTTGGTACCAGGAAATATGTGTTGGATTCAGATCGATGGCTCGCTTCAAGTCTTCGATCGCGCCTTCTACAGATTGGTTAGGAAGACCATGCATCAGATCGACATTTATATTGGTGAATCCTGCACGGCGTGCCAAATCAACTGCCCTGCCTGCTTCTTTCGCTGTGTGGATTCTGCCCAGTTGCTGCAGATGCTTTGAATCAAAGCTCTGAACACCAATGCTCAATCTGTTGATACCTGCATCATAGTATCCTGCAAATTTCTCGTGGTCTGCGGTGCCGGGATTAGCTTCGAGCGTAATTTCAATATCCCGATCAAATTCCAGTAGGTGCCCGAGTCTTGAGATAAGATCCTTAATCGAATCCGCTGAAAATAAGCTGGGTGTTCCTCCCCCCAGGAAAATAGATCTGATCTTGATCGCGTCCGAGGTGGCGAGATCATTTACCAGATCTGTCTCGAGAGCGTCTATGTATTGATCTTCTGCAAGAGGCTGCTTGACCTCATGGGAATTGAAATCGCAATAAGGACATTTTCGAATACACCATGGAAAGTGGATATAAAGGGACGTTGGAATAACGCTCACTAATGCCTCCTTGCTGACAGGCCTCGCTATGCCAGAAGCTGCCTTAAGTGTGCTATAGCCTTTCCCCGGTGACTGATCTTATTCTTCTCTGATGGCTTGAGTTCAGCAGAGGAAATGCCTAGTGAAGGTATCAGAAACAAAGGGTCGTAGCCAAATCCATTCTCTCCCTTCGGTTCGGCGAGAATAACACCTTCCCAGGTGCCTGTGGCGATCAGGGGCATCGGATCAAGTTCATGTCTTAAATAGACGATCACACAGCGAAATCGGGCAGTTCTTTTCTCTGATTCGACGCCTTCAAGTTCTGATAGCAGTTTCAGATTGTTTTCTAAATCAGTTGCAGATTCACCGGCAAAGCGGGATGAGTAAATCCCCGGCTTGCCTTTCAAATGATCAACTTCCAGCCCCGAATCATCTGCTATTGCTGCGAGCCCTGAATGTTCACTGGCGTGGCGAGCTTTGATAATTGCATTTTCAACGAACGTTGTGCCTGTCTCTTCCGGGCTATCGATATCCAGTTTGGACGCGGAGACGAGATCAAAGGACGCCGGTAAAATATTACTCAGCTCCTGAAGTTTCTTGGTGTTGTTACTTGCCAGTACGATCTTCAAATCTAAACCACAGTAGAATTGTTGGGAGCAATCGTTATACCTCGAGGAAGATTCCCTGGATGACAAATCCTGACGGTTTTCAGAGATCGATGCGAACCCTTCTCTATTTTGACTGCTGAAGCGGGCACCGAGAATACGTCCGCAAGGTATCTGATTAGATGTTTGTTGGCCTTACCGCCAACTGGACTCGTTGTGAGTTTGACCTTAAGTCTGTCGGCGAATGGTTCCAGCTTGTTAACCGATGAGTTAGGAAGTACTTTTACCTTAAGAATAAGGTCTTCTCCCTGCCAACTGAAAAACTCACTCACCTAAAGACCAATAATCAGCCCCGGCACCACACCTAACATCTTTGCAAGAGGTGCAATCACCAGGATGTTATCTATTATATTGATAAAAACGAAGACAAGAATGATTGAAAAATCGATACCGCCCATGGGTGGCAATAATTTGCGTGCAGGTATACATAACGGTTCGGTTATCTGGTGCACCAGGGTCAATGCCGGATGGCTTGAATAGGGTGCAAGCCAGCTTGCGATAACGGAGATTAAGAGTGCAAAAAAGTAGATTTTGAAAATGATCGAGAAAAGACCCAGCAGCACCCAGGCGACATAAATAGGTTGAATGAAAGAATAGCCGTACAGCATCATGATCAACATAACGGCAACGAGCTGGACGATAAATGCCACCGTCAGTGTTGCAAAATCGACGCCGTAAACTGTTGGTATCACAGTTCTAAAAGGCTTGATAGCCGGATCAGTAATTTTCACGATGGCCTGACAGATAGGATTATAGTAATCAGCTCGTGAAACCTGCATGAGGAATCGCAACATGATGACGATGGTATAAAGACCGAAGAATGTTTGTATCAGGTATACACCTGCACTTGCGAAATTTTGGGTCATAAAACTATCCTGTCATGCTTCATACCGTGATTATAGCGGAGATCAAGTAGCGGATAACTCTTTTGACCTTTCATATGCAGCTTTAATAGCAATATCAAACATGTTGTCCAGGCCTCCGTCCATTAACTTTTCCAATGCTGCCTGGGTGGTTCCGCCGGGAGACGTGACGTTGATTCTCAGTTGTTCTGAACTGAGTTCAGACTCGATCGCCATTTGGGCAGCACCAATTGCGGTCTGCAGCACCAGCTTGCGACTCACCTCAGGCGTGAGTCCCAGAGCAATACCAGCTTGTTGCATAGATTGCATCACCAGAAAATAGTACGCGGGTCCACTGCCGGATATTGCCGTTACAACATCCAGGTCGGATTCATCTTCGAACCAGTGGATTTGACCGACAGCCCCCAGGATACTTTCTGCGATGGTCCGCTGATCCTCTTTTACATGACTATTTGCACAGAGCCCCGTCATTCCCCTTTGGACCAGGGCTGGTGTGTTTGGCATACAACGAATAATGGCCGCATCAGGTCCCAGCCAGCTTGAAATCGATGCGATTGTGATCCCGGCAGCCACACTGATAAACAGTTTGTCCCCGGCGGAGTCAGAGAGTTCTTTGCAGATTTGTGGCATGAGGTCGGGCTTTAGACAAAGAACGACGACATCTGCATTGCTGACTGCCTCTCTGTTATCAGTAGTTCGATTCACCCGTTGAGGCAACTTCTGCAACTGCTCTGCCGCCGGATCTGAAGCAGTAATTTCTGCTGATTCATCCTTTGTTGAAAAGCCACCTATTATCGCCTGTGCAATATTGCCTGCCCCGATAAATGCCACTGAAGTCATTGAAATTCTCTGGTGATGAGTGAAGCCTGAACAATTGGCCAGATCCTTATCGAAAATCCGGTTGACCCCGTCAGGAAAACCACAGGACTCTAATATCACTAAAGGCACAAATCAATCACTCGCATGCCTTTAGCGTGAGATGGATGCCTGTAACTTTGCCCGATCCGGTGCAGGAATCTCAAGATTGGTTCATGCAATTGTTCGGTAATTCCCCGATCTTGTTTCAGTTTCTGGCGCCAAATATAGCAGTGCCGATGCGGAGCTGGGTGCTTCCTTCAGCTACAGCGGCTTCAAGATCGGCGGACATCCCCATCGAAAGATGATTGAAATCTTTCAGATCAAATGCGTCTTCCAAAGACTGTTTGAGCAGGCGCAGACGTCTGAAACTGTCTCTTTGAGCGTTAATGTGTTGGTTTGGTGCAGGAATTGCCATCAGACCTCGCAGACGTACTCTGGCTAAAGCCGTCATCGGCTCGATCATTGAATGGATATCATCTTCAGCGAATCCTGCCTTGGTGGACTCCTTATCGATATTAACCTGAAGCAGTATATTCAACGGCTTGCTTGATTCAGACCTTTGATCATTCAGGCGTTTTGCGATCTTCATACTTGCCACTGTGTGCACCCAGTCGAAATATCGGGCGATCTGTCGGGTTTTGTTTGACTGAATCGCACCGATGAAGTGCCATACAGCTCGTTTGTCGTCTATGCTTTCAATTTTCCCAATTGCTTCTTGGAGATAATTCTCACCGAAATGAAACTGATCGCAGGAAAGTGCTGCTTCTATCAACTCAAGTGGTTTGGTTTTGCTGACAGCCAGCAGATTGATTTCGAGAGGATCGCGACCGCTTTCGGTACATGCACGCTTTATCCGCTCGCGAACAGCGTCCAGGTTGTTTCTAATTTTTGCGTTGTCAGAAGTTGCGTCCATCGGAGGTCTTCATGAAAGAGTGGTTTATTGGTGTATTCGATAATACTATTATTAAATTAGGGTACTGAGCCGAATTCCTAGCCAAAGGTCTGCCAAATGGATATTACAGAACTATTAGCTTTTAGTGAGAAACAGGGCGCGTCCGATCTACATCTGTCTGCGGGCCTGCCTCCCATGATACGTGTCGATGGTGATATCAGGCGGATCAATTTACCGGCACTGGATCATAAAGAAGTGCATTCCTTGATTTATGAAATCATGAATGACAAGCAGCGTAAAGAATTTGAGGAGTTTTTTGAGTGTGACTTTTCGTTTGAAGTGCCAGGTGTTGCACGTTTCAGGGTAAATGCCTTCAATCATAATAGAGGGTCAGGTGGTGTATTTAGAACTATTCCCGCGAAAGTTCTGACTATGGAAGATCTTGGTATGGGTGAAGTTTTTAAAGGCGTTGCCGAAACACCCAGGGGACTAATCACTGTAACCGGACCAACCGGCTCGGGCAAAAGTACAACCCTCGCAGCCATGATGGACTATATCAACGATAACCGTTATCAACATATTCTGACGGTTGAAGATCCCATTGAATTCGTACATGAGTCCAAGAAGTGCCTGGTAAACCAGAGAGAGGTTCACAGGGATACTCTCGGATTTAACGAGGCGCTACGGTCTGCATTGCGTGAAGACCCGGATATCATCCTGGTTGGAGAGATGCGTGATCTGGAGACGATAAAACTGGCTCTGGAAGCAGCCGAGACCGGTCACATGGTATTTGGCACCTTGCATACATCCTCAGCGGCAAAAACGATTGACCGTATTATCGATGTTTTCCCGGCTTCCGAGAAAGACATGGTTCGTTCAATGTTGTCTGAGTCACTGCAAACGGTGATTTCTCAAACCTTGCTGAAGAAAGTGGGCGGTGGTCGGGTAGCGGCGCATGAGATCATGATCTGCACACCCGCCATACGCAATCTGATTCGCGAATCGAAGATTGCCCAGATGTATTCGGCAATTCAGACTGGTGGTCAATTAGGTATGCAAACACTTGACCAGTGCCTGAAAGGACTACTGGAAAAGAACCTGATCAGCAAAGAAGCGGCTCGCGAAAAAGCTAAAATGCCTGAAGACTTCGCTTAACCCGGTGGGTAAGGCAAGTGAACTTGTGTAGAAGGACATACCACGGAGTAGCCGTCAGAATAAATCTATTGGCGACTCTTTGAAGGTTCGATACTAGGAAATTGGGATATGATCGATTTCGATAAATTGCTGAAAGTTGTGGTTGATCAGAGCGCTTCTGATCTATTTATTACGGCTGGATTGCCTCCGTCAATCAAGGTCAGTGGCAAAATGATGCCCATGTCCAAGACGCCTCTGACACCCGAACAGGCTCGCGAAATGGTTCATAGTACGATGACCGAAGCGCAGGTTCAGGAATATGAGTCAGAGAGGGAGTGCAATTTTGCGATTCATAGCCCGGTAGCTGGAAGATTCAGAGTCAGTGCGTTTTATCAGCGGAATTTTTCCGGGATGGTACTGCGGAGGATCGAAACCGAAATACCCACTTGTGACGATCTGCATCTGCCGGAGGCAATCAAGCAACTGGCTATGGCCAAGAGAGGTCTGATCATTTTTGTGGGTGCCACGGGTACAGGTAAATCAACCTCCCTGGCATCGATGATTGGGCACCGTAACAGTCACAGCAAAGGACATATCATCACAATCGAAGATCCCATCGAGTTCATTCATGAGCACCGGGGTTGTATGGTCACCCAGCGTGAGGTGGGTGTTGACACGCCCAGTTTTGACGTTGCACTGAAAAATACGCTGCGTCAGGCACCGGATGTGATCATGATTGGTGAGATCAGAACCCGGGAGACAATGGACTATGCGGTGGCATTTGCAGAAACAGGTCACCTTTGCCTGGCAACCTTGCACGCGAACAATGCCAATCAGGCGCTGGACAGGATAATCAACTTCTTCCCTGCCGACAGACATAGCCAGGTGTGGATGGATTTGTCTCTAAACCTACGTGGAATGATTGCCCAGCAGTTAATACCGACGATAGATGGCGCAGGGAGAAGAGCAGCGATTGAGATCCTGATCAATACACCGTTGGTTGCAGATACGATCAGGAAAGGTGATGTACATGCGATCAAGGAAATCATGACCAAGTCGACCGAACACGGTATGCAAACATTTGATCAGTCGTTGTACAACCTCTACAAAGAGGGGGAAATCTCCTACGATAGTGCCCTGGCTTCTGCTGATTCAGCCAATGATCTACGACTGATGATTAAATTGGCCGGGGAGGCACCGGCAGGTGCGAGTGGGGCAGTGGCAGGATTGTCGTTGGAATCCAATGAAGATGATCTGGCAGTACGCAGGTAGGTATACAGTCCTGATTGACGCGGATCGCAATCAATTTGGCCTGGTATCCTAAGGTAAGTGCCAATCAGTCCTGATCGGATTCTCGAAACCAGGTTTCCAATATCAATTTTGCAGCAACTGCATCCAGCGCTTTTTGGTCATCAGCTAATTCTCTCGCTTCTATGCTGCTCAGACGTTCGTCAATAGTGGAATGAGGGATATTGAACCGTCCCGTCAGTCTTCGGGCGAATTTTTCAGCCCTGACTGACATCTCACTTTCTGAGTCATCCATATTGAGTGGTAGTCCGACCACAAGGTGGCAGGGTTTCCACTCTTCAATCAATGCCTTCACCTCCTGCCAGTTGGGTATACCATCTCTGGCCATGAGGATCTTGATGGGTGTCGCTGTACCGGTCACAGACTGACCGACCGCAACACCGATCTTTTTCGTCCCAAAGTCAAAAGACATGACTAGATCTGATCCGGTCACTAGTCGTGACCTGCTTCCGGAGAAATCAGATTGAGATCAATGCCGAGAATCTTTGCTGCTTCTGAAGGTCGGTTGGCATAGGGTTCATCAAAGACAATGCGACCGGAAGTTGGAGACAACAGCCAGACATTTTCAGCGAGTTCTCTTTCCAGTTGTTCAGAACCCCAACCGGCATATCCCAGCAGCGCTATTGTTTTTCCCGGTGCATTACCTTGCGCCATCGATTCAATGAAGTCCGGGGAGGTGGTAAGCGATATCTCATCGCTTATTGCAATCGTGCTGTCAAATTCGGGTCCCGGCGGATGCAGGAAGAAAATGCTTTCCTGTTGAACTGGACCCCCGAGCAATACAGGGCAATCAAAGTGACCTTCAACCTGGGGAAAGATTTCATCGATTTGGTTATCAAGTGGCTGATTGATCACTAATCCAAATGCCCCCTGGTCGTTGTGATCAATCAATAACGAGATGGTATTGTGGAAATAGTCACCTCTCAGTGATGGCAGGGAGATTAGGAACTGGTTTCGGAAACTCTGTTCTGTAGACATAAAATTCAGCGTCGAGTGCTGGCGTGTACTGTAGTCATCAATAACTCCGAAGTGAGCTGTTTTTTCGAAATTGCCAGGTACGGATGATCTCCAGGACATCGGTTGTCTCGCGCAATTCGTCCGGGAAGGGAGCAAAAGGCGAAGCGAGTTTTACGATTTGAACCGCAGCATCATCCAGAACCCTGTGACCTGATGACTCGAGCAATTCCACTTCTCTCAGCGAGCCGTCCGGCAGGATGGCAACCATCAGTCGAAGACTGCCGTAGAGTTTTCTTCGTCTTGCTTCTGCTGGATAGTTCAGATTGCCAATTTTCTCTATTTTTCGGCGCCAGGAGTTCAGGTAGAAAGCATCAGCGCTGGAGGTAGTGGAGAGACTGGTCAAGCGTTTGATTCTGGGTCTTTTAGCATATATCTGACGCTGCCTGTCCAGCCTTGCTTCGAGGCTCGCAATCTCCAGACTGCGTTCAAGTAATGACTTTTCGCCTTTTATGGGTGTTTCACTGGGGGTAATTTCTTCTGCCTTAACATCCGCAGGCGCCTTATTGGTTGAATTTCCAATTGTTGTAACGACGGGTTTTTGTTTTTGAACGACCTCTGGCGCTGACATTACCTGTGGCACAGTCGAAACTTCCCTGATAACGGTATCGTGAAATTCGGCTTTACTCGGCAAAGTTGTCAGTGCCTTCTCTTCCAGCGTGCCGCTACCGGCCTGACTGAATTGCGCCAGAAAGTCAGCCTTGCTTGGTCGATTCTTGCTCCGATGTTGTGCCAGCGTTACTTCCATGGTGTGAGTTGATGGACCCTTCTCGATAAAGGTGAAAGTCACGCCCAATATGATGATTGCGTGGACTGCAATCGCCAGAAAAACTGTGAAGCTCAGTCGATCCGATGATGTAATACCTGGATTGATGGTCGCCATTATTCGATGCAATCAGCCGATACGGTTAGTCGAGTAGCGTTTCGATGAATGCAATATAATCACCAGCTATATCTAGCTCATAGGCTTTATTGATTTCGCGAATACAAGTAGGACAGGTGACATTAATTTCGGTCAGAAAATCACCAATTACATCAATTCCAACGAAATATAGCCCCTTTTTGCGTAATTCGGGTCCCACCTGATCGCAGATCCAACGATCACGTTCGTTTAGCGGCCTGGCTATACCGTCACCCCCAGCGGCAAGATTACCTCTGGTTTCGCCCACAGCCGGTACGCGGGCCAGCCCGTAAGGGACGGGCTCACCGTTTATCATCAGTATTCTTGTGTCGCCGTTTTTAATCTCCGGGATGAATTTTTGAGCCATGATCTGTCTGTTGCCGTGATTGGTGAGTGTTTCAATAATCACAGAAAGATTAGGATCACTGGTTTTAGCGCGAAATATTGAATCACCTCCCATGCCATCCAGCGGCTTGAAGATGACATCACCGTGGGTTTGGTGGAAATCCCTCAATAGATCCTGATCTCTGCTTACCAGATGTGGTGGGCAACATTGTGGAAATTGGAGGGCAAATAGCTTCTCGTTGCAATCTCTTATGCTACCTGGTCGGTTCAAAACCAGGGTTCCGTCGCGTTCTGCGTGCTCAAGCAGGTAAGTCGTGTAAATATACTCCATGTTAAATGGAGGATCCTTGCGCATTAGCACTGCGTCCAATTCGTTAATCGGGGCAATACGCTCAGATTGGACTTCAAACCAGTCTTTGTCGTTCTCTACGACCCTAATATTGACGAGTTTAGCGAGTACAGCGCCGTCGCGGACAAATAAACCGGACTGATCTATAAAAAAGATGTCCCAATTTTTGCGCTGAGCAGCAGCAATCATTGCCAATGTACTATCTTTCTTATAGTTGATGGATTCGAGTGGATCCATAACCACACCCAGTTTTACGCCCAAGACAGGTGGCCTCATTTTCGGTTGGTGCTAAAAGGGGCATTGTAAACTACATCGAATGATTTGTGACGCACTATACAGTCACTGGATGGTAATATAGATTGAGTTTAACAACTGTGTTAAAAAACGCGTGTAAAGCACCGACAGGAAATACAATTTTGCTTCGGAAAGGCAGGATGGTCGTACTCGCTTTGGTCGAGATAAGGTAGAGGATATGGAAGACAATTTTGAAGGCGTCAAGGTGATGGTCATCGATGATAGCAAGACCATCCGACGAACTGCCGAAACCCTCCTGTCAAAAGCCGGATGTGACGTCATTACCGCTGTAGATGGCTTCGATGCCCTGGCTAAAATTGCCGATCTGCAACCAAACATAATCTTCGTAGATATCATGATGCCCAGACTCGATGGGTATCAGACCTGTGCCCTGATAAAGAACAACAGTGCGTTTCAAGCGACGCCCGTGATTATGCTTTCGAGTAAAGATGGTCTGTTTGATAGAGCTAAGGGTCGGATTGTGGGTTCAGATCAGTATCTGACCAAGCCCTTTAGTAAAGATGAGTTATTAAGTGCAATTCGAGACCATGTAAAGGTCTCTGAGTAGATTAGGTGGTTGGAGTAGTCTAATGGCTAAAGTACTCGTGGTTGATGATTCACCAACAGAGATTTTCCGGTTTAAAGATATGCTGGAAGATCTCGGTTATGAGGTGATAACGGCAGAGAATGGTAAAGATGGGGTTGCAATGGCTGAAAACGAGCAGCCTGATTGTGTATTGATGGATATTGTTATGCCCGACATGAATGGATTTCAGGCAACAAGAGCGATATGCAAGGGTGATACGACCAGTCACATCCCCGTCATCATTGTGAGCAGTAAGAATCAGGATACCGACAAGGTTTGAGGAGAAAGGCAGGGTGCCCGTGGCTACGTAACCAAACCCGTCCA
Organism: uncultured Pseudomonadales bacterium; assembly: GCA_964548025.1. Classification (GTDB taxonomy): domain Bacteria; phylum Pseudomonadota; class Gammaproteobacteria; order Pseudomonadales; family Azotimanducaceae; genus JAHRVQ01. The sequence continues at coordinate 45,236 of CAZJRI010000020.1, forward strand.
TGGGCCGGAGTTGGTTGCGATTATCGAGAGCGTCATGTCATGAGATCCATCGGATGAGTGATATGAGCCCATTTGCTACTTTGGTCGCACTTGCAGACAGAAGCCAGCAGCTTGCGTTGGAACTGCCCTCCAAGGGAGACACCCAAACACATTGGAACGGGTTGGGATTCAGTCTGTTGGGGCACAGGTTTGTCGCACCGATGAGTGAGGTAGGCGAGCTGATGCGAGTTCCCTCATCAACGCGCCTGCCGGGTGTAAAGCACTTTGTAATAGGTGTTGCCAATGTACGTGGGAGGCTGATGGCGATTCTCGACCTGGCTGCTTTTTTTGGCAGCAGCAAATCGACATCGCGAGGCCAAAGACGCGTTTTAGCGATCGAAGATGAAGAACAGTATCTTGGATTCATCGTAGATGAATCATTGGGCATGCAGCATTTTCCTCAGGATGCTTTCGAAGAGACTGTAGAAGTTGAGGAGATGTTCCAACCATTCATTAAAGGGGGATATCGGGTAGCAGGTATAGCCTGGCCGGTATTGAGTCTTGAGGCTTTAGCCGAAGACCCTGACCTTGAAAAACTGGCCCAATATTAAGGGTTTATCGCTGATAACAGTTGAGAGAAGTGAAACAGACAAGGACTTATTAAATGGCAGATAGAAAACCCAGTGTTGTGAGCAGCACACTCAAAAAACCACTGATTGCTGGCTTGATCGTAATTCTTGTAGTTCTCATAGCCGGATTCGGTGGAAATTTCTATATGGGACAACAAAGCGCCTATCGATCTGGAATTTATCTGGAATTGTCAAATAACCTTAAAGTGATATCGCAAGAGATTGCTAAAAATGCTGCCACCGCAGTTCAAGGACAATTGGCCATTTTCCCGGTTCTTGCAGGAAACAAGGATGCTTTTGATTCGCACCTGGGCCAATTACTGAGAGGTGACCCCGTCAGGAATCTTCCCGCGTCAAATTCTGCTGCCCAGGCAGAATTGGCGAAGATAGAGTCTCTCTGGTCTGAGGCAAAGGTAAGAGTTGACGTCATCCTCGCCAACCGCGATGCACTTGTCTATTTGCGAGATGTAGGAGGTGATCTTGCGATTACCATGTCGGCCATTCAGCAGGAAAATAACAAGATAGTGGCCGCGATGCTCCGGCAGAAATTACCAGCTAACCAGATTGCGTTGGCGCAAAGGCAGAATTTCCTTGTAGAGAGAATGTCAAGAAGTGCAGACAGGATAATTGAACTTGGTTCGGCAAATAATCTCACGGAGAATTTCAATCGTGATCGAACCAACTTCGTTCGCGTGCTTCAGGGGCTATCAAATGGTGATAGAGAATTGCTGCTAACCCCTGTGGGTAATGCGAGCATCAAATCAAGTCTGACGAAGGTTGAGGAATTGTTTCGCACTGTCTCAAGCAGAATGAATGAGATTACAAAACGTTCTGAGGATGTCACGAAGATTCGACAGGCGGCGCAGGCCTCATATCTTAGCGCTGGTGAATTTCTCGAATTGACTGATCGGCTGATTGATGTATACCAGAATGACTCCGGATTTGGAATCGCATCACCCCTTATTGGCGTAGCCTGTGGCGGCGGTGCATTTCTGGTCATTTTCCTTCTGAGCATGTTGATCTATCGCGAAGCGAATGAAAGCGTCGGTGAAACCGCAGTTCAGAATGAAAGGAATCAGGCAGCGATACTGCAATTGCTTGATGAACTGGCAGATCTGGCAGATGGAGATTTGAGGGTGCAAGCCACGGTAACCGAGAGTTTTACCGGCGCGATTGCAGATTCGATAAACTTCTCTATTGACCAGCTACGCTCCCTGGTTTCGAAGATTAATGAAACCAGTGGAATGGTCTCTTCAGCCACGGAACAGACCCAGTCGTCGCTGGGTCAGTTATCTGAAGCTTCTCAGCAGCAAGCCCAGGAAATTACCGACGTATCGGAAGCTGTTAACGAAATGGCTGTTTCAATTGATATGGTCTCCTACAATGCGGCTGAGTCCTCATCGGTTGCTGAAAGGTCAGTGGATATTGCGAAAAAAGGTGCTTCGGTCGTGCAGAATACGATTGACGGCATGGATAGTATCCGGGGTCAGATTCAGGAAACTGCAAAAAGAATCAAGAGGCTGGGAGAAAGCTCACAAGAGATTGGTGACATCGTGTCATTGATTAATGATATTGCAGACCAGACCAATATTCTTTCCCTGAACGCCGCCATTCAAGCCTCCATGGCCGGGGATGCTGGTAAGGGGTTCGCGGTTGTAGCGGATGAGGTACAGCGATTGGCCGAGCGATCCGGCGCGGCAGCAAAGCAGATTTCTGCACTCGTTAAAACGATTCAAAGTGATACCAATGAAGCTGTTACTTCAATGGAAGAAACAACTGCGGAGGTGGTTCAGGGAACAAAACTTGCCCAGGATGCGGGTGTTGCTCTGGGTGAAATTGACGGCGTGTCGAAATCACTGGCAGAAATTATTGAGAATATTTCCGATGCTGCACGACAACAGGCAGCTTCGGCAGGGAAGATCTCGAATACGATGAAGAGTATCGAAGAGATCACTTCACAGACCAATGATGGTACGAGGGCAACAGTCGTTGCAGTTGGTAATCTTGCCAACATAACAAATGAGCTTCGCGCATCGGTAACTGGATTCAAGCTACCTAAGAGTAAGTGATTTAATGAGTAAATGGACGGACTAACTAGATGAGCGCAAGCCAAGATTTTGTAGCGCTGGATTGGATTAAATCTGATATATCTGAAACCCTGGAGAGGGCTCAGGTAGCTCTCGAAGCAGTTTCAGAGTCATCAGACGATTCAAGTAGTATGCGCGCGTGTCTAACGGCCATACACCAGGTGCATGGCACACTGAAGATGGTTCAGATCGAGGGTCCGACCCAGATTTCCCAGGAAATGGAGGAGCTGTCTCAGGCATTAATGGATGAAGCCGTTCCCGACCTGAGAAAAGCCCAGGAAATACTGATGCAATCCATATTGCAGTTGCCTGGTTATCTTGATCGTATTCAGAGAGAGCAGAAAGAAAACCCCCAATTTTGCAACAAAGTAGTCAACAACCTGAGAATTGCCCGGGGTGAACCCGGAGTGCTCGACGGCGGTGAAGAGGGCACCTCAGAACCAGATTTTTCCCTTCTCTCCGAGGCGCCCACCGAAAAGGTTATCCAAAGCTATGCCTCAGCTAAGGGGCCAAACAATGCAGCCAAACTTAGAATTAGATTTCAGAAGGCGCTGACGGCGCTGCTAAAAAAATCCAATCCAAGAGAAAACCTGAACCTGATAGGTAAGGTTCTGGCGATGTATGCCAAAATTTGTGGTGACTCCCCTGTCGGTCATTTCTCACAATTGGGATTGGCTCTTGTTGAAGGAATAGCTGCTGGAGCGATAAAGCTGGATTCAAAGAGCGCGAATCAGCTCAAAGCGATTGACGGTGTTCTAAAGGTATTGGCAGAAGGTGATGAACGAGCGCTGATAGAAGTTGTTCCCGAAAGTCTGGCTGAGTCTGTCTACGAAATACTTCAAAACGCAAAGAAAGAAACACCGAAAATATCTGCCGCATTTACTCTGTTCGCGTCACGGGGCGACGATCTTGCATTCGAAGATCAACAGGCAGAGTTCGGGCCTGATGATGAGACACTGGCAACTGTGTCCAGGATTCTGATTGAAGAGTTCACGGGAATAACGGACAAACTGGATCTTTACGTTCGATCCAGTGATAAACAAAAAAAGGACCTTGAAGACCTGATACCGCTGCTTGAATCAGTATCCAGTACCTTGTTGGTTGTCGGTTTGGTCGATCACCAGTCTACAGTTTCAAATCAGATCGAATCCATTAAGTCAATCAGCGCGAGTGAAGAAGACCCTACTGACGATCAACTACTGACTATAGCCGGTGCACTGCTGGAGATTCAGTCCAACCTTAGCAGGAATGTTGGTGACGGATCTGAAGAAGGAGACAGCTTCGGAGACCTTGATGAAGCGCAGGCGACTGTCATTCGAGAGACAAGGAATGGTCTGGCTGAATGCAAAGATAACGTCATCAACTATGTTTCGAGTGAATTTGATAATGAGAAGATTCAATCAACACCTGACATATTAAGAAATCTTTGTGGCGGTCTGGCGATAATCAATCAACAGCGGTCTGCGGATGTGCTGGATACCTGTTCAAATTACGTTGAACAGGTATTACTTAACAAAGAAGAGAATCCGACTCTGTCTGATATGGATAATCTCGCTGATGCGATTACCAGTATCGACTACTATCTGGAGCGATTTCTCGAAAGTTCTTCAGATCCTTACTTGCAGATGGTAGAGGTTGCTGAGGCGGCAATCGTAAAGCTTGGTTATGGCGCTGCAGAGACTGAAGACGCAACAACCCAGGAGAATCTTTCCAGCACCATTGTCAGTGAACCATCTCAAGAACCATCTCAAGAACCATCTCAAGAGCCATCTCAAGAACGTTCTCAAGAACCACCTGAGACAGTCACTGCGGATTCAGTATCCGAAGAGCCCTCAGCGGTTTTGGAAGAAGAGCCCTCAGCGGTTTTGGAAGAAGAGCCCTCAGCGGTTTTGGAAGAAGAGC
>CAZJRI010000021.1:0-5391 GCA_964548025.1 uncultured Pseudomonadales bacterium
AACGATTGGCAACCTTTAGAATCCTGTTCTTTCGATTGATAAATTCGACGTCAACACCCAGAGGAAGTTGATCGCTTATTGCGAGCGCAATTCGTTTCTTGCTGTGTGAAATATTGAACTCGATTTTACTGCCTTCGAGGTAGGGTTTGCCCAATTCATGGGTGGCGAATCGCAGCGAAGACGGATCGCGATTTAAATGTTTCCCAAGTTTTTCGCGTAACAATATTCGAGAGGCAATAAATGTTGATCTGACATTGCCGTTTGTCAGTCTCAGAAGACGGGCTTGCTCCGAACTGTCAAGCAACTGCTGAGTTAAGCGAGTGTCGTCGTTCAGTGAATCTGTTTCTAGAGCATCAATTTCGAGAGCATCAATTTCGAGAGCATCAGTTTCCAGAACATAGATATGGATTGGACTATCGCTATCAGGCAGGTGTGGCTCCAAATTGGGCGAGTGCCCGCTTTTCCTGTAGGAAGCTGAGTATAACCGAGAGTACGATGCTCGCAAGAATTCCGTAGATCAGGATATCCACCGGGGCAGCGAGTAGTGACCCGGCGAGCACCACCAGAATAAATACGAGTGCACTCGCAACTCGAATCATCATTGTCTGTTTGAACATACCGGCACCTTTGAGGATCGCAAAGGACATCGCACGGTAGCAGCTTAAGGGTATGGCAATTATCAGGATATTCAGCATCTTATGGCTCTCGGCATAATTGTCTGTGAATAGCCAGATAATGACGGGCTCTGCCAGTAGCCAGGTGCCGGAAATTATTGCAACGGTGAAGACGATCAGATACAGCAGAAACCTCTGACGAATGGTTCTTATTTTCTCTATTTCGTGGTTTGCCATCATGCTTGAAAATTCCGGGAAGAGAATCCGGTAAATTGGCTCAACACATACGGCAACCAGGGCGAGATAGATTGGGCGCGCAACGACCTGGAAATCACCCAAATCGTCCAGGTGGTAAAACTGCAGCATAAGAAAAGGCGTAACCAGTATCGGCAAACGGTGAGAAAAGTACTCCATCGAGGCCAGGTTCGTCGAGTTGATGAAATGTCTCCGTTCATCCTGTTTCCAGGTTCTCTTGAAACTGATCATTGTTCCAACAAGGCTTCTGAGTCGAAACGAAATCCCGAATGTTTGCAAAGCGACCGTAGCAACATATCCGGACAGTGTCGCCAGAACGAGAATCTGATGACCTGCCATTTCTGATGATGAAAGAGTGATCACGAGGAAAGACAGGATGATCAATGTACTGCCGCTTAATTCGACTATCGCTGCAAATTTGTACTCACGATAGGCGTAGAGCGTATTGTTCAGGTGACTGATTACCGAGTTGGTAACAAACAGGAGAACCAGGAAAATACTCGCAATCTGATAGCTATCGAATCTTGGTTCAAGATAGAAATTGTTCGCAATGGGAATAAAGAGAAAGACGATAGGGATCATGCACGCTGTGAGAAACCAGTTTGATAAGGCAAAAATGGCAGACTTGTTTTCCTGGTTGTTTAACTGTTGTACGAATACGTCTTTGTAACCAACGAAGAGATAAGTTACCAGCAGGATCAAATCCATCACCAGATAAAAAATCACCAGTTCCTGCTTCTCCATGAAGCGAGCCAGGTAGATCTTGAAACCGAAGTTCAGCAGAATACCTGCAAAAGTCATTGCCGAGCTGAAGGCGATATTGAACTTGAGCATGCTAGAAGCAGACCCTGCCGAGGTCTAAAAAAAGGGACTGCTTGAAGGTTTCGATTTCAGTTTGGAGGCTCTCAAGGTTCCGGGCGATAAGTGCAACCTGCTCGTCCCTGCTGGCAATGAGCTTTAATGTCAGTTTACTCAAGTCCACCCCGGAGAATTGTTCCATGTCGATGAGGTATTCGGTGCCATTGATGTCACCAATTACTGATTTGTACTTGTGATTGTTGGCGATAGGAATAACCGGAATCTGCTGGCTCAGGGCAGAAACACAAAGATGCATTCGAGAAGAAACAACCACATCAAAGTAGGCCACCGAAGCACGTAGCTGCTCGAAAGCCAGATTGTGATCATGAACGAGAAACTTTTCACTGAACTCGTCTGCCGGATATACCTGTCGGATCAGTTCGACCACCTGACGATCAGACCCTAATCCCTGTTGATTTTGGTGGAATACGTGTGAGAAAAGTACAAAACGACAATTCCCATCCAGCGCTGCGTAGGTTCTGTCAAAAAAAGTAGAAAGCTCAGAGAGGAGTGCCTCCCTGCCATCTGGAAATGTGTCAAAGAGAAGAATATTGAAGTTAAAGGCGATTAGTGGAACGGTTTGTTTCTTCAGGTACTGGATCTCGCTGGATTCGACTGACTGAGTGATCTGAAAGGCAAGATCCGGGGTTTTTGAAAGCGGGCGCTCGATGCCAATTTCTCTGAGGAATTCTATGGAGTCATCATCCCTGCTGGACAGGTAAGCAACATTTTCAAATAGTTTTTTCGCAAGTGTTCGTGTGATCCAGCCTCTTCTGCCGGGTGTACGATAAGGTCCGAGTGTTTCAGAGAGAATGATGACCTTTTTGCGCATTAACAGTGGCACGAGAAGATTGGTCAGTCTCACCACGGCGTCCCCAGTCAGCATATCACCACCAGAGTGCACAACGAGATCAGACAGCCAATAGTGTTTGATTGTTCGAAGTACCTGTTTAACAGAGCGATTGAGTGGAAACCAGGGGTGCAGAGGTCTCTCTGTGGTAAAAAGGCTGCCCTTGAAGTAGGGTCGAACACCCGGGTCCTGTTCCCCAATGATACTGAATGCGATTGATTTGTTATTGAGCTGTGCGAACTCTCTAAACAGTTGGATGATAGCTTTAGTGAGCGCCTCGGTTCCCTTGTTATTCTTGGTATAGGCAATCATTGCCACCCGCAGGTCAGGTCTTTTCTTCGCCTGTTTGCGGGTTCTTTTTCTATCCTGTCTCTTGCTCCAGTCCACAAGAAGCTCTGGTACCAGCTTGTTCGAGAAAATGCGCGGTTTAATCCAGCTTGAGGATATCAGTCGTTTTAGTAAGGTTTGTTTGTGTTGCTTGATGGCCTTGGCCGCAAAGGAATATCGATGGGCATAGGCAAACTCGGCTGTTGCAATTTGCCATCTTGACAGGTAACCCTTTGAGCACATCTCACCGAGCACCTTCTGCCCCGCCGGTGATTGAAACATCACGGTACTTTCAGCGTAGGTCAGAAGATTCCACGGATCTGCAGCCATTATATCTGCTTCGGCAACATAGATCGTACATGATTCACAACCTGCTCTGGCCATCACGCCACCGGCATAGAGATCATCATAATAATCGGGAACAATGAGCTCTGTATCGCGGGTGTTGATCTTGAGATTGAAGCGAGGCCAGGGCTGCCCGTTACGAAATTCACAGGATTCTACGGCACCTTCAAGACCGTAATTATTAGCCAGATTGTTTGTGAAATGCCTGTCGTCGTAAGTATTGTCACAGCAGAAACTGATGAGAAATAAATTATCGGAAAGTGACTTAAGCTTCTCAATCATGCAGGGTGGTGCTGTGATGACAAGTCGGTCATCGGGATGAGCGCGAACATATTTGAATATTTCACCCCAGTTCTCTGCGAACAGGTATTGCGATCCACTGGCTTTGCGTATCGCGCCTGAGTCATTCGTTCGCCGCATGAGCACTTTGAGACGATTATCAACAAGTTGCTGTTCAGCAATAACAGCCGAAGTGAAATTGCCGCTGCTGATGAGATATTCGACAATCAGTGTCAACGAGCCTGAAGACGCATAATTAAATGTCGGATGTTCAACCGGTGAGACAAGATCGACTCTTGAATAGACATCAAGTTTTGTCAGCTCATTCAAGGTGTATGCAGCCGTTCAATAATTGCATTGAGTGTATGCGCCCTTTCTGACCAGTCAAAAGCATCAAAATCGGATTCATCGACAGACATTCGTGGCTGATCAATCAGTTTTCTAAGCGCCTCTGTAACCGCGTCTTGATTCTCTTCACAAAAACTCATATTCGGTAAATTATATCCGTCAACCTCAGGAAGGTGAGGTGAGACCAGGACGTGTGATCCCTTAAAACTATATTCAAAGCACTTAATCGGCGATGCGGCCAGATAGTACGGCGAATCTTCAACCGGATAAAGTCCGATATCCGTCATATCAAAGTAGTCCTGGACCTCATCGAAGCTCACCTGGCCAGTTAATATGAAACTGGATTCGTAGCCTTGTATTCTTTGTTTGATGGGTTCAAGCATCAAACCTGCTCCAACCATAAGCCCCACTATGGGTAAACCTTCATCTATGAGGACTTTTATCGCGTCGACAAAATAAAGTCGATCGCTGCAGGTCAGCCCGATAAGTGATACCACGCAACGTTTTTCTTTCCGGGGTTTAACTGGTTTATTTAATCGCTCCCGGTCGAGTCCATTCGGCAGATAGTGGATTTTACCCGGATTACCGGGTTCAAGGTCAGCAACCAGTGTTTTTGAAACGCAAGTGGTTGCATCCGCGTCTCTGCTGTAATTTGTGATGATTTCATCGATAACGGGATGTTGCATATATGGCAGATCAACATAGTCAAATATTGTAACCAGATTCTGGAATCTCCGGACATCTACCCTGCCGATTGCGTTGTTCGAAAAAATCAGAACATCCGGTTGCCAGGCTGTGACGATCTTTCTTATCGCCCGATTCAACAGAAAGTTATTGTATGGGACATACCCCAGCCAGTGCTTTGCTATTGCATAGCGGCTATTGGTCAATTTTGAAATGAACCACCAGAACAGTCGATTGATAACGAGTAATCGCACGAAAACAAAACGTTGGCTATTTGATTCCGTTTCGACGCCTGAAAGGATAGTGCGCATGTCGTGCCATGACCACTTCCATTTACGCCAATGCAGAATACGATGCTCGTCATCTTTCATATGACTGGCCAGATATTCACATCTCGCTCTATTGGTATTCGCAAGCTGCTGATGTGGAATCCAGAGAATTCGCATCAGAAAAGCACCTCTATGGAATCGGCTGCGCTGTTGTCATCCAAGACGAAACGCAGTAGCTGTGAAGCAAACTGGTTTGGCCAGGTAAACGTTTTATTGAGTGGGTTCTTCTGAAACCTGCCTACGCAGTTGATGATCGAGTCCCCTGGCAGGTTTATCAGTGTAGCGACAATGCGATCCCTTTGAATCTTGTAGTTATCGTTGCCGGTTAGCTTGTATAGAATATGAAGCAGTCTACCGGCCTGGATAGTCTCATCCCAGTATCGCCACTGCAGTACAGACTGTAGCCTTTCTGAAAATCCAAACGCGCCCCGATGATCCACATTACCGCCCCTGGTCAGGCGCCCGCGGCTATCCGAGTGACTGACAAGCCAGTTTATGCCGT
>CAZJRI010000021.1:5406-16664 GCA_964548025.1 uncultured Pseudomonadales bacterium
GATTGAAAGGTATTGCACCTCGTCAAGGCGGTGGTATGCATAAAGATAACCTTCGAGTGCGTAGCAGAAGGCATGGGTGGTGACGGCGGTAGATCGTTCATTGGCTCTGTAAGAACCATCCGGTTTCTGTAGCGATCGTCCCCACTCCAGAACCCTGATTGCAGCATCGCCAAATGTCCCTGAATTGGTGATTGTTTCGGCCTTCAACAATCCGATCGCAAGCTTAATGTGCAAACAACCCCTGTCTGCTGAAAAAGAAGCAGAGTTATCTTTTGCAGACCTGGCAGCCGGGAATGAGCCGTCTTCGAATTGCGATCTGCAGATAGCGTTTGCGAGTTTTTCGATAGGGCCGCTCATGTCCGCATCCCCGGCAGTATCACATAACCCCTGGAGAATCATGCCATTGTCAAAAAGATATTCCGTGTCGGATGGCTTGTTGTCATTGATAGAGTAACCATGCGGAATCAGCGTTCCTTTCTGACCTCTTTCCAGCAGATAGTTGTAAGTCTGATCCTGTAGATCCCTGACCTCGTCTTTGATCACAGTCGTGGAATTTGGAAGTGCTTTGAGTAATTGATTGTAGTAGCTGAGTTGATATCCGGTAATTTCGTGGTAGATAAAACTGGTGTTGTCTATATTCCCGACACCGTCGAAAACTGCACCGGCGAAGGGTTCGTCCTTCACCACTACCTCGGTTGTTAACCATCGATCAATCTGTTGTAGTTTTTCGTAGATACTCATTTCTGACCAGTCGCAATCAGGTCCAGTGACAGAAACGGAAACCAGTTGTACAGCGCGATGCGGTGATCGGGCATAAAGTTACATCTAACTTCTTTGAGTCCAGCAGCCCTGAATCTCTTTTTTAGCTCGGTATTTGAAAAATACCGTTCTCTGAATGGAAAATCTGCCGGGTACATCCATTTGCCCCTTTGCTCAAGGATGAACTTGTAAATTGGCGTTGGCAGATAGGGAAAATACGGCCATATGGAATAGAGGTTCTTGTCGATGACAATAAGCTGTCCACCCGGCTTCAGCACCCTGACCATCTCATTAATGGCGGCTTGTGTATCCGGCAGGTGCTCAAGGGTTTCAACACAGTAAATAAGGTCAAAGCTTCCCGGCGCAAAAGGCAGACGGGAAGCAGAACCCTGGACCAGTCGGTTCAGGCCATTGCTCTTTGCGGATTGGATCAGTCTTTCTGAGATGTCTATTCCGACAGCACGGACCCCGTCGGGCATCTCCCGGAGGAAACGGCCCTTTGCACAACCACAATCCAGGACCTCGAGCGGCGCATCTGAGCCCAGGGCCATTATGGATTCAAGAACTGACTGAAGCTGCACGTCACCTTTTTTCACTTCCGCAGGCAGCCATGGCTCGTCTGCCAGTTCGTCGAACCGTTTGCCGATCAGCTTCTCATTGTCGAATACTGTCATATTTCTCTTATCTGTCGGTTATATCAATTTTGTATGAAAAGATGAGGGCGGGCAAATTGGCACATTATCTGACATTCAGACCTTTGGCAGGTTCTATTCAGTACAAAATGGCAGAGGCAGGCGTTTTCATTATTTATTGATCAGACAAAATGAGCTAAGGTTTTTGGAATTGGGTTATAAGTGATTAACTTTGAATCGATCTTCTGTGTTGGTGCAATTTCCATCTGGGATGGGAAATACCGTTTTAGCGCTCCCAGCGTATTCCGCACTGAAGCATGCAATGCCAGATGCAGAATTTCACGCTGTTTATCGCCTTCGCCCCAGCAATGAACTGTTGGCGCTGGAAGGGAGTTTTAAGACTGTTACCTACCTGCCTGTAGCAAACCCCTGGCGTCAATGTGCTCGACTTTACGAGCTGATACATAAATACCGTATTGACTCCTCGATCAGCTTCTTCGGCAATTACGACTACCGATACAATCTGGTTTTAAGTCTGGCGCGTATAAAAAGACGCGCCGGGTTTGACCACCCCCGACCCTGGTTGTTCAGCCCCTTTTTGAATCTGGTCTGTCATTACCAGGCAGATGAACATGAAGCGGAGAACAACATAAGGCTGGCCGGGCTGCTGGGCGCAGAGGAAATGCACGCCGCGTATCCAGAGATTGAAAGGTCGAATCAGAATAAAGAGGCTGTCAGACGAATTGCGATACATGTAGGCAGATACAATAAAGACAAACCAGGTTGGTCCGTCGAAAAATTCATGGAGTTAATATCATTGATCAGGATGCGTTGGGAAGCAAACATCTCGATCTTTGGCGGTGAAGAAGAACTATCCATAAGGGATGCATTCGACGAGATATTATCAACCGGAGACAATAACCATATCGGTCGTCTAAACGTGGAGCAAACCCTTGCTCAGCTAAACCGGCAGGACCTGATGATTTCAAATGACACAGGCCCCATGCATCTGGCAGCGATGTGTGATATCCCGGTCATTGCCCTTTTTGGCCCGACTGACTCGATCAAGAGTGCGCCATATCCTGGTACCCCTGGCAATAGAATGATTGTTAGCAGTAACCTGTCCTGTCAGCCCTGTTATCCAAATCGGGTCAAGCAATTCTGCCAGGGAAGAGTAGATTGCCTGGAAGCTATCAGCGCAGAAAAGGTGCTTGCAGCCTGTGAGCAATACCTGAAATGAAGAGAATCACGTTCTACTTGCCGAATCTCGGCGTATATGGCGGTATCCAGTCGAGCATCATGATGGCTGATGCGATGCAGCGTATGGGGCATGAGGTTTCAGTCGTCTATCCTGTTATCCCCGGTCGGGATGGCCTTCCCTGGTGGAATATCAGAAAGTGGCTGGTGCAGATCGTAAGAACGTTTCAGAACCTTTTGTTTAAACCTCGCTGGTTTGATTTTTCCGGAACCCTGGTGGCAATTCCCTGGTCGTCAGAAACTTTTCTTCCCAGGTCAGATGTTTTGGTTCTAACCTGGTGGGCGGATGTGGAAAAACTGGGTCACTGTAACAGTGAAAAGGGCAGAGTGATTCATTTTGTTCGGAGCTACGAAACCTGGGGTGGGCCGGAAGAGAGAGTTCGTGCTGTCTACCGTTCTTCGATCGATAAGGTGGCTACCTCAAGGCAGCTTGCCGCACAGTTGGAAGCAGATGGTCGCAGCCCACTGGCTGTAATCCCCAACGGATTGAACCCGGTATTCTTCGAGGAGTTTGAGAAAGCTGAAGAAAATCACCAGAAGATACATATCGGCATGTTGTATAGGGTGCAGGACTGGAAGCGACTGTCGGATGGATTTAAGGCACTTGAGAAAATTAAAGTGCCGTATAAATTGATCCTGTTTGGTGAGCAGCCAAAATTGGAGGACAGGGAAGCTTTGTCTCGTATTGAAGATGTTGAAACTAATCTGCTACCCACAGGTGCTGATCTGAGGGATCTTTACAGGGGTCTGGATATTTTCCTGTTTACCAGCGATGAAACTGAGGCTTTTGGCAATCCGCCCCTTGAAGCTATGGCAAGCGGATGTGCGGTTGTTTCAACTCGCGTCGGTGCAGTTACACAATATGCTGAGAACGAAGTCAATATACTACTGGTGGAACCCCGCGACATTGATGCAATGGCACAATCACTGGAGAGACTCATCGGAGACCCGCAACTGCGTCAGAAGCTGGGCAGCGAAGCACGGTCTAAAAGTGAAGAGTTTAAGTGGTCAGACTCAGCCAGACAGTTTGATGAACTGCTTGACGAGTTATTTTGATGCCTGCAGTTTTGACAGGGCGAGAGGAGAAAACAGACGATAAAGAAATAAGTAGACGAAGATCAAAGTCGTCTGCAGTTCCACGTTGAGTGAAAGGCAGAGAGCAGACCAGAGAAACGAGACCACCAGATAATACCAATAACGACCGGAACCCAGATTTGAAAAAGGCAATTGCTGAAGCCAATCAATGCCATAGCGTTCCTCTGCGCCTCTCTCAAAGAGGTTCAGTAATGGAAAGGTCAAAATGAGATAGAAGAAGAACAATAGATCCGGGAATACCAGGAGAGCAGGACCGCAGAATCTGCTCGAAACCAGTACAAAATGTAGCGGTACGTTGATTTTACCCCTGAGCCTGTTGTAGACGGGGAATACGATAATAATCGCGAGGAGGGAGCAACAATAAAGCCCGAATCCGGGTAGTTTCAGTTGATAGATGATCAGACACAATATCAAACTAATGGCTGGTCTTGTGCATATAACATAGATCCACTGCCTGCGGACGTGATCGACGGCTGCTGATGTCAACCGCAGCGTCGGGTTGGTTTCATTTTGAATCGTAACCGTATCGTTCTGAAGATAGCCGATTTCGTAAATGCTATAAGTAGATATAATTGCAAGAAAAATCCCGCTCAGCACTGGTATTGATGCGCCTCCGGTGAAGAGCAGACATGCCAACGATATTGGTATGGGGTAAATAAAGAACCAGGAAACCACTTTGTGACCTGATACCAGACGGGTATAAACAAAGTAAGCCAGTGGTATATAGTAAATCCACGTTGGGGGTGATTTTTCAGATGGCTCATGATCACTCATAGGTAATCGACTGGGCTATCTTGTTTCTCTTCCAGAAAGCCGCACTGGCTGAGTCATTCACCTCATATACTGCAATCATTTGATCAACGAATGGCGCACAGGTCAGATCAGAGAAATTGTCGGTTATAAAATCACAAGTGTCGTCTGAGTAAAATCGTTCGATGATATCCCGTTTTCCTGTCGCCAGATCTGATGCAAAAACTCCCTGACATATACCTTCCTGGTAGTCCAGTTGACTGGCGTGAAATCTTTTTGCATTCAATTTGCGGCTTATTGCCTCAACGATGAAATCCAGCGATGAAGAGAGCAGCACGATCTGGTAATTTCGGCTTCGGTATTGTTTGAGAACCTGCATGGTTTCAGGTATCGGATCGAGCTGGTCAACAAAGATAGTTGCAGCGTCAATCAACGCCGAATATTCAAGACCCTTTAGGTATGCTATCGCTTTACTCCTGACGATGTCGTGGCCAATAGCCCTGGCAGCCACGCGAACGAGGAGGTTTTGTCTGAACTTCACCAGCCGCTGATAGTCCTGATTTGCTGACAGGTACCACTCAAGAAAGTCATAGGTGGTATTGGACTTATACAGTGTATGACATACATCCACTAAGAGGACTTTCAAAAGGCGGCTCCGTCATCACGATTGACTCAAATCAGTCAGGTAGTCCAAGGACTCGCTTTGCAATAATATTGAGCTGAATTTCATTCGATCCTGAATAAATAGAAGCTGCACGTGTAGAAAGGAATGTGCGCAGGGCTTCCTTATCGGACCGGCTGAAGGTCGAACCCTCCCAACCCAGACCCTGGCTGCCTCGAATGTCTCTTGAGAGATCTGCGGCATTCTGCATACTTCTGGATCCATAGTACTTGAACATCGAAGTTGCAGGCCCGGGGGTTTTTGCTTCGGTGGTTTCCGCGACGACACGCCGCTGGGTGATCGAGAAAGAATGCGCGTTCATTTCATGATTGATAATTCGCTCACGGAAATCAGCATCCTGAATGCGTCCATCAACCTCACCCAGATATTCCTTGGCGAGTTCTGACAAGACAGGACCGGTTGGTCTTCTGCTTCCACCGGCGAGGGTTGTTATCCCGGATCTCTCATGTTGAAGGAGCCGCTTGCCAACCGTCCAGCCACGATTGATCTCCCCGATCAAATCTCTTCTTTCTGCCTTTGCATTGTCGAAAAATGATTCGCAGAATGGAGATTCACCGCTAATAAGGCGAATAGGTTTCACGTTGACGCCTGGTTGATCCATATCCAGTAGCATAAAACTGATGCCGTCGTGTTTTGGTGCATCCGGATCGGTTCTTACCAGAATGAACATCCAGTCGGCGTATTGGGCACCTGAGGTCCAGATTTTCTGGCCATTGATCGTGAAGTGATCGCCTTCAAGAACGGCTTTTGTCTGCAGGCTGGCGAGGTCTGATCCCGCACCCGGCTCACTGTAACCCTGACACCATGCAACTTCACCACGGATAATTCTGGGTAAGTGACGCTGTTTCTGATCTTCGTCGCCGAAATCCAGCAGAGTAGGGCCGATCAGGCTGGTGCCCATTCCCATTAACGGGGATCTTGCCTTAATCTTGCGCATCTCATCGATCAGAATCAGGTATTCATCTTTGGTTAATCCGCCGCCGCCGTACTCTTTTGGCCACATTGGGGTGGTCCAGCCTTTCTCGGCCATACGGTCCAACCAGACCTTTGAATCAGGGTTTTGAATTTTGATCTTCGTGCTACCGGTTAAAACCTGGCCCGGACCCCGCGCCCCCTCCGGGCAATTCTCGGCAAGCCAGTCTCGTACTTCTGCCCTGAAATCATTCATATCCCGCTCCCTCGCTCATCTCAAGATGTTATCGATTGTTTAATCAAGCTTAGGTGCTTACCTAATCCTAATTCTTGGTTAATCCGCTCCTACTTGCCGCTAACTGTTACAAACGCGTTAAGTAAGTGCAATTCTAATCAAGCCCCGGTACTTTATGTATTCGAGAATGGAGTGTCTAGCCCGACGGGCTAATCAGATAGTTCATCCTCACTTTTACATTTCAGACACATATCTGCTTCAGGATATGCTTTGAGTCGATTAAATGCGATCGTCTCACCACAGTTACTGCAGTAGCCGTAGTTGTCTGTCTTGATTCGATCCATGGCTGCGATCACCTGTTTGAGACGATTGCCGGTGACGTTTCGATTGGCGACGAGAATGCTCTGGTTGTGCATTTCATCCATGCGGCTCAGTCGACCCGCATTGTCCTTTAGTTTTACCGGTTTAGTACCGGATTCTGTGGCATTGAGCAATGCCTCGAGACTGGACTTGAGTTCGTCCAGATCCTCTGTAAGTTCCTGCAACTCATCAGGTGAAAGTTCGTCATCCATCCGTTTATCATAGCCCAATCAGTTCTTGAGGAGAGAGGTTATTCATGGGGTTATCGATAGAAACGCGAAATTCTGGTCATGCCTATATAGACACGATTAATGAATATTACCGCGGATGCAATACCTCAGATAAAGCGTTGATGATTTCAACGTTTACGCCGGAGGTTGTGCACTATTTTGTTGATCACAGTGCGGTAAGAGGTGCAGAGGCTCTTGCCAATTACTGGATAAAAGTTGGTCCCCGAACGGTGGCTAACTGGCAACTGGATCACGCTGTTGTCCAGGAGACAGAAGCGGTTATTGAATGGAGTATGAAGTGGACACCGGCGGCAACGGGCGTCCCTGAACTGCTGAGAGGCGCTGAGTGGTACGTATTCGAGGCAGGTAAAATCGCGGAAATACGCTCGTACCACAACAATTTCTACCTGCAGAACGATAAGAACAGAGAATTGTGGGATTTTGACTATTCCTCCAGGGGATATAGATCAGACGCCTGAATGATCGGCGCACCGCTGAATCTGCCGCGAGGGGCTGGATGCGGGTTTGTTTTCAGCATATCTTGAAGTTTTGGCTAGACTTAAAGGAAGTGTTTATACAAGTGTGAGAGTGCTTTCCGCCCATGAAGAATGTTCAAGTAGATTCGTTCATGACCAGGAATGTTTACCAGGTTTCTCCTGATGCCAGCCTCCTTGAAGTCGCTAAATTAATGCGTGACCGGGCGTATTCGTGTGTCGTCATCATCCGGGATGAAAAACCCATCGGCATACTTACAGAGAGAGACCTGGTTAACGTGCTTGCAAATACGATCAACGAGCAGGAACTAGTCGCAACCAGTGTTGCAGAGGTCATGGCCAGTCGCCCCCTCAGCATCAAGGGAAACACATCGGTATTCGATGCTTTAGAGCTTTCAGAAACCAATGCTGTCCGGCATTTGCCCGTGGTGGATGAAGAAGGCAGGTTGATGGGGCTAGTAACCCATACCGACATGGTCCGTAACAAACTGATATTTCTAAAGACCCATGAGGCTGTGGTGGAAAGGTCAGTGAAGGAACGTACTCGGCTTTTGCAGAAAAACAACGAGCAGTTAATGAACCTGGCGCTTGAAGACCCCATGTTGAAGATCGGTAATCGCAGGGCTATGGAGCAGGATATTTACCAGCATCATGAAGCCAGTGCGCGCCATGGGCGCTTCTACTCAGTGGCCCTGTTAGATATAGATTACTTCAAGAATTATAACGACTTCTACGGCCACGGTGCCGGAGACGATGTTCTGAAGACTGTAGCAGGTAATCTGAGAGCGAATATAAGGGACGCTGACAGACTCTACCGTTATGGTGGTGAGGAATTCCTCATGCTCTTACCTGAAACGAAGGCTGAGGGCGCCTCAGTGCTGACAGAAAGAACAGTTGCCGGATTGCGGGATCTGGGACTGCCGCATTGTAAAAGCCCTTTTGGCTTTATCACCATTAGCGCAGGTGTGGCGTCCTACGTACCGGGCAAAGAAGTGCAGTCCTGGCAACAGATTGTGCAGAGAGCTGATGAGGCTCTCTATTCGGCTAAAGAGCAGGGCCGGAACCGAACTTTCATGAGTCTTGGTGAACGTACAGGACTTGCCCACTGAATTGGTAATCCGAAAGCCGTCTGCTCTGCTTCCGATGATCGTGAATCGCACTATTTTTTGGAGATTCACCGCCTTAGCGACCCTGAATTGATTGTCCACTGATCCCCTGAAATCAATCTGGAAATTCTCCGCTCGCACTACCTTTGGCGCTTTGGGAGCGATTCGATGTGCTAATTTTGGTGATTTCTGCCGATTCATCAATGCGAATTCAATATAAGAAAGATTTATGCCGGACCCGATTTTTGTGTTAGTTTCGAAATAGGGTAGATGGGTGGGGTGTGAAATGACCGATGTGGCCGAGGTCGGAGTAGGAACAGAAACGGAGACCGGAAGGGTCAAGCGCAAGCCCTTGACCAAATGGATGCTGATATCATACGCAGCTCCGGCAACTCCTCTGGCGCTGGCAGGACTGCCAATTGCCGTTTACCTGCCCGCTGTATATGCCGATGGATTCGGCCTCTCGCTTTTCTGGGTCGGCCTTCTAATTACACTGTCGAGAATCACGGACGTAGTCACTGATCCTATAATCGGATTTTTGTCAGACAAATTGCGAACCCGTTGGGGGCGCCGAAAGCCGTTCGTGCTGTTGGGTACGCCGATTTATGCCGCGGGCATGTACCTGCTGTTTGTGGCTCCGGATGGATTTAGCGACGTATCCGTATTCGGTCAGACTTTTTCTGCCGGTTATCCCTGGATGTTTTGCATGATGGTGCTGCTCTATCTCGGATCAACGATCAAGGATCTGCCCTTTAGTGCCTGGGGAGCGGAACTCGCGGACAATTACAATGAGCGAACCCTGGTCATGAGCTGGCGAGAGGGGTTTTCGGTGACCGGTGCGCTTCTGTCTGCTTTTACACCAGCTTTGTTGTTATTCTGGGGGATCTCAGAACCGCGTGATGTCGTTTTCTACCTGGTATTGGGTATGTGTATCGTGATGCCTATTGTCGTAGCAAATGCACTGATATCGGTACCTGAGTGGCCGGTTATTGAGGAGTCAAAGAGGGTACCTCTGGTAGAGGGGCTCAAGGTGGTACTTCAGAATCGCCCCTATGTGCTGCTCGTTATCATATTTGCGTTCTCGAGTATGGGCGCTGCAATGACAAACAGCCTATCCTTCTTTTTCGTAAAACATGTGCTTGTTGCCGGAGAGTTATATGGGCTATATCTTGCGCCATATTTCCTCTGTCAGATAGCAGCCATTCCGTTATGGTTCAAGTTGTCGCGCATGATCGGCAAACACAGGGCAACGATGATCGCGATAGGCTGGTATGCATTCTGGGCGTCTCTTCTGCCGCTGATCGCAATCGCCCCTGCCGAATGGTTTACCGCGTTTCAGATTCCACGCCTTCTGTCCTTTCTGCCTGCCGATACTCACCTGTCACTGGTTGAATACTTTGAAGGCATCGAGACAGGCAAATTCCTCTTCTTTATCATAGTAATGTGTCTGAAGGGTTCCGCCATTGGCGCGCTTTCGGCATTACCATCAGCCATGTGTGCTGATGTGATTGATGTTGATACAGCACAGACGGGGTTGCGACGCGCAGGCGCGTATTTCTCAATTTGGTCGATGGTACGAAAAGGTGCCTATGCGCTTGGTGTCACCGTTGGACTATCGCTCGTTGTATGGTTCGGATTTGATGCCCAGGCGGACCCGCATAATACGACGAATACTGAATTTACTTTGCTTATGGTCGCTTGCGTTTACTCGGTAATCCCCGCGCTGTTTAAGTTTGTCGGTGTACCATTACTCTGGTCGTACCCACTGACAGAAGACAAGGTAAGAGAAATACAGGATGAAATTGCCGCCAAGCAGTGAATCTGGACCTGGTTAATACAACAATACAAAAACAAAAAAACACAAAAACCCGGGTTCATTCACAGTGGATGGGCATTTCATCGCCATCTTTCAATGTGAACATGATTGATTCTGCGCGACTACAGCGATCAACAATCGAATTTACCCAGGCCCCGACGTTTCGAATAGGATGAGATTCGATCTGTACGACTTCGGCGCTATCTTTGAATCCACCACTGCAATTCGGCGTATAAAGCGTGAGTAGAGACTCGTCGCTTTTAAACCCACTGGCGCCCCTGCAGTGTCGTGTTAGAAGTTGACGGATGAGACGAGTTCCTTCTGCGCGAACAGCCTGGATGTAGGTGAATTCAACATCAGCACCCGTACCTGCCATTTCTGACTGGATCTTCTGCCAACGGGCTAGCCCCTCCTGGTTGAGGGTCAGATCAGCAATTGATTCAAAATGTACGATACCCAGTCTCTGAACGATATCGAATATCTCATCGGTTGAGAATGCAGTGCCGTTAAGGCTGTCAGGTTGTAACATCTCAAGCCAGACCGATGAAACCGAATGAGAATCACCGAGCATTAGAGACAAAGCACCGATAAGGAATTCCCCGCAACGATAGGTGGCATGACTGATTGCAGAATGCCCCTGGCTGTTAACAGGTTGAGAACCGGTCGCGGAAAGGCACTGGTTAAAGAGTTCCTGTATGGGTTCACCTGCGGCATTCCGCCGCTTACTATCGAGCGCTCCGCCAAAGTATTCGGCTGCACCCTCTGTCAACCAGGCTGATCTATGCTGATCATCCTTCTCCACGTGGAGCTGTCCGCTGAACATGTGAAAGATCTCGTGCCTTACATAACTTGAGAGCTGGCCGAGGGCATGTGGGTCCAAATCCAGCCATTCATCTCCCTGAAGGTGCAAGGCGATAATATTTTCATTTA
>CAZJRI010000021.1:16674-49153 GCA_964548025.1 uncultured Pseudomonadales bacterium
TCCCCCTGAAGCCCAGAGATTCCTGCTGATCCAGGGACAGGATCAGACGTGGTTCCTGATAGACAGCGGAAGGCAGCAAGCGGCTGTAGTGTCTTGTTGTATCATCTAGCAACCTGTCAATTCCGGCAATAAACTGACCCGGGAACTCCTGTTCCGCAACGATTATTACAGCGTTTCTTTCCACTGGCTCTGAATCACCAAGATAGGCTAATCCAAACGGATTAACGATTTTGAAAAGTTCTGTGGACAGGGCTACATCATGAGAGGTCGAGATGAAAGTGGAACCCGGTGCATTAATTATGAGGCTGGTCTCATACAGTGCCTTCGCACCAGGCAGATAGTCCAGGTCGAATACAATCCCATTGTCCAGCACGTACATGCCCGGATCCATCGAATCAAGCACCGTTTGATCGGGATGTATTTCAAATACCAGCCGCCTTGTGGGTTGTGCACTGACGGCAGATTGTTCGGTGAAAATGGTATCAGGGGTTTTTAGAACCCAATTTGCCCCGCGAATCCGGGGGGCGGGTACTTCGAATAGAAATTCGGTGACTGGATGGCTGAACTGGTAGTCAACCTTTATGCCCGGGCCAGAATGGAGGTGACTGAGGTTAATAGAGACCTGCGTCCTGTCAGCCGATTTCGTACTGAAGGTCGGGGTGCAGTTCGTCACTAGAAAAAAGCTCAAAGTGACCAGCAACAACCGGTTGATTTTAGCCGCAACCGCTTTGATTGAAGATTGTTTCACGGTAGATATACCCTTCAGGCCATCCTGGTTGAGGTGGTCCTGGTTTAGATCAATCAAACTTTGTTTAGGCTGAGAGCCGGTGATGAACTCACCGCCGAAGTCACTTCGCCCAACCGGTTTCATATCTGGCACCCATACGGGGTCCCCTGATATGAAGATGCTTGATTTTCCAGCCACCTTCTTCCTTTACATACTCTTCATGGTAGCGTGCCGCCTGCCACATGGCCTGGTTGTTCTCGTAGAACGTAAACGGACCAAAGAAATACCAGATACCATTGGCAGTGGATTGATCAACATTGATGATTGGATTCTGAACCATATGTTGTGAATAGCTGATGGTTTTCTGAAAGTTCTCAAAAAGTGCCCTGATTTCATCATGACCTTGTGCCTTTGCGATTCCCTTTCCTTCCCAGATACCATCTGCCGTGAAAATGGATGTGATTCGGTCGGGGTTATGATCGTCGTCGCAGATTTCACAATAGCGTGCTTTCAGTTGCTTGATAGCTTCGAGATCCTCGATTCTGGTGATGCGTTTTTCCAGTGCTTCTAGATCCACGTTGACCTCCAATTAGAAGTTTAATTGTTGTTTTCGCCGCCTGGGGGGTTGCCTTGTAGCTGAGACATAAAGATAGTACGAGACTGCAGAAATGATGGCAAACCATGCATCGTTGCTGACCCCGCATACTGGCTTTTTGGCTCTGAATCTGCTGCAGGGTTGTTATGGCGCCTTGATTTCATGTAGGTTACGCCATTGACCTGTCAGATCCCTGCCTGACTACTTCAGATTAATATCAAACAATAAGGTAACGTGATGGATTTTGAATCATTAGTGAGAGAGCGCAAAAGCATCAGGGGGTATAAACCGGATCCGGTGCCAAAAGAAGTCATTGCCGAGATCATTGAGATTGCCAAGGGAGCGCCGTCCTCAATGAATACTCAGCCCTGGTTCTTCAATGTTATTACGGGCGAACCACTTGAACGTATTCGTGAGGGAAATACAGACCGAATGCTGTCGGGGGCCAAGGTAAACAGAGAAATTCCCATGGGACATGGCTATGAGGGGATTTATAAACAGCGCCAGGTGGAAATTGCCGTGCAGCTTTTCGAAGCTATGGGAATCGCAAGAGAGGACAAGGAAATGCGCCAGGACTGGGTCATGCGAGGCTTTCGACAGTTTGATGCACCGGTGTCAATCGTCATGAGCTATGAAAAAGTAATGGAACCAGCAACCATAAGCCATTTTGACCTGGGCGCGGTTGTCTATGGGTTGGTACTTGCAGCCTGGACAAAAGGACTGGGCACCGTGATCAACGGGCAGGGCATAATGCAGTCTGATGTCGTGAGGGAACATGCCAATATTCCTGATGATCAGGTTATTATGACCTGTATCGCCATGGGGTACCCTGACTATGAATTTGCTGCTAATGACGTTAAATCCCGGCGTGCGCCAAATAAGGACATAACCACATTTGTCGGCTTCGACTGATTATCTGGTTTCTACCCTGGCCAGGTTCTGTTGTCGCATTGCGCATATAAGGCAGATTTAAAGAGATGAATTGAGAGAGTAAAGCCGCCAAGTATTCGAATTTTCACAGATCTTGAAAAACAAGAACAAGAAACAGGAAAATAAATGAGTGAATCGAAGGAGGTGCCTTCAAACAAGGTATCAGATACACAAGCGGATACAAAAACCGGCGGAGCCTATGCCAATTACGTGCTGTTTGTGCTGGTGCTGGTTTATATCTTCAATTTCATTGATCGCAATATTCTCTCGATTCTTGCCGAAGATATAAAAGCTGATCTGGGCGCAACAGATGCCCAGATCGGATTTTTATACGGCACTGTGTTTGCGGTTTTTTATGCGGTATTTGGCATTCCACTGGCGCGATTCGCTGATGTTTGGGTAAGGCGCAGCCTGATTTCAGGTGGCCTCTTTTTCTGGAGCGTGATGACTGCCCTGTCTGGCACTGCCAGATCCTTTCCTGCTCTCGCACTCTACCGGGTAGGAGTCGGAATTGGCGAAGCCAGTGCATCTCCGGCTGCCTATTCCCTCTTGTCTGATTACTATCCGGTTCATCAACGGGCGACTGTCATCGCCATCTATTCCGCAGGCGTCTATATAGGTGCTGGCATAGGTTTGTTTCTTGGCGGGTATATTCTTGATTTCTGGGCATCCACCTATCCAACGGATGCACCCTTCGGATTAAGAGGCTGGCAAGTGGCGTTCATGGTGGTAGGTTTGCCTGGCATACTGATGGCGTTGTGGGTACGCACCCTGCGTGAACCTGTGAGAGGCGCCAGTGAAGGTTTGAAAAGTGAGACTCACCCCGCACCATTCAAGTTACTGGGGGCAGAACTCGCTTCTGTTATTCCACCGCTTAATCTGATTAGTATCGTGCGAAACAATGCATCGCTTAAGGTTAATTTGGGGGCTGCGTTCATCATTATTCTGCTTGCCAGTCTGCTGATTTTTCTGACCGGCAGTGTAATGCAGTGGATCGCCATGGGTTTTGGTGTATATGTGACCTTTTCCTGGGCTCAGTCGCTGAAAGTGCGTGATCCTGCAACTTTTTCAATGATGTTTCATTCGAAGGCATTTGTTTTTACGTTGATTGCTTTTCCAACAATTGCCTTTGTAACTTATGGTGTAGGATTCTGGACCGCGCCACTACTGATGCGGATACACGGGGCGAGTGCTACCGAGGTGGGTCTTTATATAGGTGGCGGTAGTGCACTCGGTGGATTACTCGCCGTAACCAGCGGTGGGTATTTAGCCGATAAATTGAAACAGCGATTCGCCAGCGGGCGCCTGGTGATTGGATTCCTGGTGGTTATCGGCACCGTACCCATGGTGTTGTGGATGATTCACACGGATAGCCTGCAGACTGCTTTTGTACTGAACTTCCTGTATCACATACCGAGTGCGCTTTGGGCAGGTATCCCCCCCAGCACCGCCAGTGATCTCGTCATGCCGAGAATGAGAGCGGTAGCAGGCGCATATTATATCCTTGTGAATACCTTCATCGGACTTGCGCTTGGGCCTTATGCCATCGGCCAGCTAAGCGATATGTTTCAGTCATCCGGGTCGACCGAAGCTGAAGCGCTGAGAACTGCGATTACCTGTTCGATGCTGATTTTCGTAATCACCATTTTTTGTCTGATAGTGGCCATGAAGCATCTGCCAAAAGATGAAGCAACGAGAATCGAAAGGGCCAGGGCATTGGGAGAACCCATTCCTGAGGGCTAATCAACGCCTATGGTGAAATATCCGGGCTAGTTTGTTGCCTCGACGCCACCGCTAAACATCTCATCGAGATGATTTTCCGGCAGTGGTTGGGTCAGCCTTGAAACCAGAACAGTGAAAGTAACTGACACAATTTCTCCTAATACGGCACAGGAGAAAGGATTTGGACCTTCGCCGTACAACCAGCTAACCGCGCCGTGCACGGCGCTGTCTGAGAACCACGCCGGGTCCAGCAACCGGGTATGCAAAACAAGAAATGTCAGGAATCCCGCGATCAGTCCGGCATAGGCTCCGTGCCGGGTTACCCCGCGCCAGAGTGCGCCGACAACCAACGGACCGGCGAATGAGGCCATCATCCCGCCTACGCCGATCCAGACGATAAGAGATACGTTTACCGACATCAACGACCAGGCCATCGACATGCAGATGAGTAGTACCATCACAGTCGACACTCTGCTGATCGTCAGCACTCTCTGGTCCAGTTGTTCTTCACTGAGATTCGGTTTTGTGATTGGCACGATGGTTCGTCGATACAAGTCGTTTGCAATGATCTGTGATGATGAAACAACCAGCCCGTCAGCGGTACTCATGACAGCACTTAAGACCCCGACCCCTATCAACGCAGCAAGCCAGGTTGGGAAGAGTTTGATAAAGAGCAGTGGCAGCGATTGATTGGGGTTGGCCCCGTCAAGATAAAGAATGTCGCCGAAATGAGCCCTTGCCAGCAAGCCTCCCAGACCGAGCATGCCCAGCGTCACACCAAAGACGGCAGCAAGCTTAACAAACTGCATTCGATCGCCATCGGACTTCAGCGCCCAGAGTTTATTGCCAAGGTGAGGTAAAAGTCCCAGAGGCATATGTGCAAATACAATAACAAAGATCGACCACCAGGAGTGATACAGGGGTGTTTTAGGGTTCAGTGCTGTTGTCAGATTGCTGTCCTGGGATTCAAGATTCTCCCACATACCGGTTAACCCGCCCTCTATCCCCCAGCCTACCAATGTCAGAATGATGACAATGACAGCGAGAATGAGCATCATGGCACCCTGTACGCCGTCAGTAAGTATGTCAGCATGTGCGCCGCCGAGGACTACATATACGAGTAGAACCAGCGTTGTAATGATAAGTGCCCAGTCTGAATCCAAACCCAGCATGATTTCAAACATGACGACGCCGGAGACCAGTTGACCTGCTAGATAAAAGAAAAGAACCAGCGAAAGCATGGATACCAGAACGCGGATCCCCTCCGATTGATATCGATCTCCCAGGTATTCAGGAATGGAGCGATTGCCAAAACGATTACCAGAGGTGGCGATCAGTCGCATGGAAATTAAAATACCGAAGTAAACGCCAACCGGGTATAGAAAGTTCCCCCAGTTGGCAGCCAGGCCCCATTCATATGAAAGAGCGGGACTACCAAGAAAAGTAGCACCGCTGGCAGTAGACGCAGCGAACGCAAGTGCGAGGAATACTGGCCCATAGGCACCGCGCGCCGTAGCGAAGTCGTCAGCATGCTTGATCTTGCGTTGGGCATAGATGCCTATGCCGACCATCATGGAAATATAGAGGAATAGAAATATCCAAGACCAGGTAATTAGACTCATATCAGCTTTCTTTTATTATTGTGTGAATTGAGAATCGTGGGTTGTCAGAAGTTTCAGCCGTAACAAATACTATTCTCTCCCGACCCGGATATTACCACAGGGCAGTCTGCTGAATAGATCAACCCAAAAATTCTCAGGCTGCGACATCGCAAAGATCTGGGAGCAGATTGCATAGCGTTCTATTGAAGTTGATCCTGCTGATGCTTTTGCTCAAACGCGTATCCCATCTTCAGGAGGGCATGATCACTATTATTACCGCCGATAAAGGATAGTCCGACTGGCAGACCACTGATCTCACCCATGGGAAGCGTCAGGTGTGGGTAGCCTGATATAGCAGGGTAGGAGGTTTCACCGCCGCCACCAAAGTGATCACCATTGATCAGATCAATGGTAAAAGCAGGTCCGCCGGAGGGAGCTATCAGTGCATCAAGACGGTTTGTTTCGAGTATCTTGTCAAGACCGTCTTGCCGGGTAGCCTTGCGAATTCTCATAAGGGCTTCAGTATAAGCCTCATCTGTTAGCTGGCCTTTGCCCTGGGCTTTGATAAATGTTTCCTGCATAAAATAGGGCATTTCTACTTCTTTATTCATTTGATTGAAGTCGATCAGGGTTTGTAGATCTGCTTCAGCGAGTTCATTGGGTAATCCAGACAGGTACTGGTTGATATTATGTTTAAATTCGTAAAGCAGAACATTGTAACTGTCGCGACGAAATCCCCTGGGCTTTTTAATGATAATGTCCTCGACAATAATGGCGCCGCTACTTCGAAGTGTATTAATAGCTGTTTCAAATATTTCATCGACACGCTCATGAAACCCGGTGGCTGAGCGCAGTACGCCGATCCTCTTATTTTTCAATGAGTCATCAGTCAGTTCCGCAGCAAAATCTGTTTTGCTCTCTGTTGTCATAACATTGAGCAGGATAGCCGCATCCGTGACGGTTCGGGTCATCGGCCCTGCGGTATCCTGGGTATGAGCGATTGGCACGATACCTGTCTGGCTGATAAGTCCGATACTTGGTTTAAGGCCGACGATGCCGGTTAGCGAAGCTGGACAGATAACTGAGCCATCTGTTTCAGTCCCGATTGCAACCACCGACAGATTCGCAGCAATCGAAACCGCAGAACCTGAACTTGAGCCACAGGGAGATCGTGCAAGGTCGTGCGGGTTGCGGGTCTGACCGCCAACCGCACTCCATCCGGAGGACGAACGTTCCGATCTGAAATTGGCCCATTCACTCAGATTGGTTTTGCCCAGAATAATTGCACCGGCGTGACGGAGTCGCATGACAAGATCAGCATCGCGATTGGTCACGTTTTTGCTGAGGGCTAGAGAACCGGCGGTTGTTGGTAGTTCACGGGTTTCGATATTGTCTTTGACCAGAACAGGTATACCAAAAAGAGAACCGCGATTTTTCCCTTCAGCAAGCATAATATCCTGATCAGCCGCCACATCCAGGGCATCAGGATTGACGGCGATTACTGCATTCAGGCTTGGATTTAGAGACTCAATCTGTTCAAGATAGAATTTCGTAACGCTGCTGACGGTCTGAGTCTGATCACTGTACGCCTGGTGGAGTTGCTTAATCGAATAGGTCATCGGCAAGGTCTCCTTCAGATGCTGACTACAACCTGCCAATAGAAAAAGACACGTTGACAGAATTAAGGGTAAACGCATGGCCAGAGGACCCTTTTATAGGCGATATCGAATCTGCCGCAAGTTAAACCAATTTGTAATCGGCTGCAATAAATACTGGAATCTGAAGGCAAAGCACTTTATCTTTCTCGTAACACTTTTAGGCAGGTAAAAATATGTACCCAGGTCATTGGTCCACGATATTCCCTGACAAAACAGCCGTGGTGCACTCCGAGACCGGTGAACGCATCACCTATAGGGAATTGGATGATCGCTCGAACCAGTTTGCACAGCTTCTGTGGTCCCAGGGATTGCGAAAGGGAGATCATATATCCATTTTTATGGAGAACGACCTCAGATATTTTGAAGTTGTCTGGGCAGCCATGCGTTCCGGTCTCTATCTCACAACTGTAAATCGATATCTGACCGATGAAGAAGCTGCCTATATCGTTGATAATTCTGAATCTGAAGTGGTGGTTTCTTCAGGTTATTTGGGTGATGTCGCCAAAACACTGCCAGATCTCTGTCCTGCGGTTAAAAGGTGGTTGATGATAGGCGATACCGTCGAGGGGTATGAGAGTTATGAAGACGCGATTTCCGGGTTTCCCGCTCAAAAACTTGAGGAGGAACCAGCAGGCGCTTTTATGCTCTACAGTTCCGGTACGACAGGTCGTCCAAAAGGCATCATGCGTCCCTTACCCGACCAGTTGATTTCCGAGGATGCCGGTATGGTTGGCGCACTTCAGAAGGGTTTGTGGGGCTTTGATGAAAATAGTGTTTACCTGTCTCCGGCACCTCTTTATCACTCGGCGCCGCTTGGCTTCAGCACAGCAACCCAGGCACTCGGTGGTACGGTTGTCATGATGTCCCGGTTCAATGAGGTGGAAGCTCTCAGGGCCATTCAGGACCATAAAGTCACGCATAGTCAGTGGGTGCCGACGATGTTTACCCGCATGCTCAAATTGGAAGAGTCGGAAAGGTCGGGTTTTGATTTATCTTCGCATAAAGTAGCTATACATGCTGCGGCACCATGTCCCCGTCAGGTAAAACAACAGATGTTCGACTGGTGGGGTCCGATACTATATGAATACTATGGCGGTACTGAATTAAACGGTTTTACCCATGTCACGCCTGAAGCCTGGCTGGCAAAACCTGGTACCGTGGGTCAGTCTCTTATTGGCGTCATCCATATTTGTGATGAGGAGGGAAAGGAACTACCCAACGGTGAAGCGGGTATTGTCTACTTCGAATTACCGGAAATGCCGTTTGAATATCATAAGGATGCGGCGAAAACAAAAGATGCACAGCATCCTGAACATCCCAACTGGACTGCGCTGGGTGATGTGGGATATATAGATGATGACGCTTTTCTTTATCTGACGGATCGGGCAACTTTCATGATCATCTCAGGCGGAGTGAATATCTATCCCCAGGAGATTGAAGACGCGATGGTTATGCATCCGAAGATTGCAGACGTGGCTGTAATCGGCGTACCCAACGATGAAATGGGTGAAGAAGTCAAAGCTGTTGTTCAACTGGTAGAAGGAGCTGAAGAGAGCGATAACTTGAATGATGAGTTAATGGCTTATACCAGAGATCATGTTGCACACTATAAGTGCCCAAGGAGTATCGACTTTGAAGCAGAGTTACCCCGGTTGCCGACCGGTAAACTCTACAAACGTCTCCTGAAAGACCGTTACTGGGGAAAAGAAGGCTCGAAAATAGTCTAAAGCCTCATCTGCCTTTCCAATCCGGGGTGCGTTTTTCCGCAAAAGCCCTTGGACCTTCGAGTGCATCTCCACTCCTGCGGCGTTTTGTTTCCGCCTCGTAGGGTGTATAGAAAGCCTGTGCCAGTGGCAGATCAAGTCCTCGCATGGAAGCCTGCTTGGTTGCCCTTACTGCCAGAGGAGCACACCTTAGAATGTCGGTAACATAGCCTTCGACAGTGGAACGCAGCTCATCTGCAGGCACCACATCGTTCACCAGTCCAAGTTCATAGGCTCTGGATGCAGACATGTGTCGTCCCGTAAGCATATAACCCATCGCTGGTTTTAGCCCAATCTGTCTTGGCAGACGGTGAACTCCGGCTGCACCCGCTATCAGGCCTCGCCGTGGTTCCGGCAGTCCAAATTCCGCGTGATCTGCAGCGACGATGATGTCGCATGCCATTGCCATTTCCAGACCACCACCAAGGGCATATCCATTAACCATGGCAATTACCGGTTTGGGTGTATGCCACCTCTCAATGATGGAAGTGGTCTCAGCAGCCATTTTCTGCCACGTGGTTATTTGCTCCTGGGTGGCATCTCTCTGCCTGGCATTGTGTTTAAGGTCGGCACCTGCACAGAAGGCTTTATCACCGGCGCCGGTGATAACGGCGATCCATATGTCATCGTTGTTTTCAACTTCATCCATATGTTGAGACATTTGCCAACGCAGTTCCGGGTTGAGCGAATTCATCGCCTCTGGTCTGTTCAGGGTTATCCAGGCAACCTTGTCTTTGATTTCGAAGATAGTAGTTTCTGTTTTTGTCATCTTGAATTGTCCTATTTAATGATCGCCTGGTTGACGGTTGAGATAAAATCAGCACGTACATTCACGTGGGTATAGGGCCTTAGCTGGCTCATAAAGATGGCGACGAGTTCTTCTTCCGGATCAACCCAGAAAATTGTATTAAACGCACCACCCCAGCTCACAGTACCCTCTGTCTGGGAGGTGGCAGCCACTCCGCTGTCGATGACAACTGAGTACCCCAGACCAAATCCGCTTCCAGGGCCCCTTAGCCAGATTGGCAGGTCTCCCGTATGGTTTTTGAACATGAGTTCAACTGTTTTCTTTCCCAGTAGTCTGACCCCGTCAATTTCACCGCCGTTCAGCATCATCTGCTGAAACCTGACATAGTCCGCTGCAGTCGAAACCAGTCCACCGCTACCCGAAAAGTAGTTATGGGGTTCCTTTACATATCTGCTCTCTCTGGTTGCAGGGTCCTGGAGAATGATCTTATTGTCATTGTCGGGATCAGGACGGTACTGGGTAGCAAAACGATCCAGTTTGGAAGTAGGCAGATAGAAATAGGTATCTTTCATGCCAATCGGTTTGAATATCTTCTGATGAAAGAATTCATCCAGAGACAAACCGGAAATTACTTCTACCATTCGTGCAACAACATTGGTAGCACTGGAGTACTGCCACTTTTCGCCAGGGTGGTAGCCCAGGGGCAGCTTCGCCATTCGTTTAATCGAGTCTTCAAGGTTAAAGCCCGGTGCCAGTTCTGGCTGGTCCCGGTACAAAGTGAGGTGGCCATTACGGTAGCCGTTCATCAACCCTGCCGTATGGGTCAGAATGTGTTTGACGAGGATGGGAGATTTGGGTTCAACCAGGCGATATGGCGTGCCGACTGGTTCTCCCTCTGTTAGTTCCAGAACCTTCATATCAGAAAACTCAGGTAGCCACTTGCTGATCGGGTCGTTTAACTGAAAATGACCCTCCTCGTACAACATCATGAGAGCCACCGAGGTGATTGGTTTGGTCATAGAGGCAATACGGAAAATAGTATCTGTTGTCATGGGTGCGTTGTTTTCAACATCTTTCAGGCCCTGGGCTTTTAAATGAACAACCTTGCCTTTTCGTGCGACCAGGGTGACAGTGCCTGCCAGCAGTTCATCATCAATATATTTCTTCATTCTGTCTTCAACGCGTTGC
Source organism: uncultured Pseudomonadales bacterium (assembly GCA_964548025.1). Taxonomy (GTDB): domain Bacteria; phylum Pseudomonadota; class Gammaproteobacteria; order Pseudomonadales; family Azotimanducaceae; genus JAHRVQ01. The sequence goes on from CAZJRI010000021.1 coordinate 27,607, forward strand.
AGACGCTCGCTGGACATTCCCACACTTTCGGGTTTTGCGGTTTTAAGACCGGAATCAGGTACGGGCCTGGCAAACAGCACCGGCGCAGATACAAAAACAACAAAAACCGTGGCCAACGTGGATCGCTTTAAAGCTATCGGATATCTCATCTCTATATTCCAACTGGTAATTGATGGACATGATAGTAGCTTGCAGACAGCTTGAATGACAATTCGGCGACCAAGGTCGTCAGATCAGTGATAAGCACTTTTACCACGTCTGAGTGAACTCCCGGATCACGAGTAGCATCAGTAAATGTTAGTATCCTGATCTTTGATAGTGATAGTGGAGAACAAAATGCCTCTTAGTAGAGAAATTCATCTGGTATCTCGTCCAGCCGGATTACCAGTCGCCGATAATTTCAAACTCGTCGAGGTTGAGGTACCCGATCCTTCGGACGGGCAGGTGCTGGTCCAGAATCTGTTTATGTCGGTTGACCCCTATATGAGGGGTCGCATGAGACTCATACCCACTGGCGAGGTTCTCTCGGGAGGGGCGATCGGCAAGGTGGTTGCCTCCAACAATACCGATTTCAGCCCTGGTGACTATGTAACAAATGATCGAGGCTGGCGGGAGTATTTTATTACAAAAGGCAGGGGACTTAAGAAAGTCGATGCTGTCGATGCCCCCCTGAGCGCGTACCTTGGTGTCCTGGGTATGCCAGGCCTAACCGCTTACGGTGGCTTATTGGTGACTGGCGAAATGAAGGATGGTGAGACTGTTTTTGTATCCGCCGCATCCGGCGCTGTAGGCAGCGTGGTGGGTCAGATTGCAAAAATCAAAGGCGGCGTTGCTATCGGCAGCGCTGGCAGTGACGAGAAGGTTCGTGAGTTGGTCGAAGAATTCGGCTTCGACCACGCGTTTAACTACAAGTCTGCCAACCCCCTTGAGGAATTGCAGAAAGGCGCACCCGAAGGCATCGACATCTACTTCGAGAATGTCGGCGGCAAACAGCTCGAAGCAGCCCTGACCCACTTGCGCCAGAATGGCAGAATTCCGATTTGCGGCATGATCGCTCACTACAATGATGACGGCACGCCAACCCCGGGTCCCAGAAACCTGACCGAGACTATCTACAAATTCATAACCATGAAAGGCTTCGTCGTTTCTGCCTTTGAAAATATCAGACCGCAATTTGAAGCGGATATGTCCAGGTGGATAAAAGAAGGCCAGCTAAAGTATCGTGAAACAATAGTTGAGGGAATAGAGAATGCGCCCGGCGCCTTTATTGGATTGTTTAGCGGATCTAACAATGGGAAGATGATTGTCAAGTTGGCAGATGATTAGGTGAACCCAGATAGAATGGAATTTGCTCTGAGTATTCACGATTCTTAGCGGTAAGTAGGGTAGGGGGTGTTAATGCTAGAGCATCAAGCCTGCGCCGAGTGCACCGAAGGAGACTACAGGCTCCTGAGTAAGCGAGGCTGTCGCCATTGCGACCGCAGGCGCGCTCTGGCATTAACACCCCCTACCCTGCTTGACGCGGATTAACACTAGAATTGATCAACGCAAATACCATTTAGCTCTGGGAAGCTGAGTGCATTGAGTAGACAGCTGTTGCGAACTCAAAATATTCTTCTACCTGTGGGAGTTGACCCTCGCTGTTACTTGCACGACTATAGGTGATATAAAAAAAGGAGAAAGATATGCGTCCAAATCATGTACTACGCGCCTGGCGTGAGAATAAACAAACAGTCGGTGCGTGGTTGTCACTCGATTCGCCCTTCGCTGCCGAGACGATGGCGCATATGGGGTTTGATTGGCTGTGTCTCGATATGCAGCATGGCTTGCTCGATTACAATGATATTAAAGTCATGTTGCCTGGGATTTCCACAACAGAGACGATCCCTTTCGTTCGAGTCCCCTGGAACGAGCCCTATGAAATCATGAAGGTGCTTGATGCAGGTGCATACGGCGTCATCGTTCCTCTTGTGAATAATCGAGAGGAAGCAGAACGGGCAGTCTCTGCCTGTCGATATCCGCCGGAAGGCGGCCGTTCATTCGGCCCGATCAGGGGAGCCATGTACGGTGGTGCGGGTTATGTGAACGAGGCGAACCGGGAAATTGCCTGTGTTGCGATGATAGAAACCGCAGAAGCACTTGATAATCTTGACGATATTATGTCTACACCGGGGCTTGATGCTGTCTATATTGGTCCGTCGGATCTGGCATACGCGATTGGCCTGCCGCCAAGTGGAGACAATAACGATCCAAAGCATGTTGAAACGGTCAACAGGATTTATGATTGCTGCAGAAAGCATGGCATTGCAGCAGGTATTCATACTGGGAGTGCTGAGTATACAGAGCGTTATCTCAAGCAGGGATTCAATCTTGTTACCCTGGGTGCCGACAATGGATTCATGGCGCGGCTTGCCAGGCAGGAACTGCGTCAGGTAAGAAAAGCCAGTGACGTTGAAAAAATAGATCCGGGCTAGTTACTGTCCTGGCTCAATTTGTACTCGATCTTCGCTGGCGTGAAGTCATCGAGAATAACGTAGAGACAAGGTACCAGGATCAATGTGATCACGGTCGCGAAGAGGATGCCGAATCCCAGGGATACAGCCATTGGGATAACCATTTGAGCTGAAAAACTGGTTTCGAGCAGGATTGGTAACAGGCCGAAAAAGGTTGTAAGCGACGTTAACATTATTGCACGGAAACGCCTTGTGCCTGCGTTGATTGCAGCTTCAATCGTTGAGATACCTTCGTCGACGGATCTATTTACATAATCCACCATGATAATGCTGTCGTTCACCACGACACCTGCCAGAGCGACAATACCCAGAAGTGACAGGGCGCTGAATTCAATGCCAACAACCAGGTGACCGATCAGGGCACCTATCATGCCAAATGGTATGACACCCATGATAATCAGTGGTTGCAAATAAGACTTCAGAGGGATCGCCATCAAGGCGTAGATGCCGAATAGCGCAAGTGCCCCGGTATACATAACACGTTCCAGTAACTCGCTTTCCTCAAGACTCGCGCCACCGAGTTCAATCCGAACAGAGGGAAATCGCGCCCTCAATTCACCCGCGAATTCACCTTTCATAATATCCTTGACTATCTTCCCCGGCTCGGTGATTGTCTTTTCGACATTTGCTGAGACCCGGATTGATCGTTTTCCCCAGGTTCGTGTAATTGTCGAGGGGCTAAGTCTCTCTTCGAGTTCAGCTACTGAGGTAAAGGGGACTTCGTCACCTGCTTCGGTTCTTATGTACATCGAATCGAGATTACCCCTGGATTCCCGTTCGCTTTTGGGATAGCGAACCATTACCTTGACCTCTTCCCGGCCTCTTTGAATACGCTGAACTTCGACGCCGTAAAAGGCCGCCCGTACCTGGCTGGCCAGATCACTCAGTGCCAGACCCAGCGCTTCGGCTGACGGTTTTATCTTAAGGTTGATTTCGGGAATGCTACCCTCATTGGTATTTTCAATATCGTAGACGCCCTGATAATTCCTAAGCGTTTGTTCGAGATAACTGGCGGCCTGGTCCAGTTCCCTCACATTGTGGCTAAACAGCTTAAAGCCGATATCTCTGCCGTGGCCATGTGATTTCTCAGATGCGGCGATCTCAAGTGTTTTGGTCCCGGCCATCTCACCAATCATCTCTCGCCATTCCTTCGCGAGTTCCTCCGGATTTTGCTTCAGGTCATCCCCAGGCTTCAGTTCAGCCATGATGGTTCCGTTGATATTGAAGGTGAAGGCAGCAAAGTTGACCAGGAATTGTTCATCCTCTGTTTTTGAATCGTTGAGCACGACGAGGCTATCCGCCATATCCTTCACTATCTTGATCGTCTGTTCAGTTGATGAGCCCTCGACCATTTCAATCTGTGCACGCATATAGTCTGAAGCCATATTTGGAAAGAACACGGTTTTGATATAAGGCCCGGCAATGAAACCGAGGGCTAGTATCAACATGCCGATAAATAGCGACAGCGTGATATACCGAATGTTGATTGCTTTAAGCAGTAGGGGTTCATAGTAGCTGTAGGTAACCTTATGGAGACCACGGGAAAAGAAATTCTGAAAACGATTAAACAGGTTGGGGCGCCTTGTTTGATCGGTTGGAAGGGGTTTCATGCTTGCCAGGTGAGCCGGAAGAATTAATTTGGATTCTACGATTGAGAATAGCAGGCACAGTATGACCACCAATCCGATGGCTGCGGGCATTGCACCGAAGGTCCCGGGAATGAGCAACAGCGGAATAAATGTCATGACAGTTGTAAGCACGCCAAAAGTGGCCGGGGTCGCGACTCTTCTTGCACCTCGAATGACGTTGTCAATATTCTGGCCGTCTTGCTCAATCGCTGTTTGTACGCTCTCACCAATGATAATTGCGTCATCCACAACGATGCCGAGGACAAGGATGAAGCCAAAGAGACTCAACAGATTGACTGAACCCCCTGCGGCAGGTAAGAGCGCAAATGCACCGAGAAATGCGATTGGCATCCCCAGCATTACCCAGAATGCCAGTTGCAACCTGAGAAATACTCCCAGCACAATCAGTACCAGCGCTACGCCGAACATCATATTAGAAAGCATCATATTCAAGGTGCCACTTAAATATGCAGTGCTATCAGCCCAGGTGTCCAGATGAATGCCTGACGGCAGGCTGGTCTTGCGGTGTTCCACGTACTCCGTGACTTCGTTGGAGATGTTGATTTGATTCTGGTCCGCGATCGCATAAACGCTGATGCCAATACTGGGTTGGCCATTGAACAATGAAAAGAAACGCTGCTCTATGAAACCGTCAGAGACGGTCGCAATGTCTTTGAGTGTCAGGCGGGTGCCGTCCATTCTTGAAACCAGAACGATTTGTTCAAACTCCTCCTTTTTATATGCCTGACCTTCTGTTCTGAGCAGGATATCACCGGAATCCGACCTGATGGACCCGGCGGGAAGATCCAGCGAAGAACGTCGAACTGCTTGCGCAACTTCATCAAGGGTGAGTCCATACTGGCGGAGCTTCGCTTCCTTTAGTTCAATGCTGATCTCGTAAGCCCTGGCACCCCTCAATTCAGTTTTTGTTACGCTGGGCAGGCTTAAGATTTCATCTCGAATGGTCTCAGTGAAAGATTTCATGGCTCTTTCGTCAAGATTACCGTAAACCTGTACGTTAATCGCACCTCTTTGATGTTGGTTACGGTAGATGCTCGGTTTCTCAGTTGATTCAGGCAAACTGGGAATGCGATCTACAGCCATCTTGACCTCGTCCATGATGACCTGAATGTCGTACCCGGTTTCGAGAGTAAGCTGAACCCGTCCAAGGCTTTTGCGTGAGAAGGAGCGCATTTCGCTAATCCCTTCAATATCTCTGACAGCTTCCTCCACGCGCGATACGACGCCCGATTCGACCTCCCCCGGTGAGGCACCCGGAAAAGGTATGTCGACGCTGATGCGATCAGCTTCTACATCGGGCATGATCTGGGTTCTCACGGTATAGGCAGATGCCAAACCTGTGAGGATGATGATCATCATGAGCAGGTTTGCTGCTACATGATTGCGAGCGAACCAGGCGATGATTCCCTTGTGGGTATCAATCACCTGCATCATGAAGCTCCAGTGCGAGTCCTTCCTGAACCTCACTGAATCTAACGAGGGTGCCAGGCAGGGGGTCTTCCAGTGCAGTCAAACAGACCAGATCACCGGCCTTGATACCGTCTTTTATATAAACCGACTCTTCATCACTTCGAAGCAAGGTCACCTTGTTGGAAACAAGCTGACTATCGCTGCCAACTGTCCAGACCTGGTTATCCCCGTGTAATACCCGTCTTGGGAGTTTAATGATGCTTTCTTCAGTTCGACCGGTAATATTTGCCTCAACAAAGGTACCTATTCTCAGTGGGGCCGACCAGTTTTTTGCGAGCCGGTTATACGGATCTTCTATTTGTGCGACCAGATAGAGCACTCTGCTTCGTTCATCAAGGACGCCTTCGGTTCGCACGACATGTCCATTCCAGGAGTTTACAATACCGCCAATTTCCGCAGAAAGAACAACCTCTGGCCCATTGCCTCCCTGATCAATTGAATCAAGGTTGATGAAGGGTAATTCCCGGTCGGGCAGGGGCAAACGAACTTCCGCCAGATCAACAGCGAAGGTAACAGCCAGTTCAGTACCGGCTCGTACGAACTGTCCGATGTCGGCCCTTTTTGCACGAACTAGCCCGTCATATGGTGCACGAATCACGGTTCTATCAAGATCACCCAGTCGCTTGTCCAGTTCCGCTTTGGCGAAGTCAAGATTGGCTATTGCTTCTGCCAACTGGGGCTTTCTGAGTGCGAGATCACTTGCCGCCTTGCTGGAAGAGAGGAGCTTTCTGGCACGCTGCCAGTCAGACTCAGCATAGTCAGCAAGACCGGCTTCCCTTGTGATATTAGTCTCTGCAGACGCGACATTTGCCTGGGCCCGTTTGACCTCAGCTCGATAGTTTCGATTGTCGATTTGAACGAGGATGTCACCTTTTGAGAAGAATCCCCCAGCGACAAAAGCAGGAGAGACAGCGGTGATTGAACCGGAAACTTCAGAGACAAGCGTGGTTTGAGTGCGCGGTGAGACCGTGCCTTGCGCATTTACGATGATTCTTACGTCACTACTCTGAGCTCTTATGACATCAACCAGCATGACAGGTGGGGGCGCCGGAAGAGTACTGGGCGCGGATTGTTGAGCCGACATCCACATGGCACCGGCGGCGCTTACTAAGACAATGATGACAGGGATGATAAGTTTGTTAATCATGGGTTTGAATTTTAAAGCATTATCTAAGTGTCATTCGGCAATTAATGCAGATTCGGGTAATAACTACCACATGCAGACTAAATATAGACCGAAAACAAACTCTAACACCTTGAAACTCCGAATACTAAAATCCGATAAGTACCAAACTGCTGTTTTTAGCCCGATTTGATGGTTCGATTAATACATTGGGTTGAAATGTTCCAATTTTAGTCATTTTGCTTGTTTTTATACGGGCTGACTATAAAAACCCGTCGTGTCCTGCCAATAATTAGCATATTGCATGCATTACCTGCTGGTAGAATGATGTTCGATCGGTACGGGATGTTGAAAGTAGTGTGTATCTGCAATCAGCTAGATATGAATCTGTGATTCAAGATGAGTGAGCGACAAGCTTTAGCGATACCTATTGATACTACTCCAGACAGTATTGAACACGTATTGGATGTGGTTGGCGGTAAGGGAAAGTCGCTGATGATACTAGCCAATGGCGGGATTTCGGTACCTTCAGGTTTTATCATCACCACCCAGGCTTATAACGATTTTGTTGAAGCGAATCATCTTGAAGCTGACATTCTTGCGATCATTGCTGGTATCAAAGATCAGCAGACCACTCTGATTGAATCTGCCAGCGCTGAAATTCAGGATTTGATTCTAAAATCCAGCACTCCTCTGGATACGGTTCGAGTGATAAGAGAAGCTTATCGGGGTCTTGGGGATACGATAGCGGTTGCTGTTCGTTCATCTGCAACAGCAGAAGATTTACCCGAGCTTTCGTTTGCAGGTCAGCAGGATACCTACCTGAATATTGTCGGTGAGAAAGCCCTGCTGGATGCTGTAAGAAGATGTTGGAGTTCTCTCTGGACACAAAGGGCTATCAGCTATCGACTGAAACAGGGTATCGATCAAAGCGTGATGTCAATGGCTGTCGTCGTCCAGTCAATGGTGCAAGCTGAAGTCTCAGGTATTCTGTTCACCGCCAATCCGATTTCGGGGGATAGAAAAGAGATCATTGTTAATGCCAGTTTCGGTCTCGGAGAAGCCATCGTTAGTGGGCAGGTAACGCCCGATAACTACGTGCTGGATCGTGAAAACCTTAAGATAAAAGAGAAAGCCATCGCGTCAAAAAATGAGATGGTTATAGCAGCCGGTGAGATTGGCGTTGAAACGCAACCAGTTTCCGAGGAGAACCGAGAAGTCTCTTCACTTGAAACAAAGACCCTGGTGGATCTGGCAAGACTGAGTCTTGATGCTGAACGTCTCTTTGAAGGGGTTCCACAAGATATCGAGTGGGCTGTTTATGGCAGGCGTGTTTATATCCTCCAATCCAGGCCCATAACGCACTTACCGCCAGAACCACTTGCTGAAGTGAGGTGGGAGCCTGACTACAAAGGTGGCAAACTCATCAGACGACAGGTTGTTGAAAACATGCCTGATCCACTGTCAACGTTATTTTCGGAATTGTATCTTGAGGTTGGTCTTGAATACTCCATGGATCATATGATTGAGACAGTGGGTATTCCAATCGACATAGAAGATCTGATTACCCGTCCTTTTTTTGTTACCGTCAACGGTTACGCCTATTGCCGGGCAGACTATAAAATCCCGTTCCGAAAAATATTCAGGATAATTGGATGGTACGCCAAAATGGCACCGTCATTTGCCCGAAATATTGTCCCCCGTTGGAAGCAGGAGGCTCTGCCAGAATATCTTTCGACCATTGGGCGATGGAAAGCAGTTGATAGTGAAATGATCTCGGATGAAGAGCTGCTATCAGGCATCAGGGAGTTGAGCGTCGCAGATGCAGTTTACTGGTTTAGTGTGGCCATGGTGATGGGTATTGCCAAGATGACCGATGGTGCTTTGCATCTCTTTTTGACCAGATTGGTGAAAGGTAATTTGATATCAGGGATGTTCCTCAGGGGATTTCCATCGAAGACGCTGGAAGCACAGGTTGATCTTGAATCCATAGCGAAACGCATTCAGACATCCCGATCACTCCGTGATCTTGTTATTGCAACGCCTGCGATTCAAATGATAGAAATTCTGGAGAATGACCCAACAGCCGCCCTGATTGCGGCTGATCTGAATGATTATTTAGAGAAATATGGCCACCAGATATATACCCTGGACTTTGTTCAGAAAACGCAGGGAGAGAATCCGCTGCCAATTTTGATGAGCCTTAAGTCACTCGTTGAGGATGACAGAGACGATACGAATGCAATTCAGGCTGAAATCTCGCGAGACAGAAAGATTCTGGAACAACAAACTCTCGACTCGGTAGGGCCTGTGCGAAGATGGATATTCAGAAAGCTGCTCAGATGGGCACAGACTTTTGGACCCAATCGCGAAGAGGCGTTGTTCTATGTCGGGGGCGCCTGGCCTACCTTGAGAGAACTGGCGCATGAACTGGGCAATCGCCTGGTGGCAGCAGGCATGCTGCAGAAACCTGAGGATATCTATTATCTGAAATCTGCTGAAATCAGCAGTGCCTGTCAGGCCAGAGCTGAGATGAAGGAAATGACGGACCTATTGGAAATTGTTGACGCCCGTATCAGATTGCGCGAGTCACAGAGTCGACTACACCCGCCACCCATGGTACCTGAAGGCAGATTCAAAATTGGTCCGATAGACATGTCCTTTATTGAAACGCAGAAGCGAAATAAAGATGATAGTAATGTTCTCAATGGTTTCGCCGTGAGTCCTGGCAGGGTGACAGGAGAAGCTTCCGTTATTATGTCACCGGCTGATTTTATTCAGATGAAACCTGATACCATCCTCGTCTGCCCAACAACGACCCCCGCCTGGACAGCGCTATTTCCCCAGGCTTTAGCCCTGGTTACTGATATCGGGGGGATTCTGGCCCATGGCTCGATCGTTGCCCGGGAATTCGGCATACCAGCAGTAATGGGTACGGGTAATATCACGGAACGGATTGTATCAGGCCAGCGAATTACCGTTGATGGTGAAGCCGGTACGGTAACAATTGCCAGTGATTAGAATTGAGATTACCTGATCAGGTCGCAATCAATATGCAACATATTAACCTCAGACAATGGACGCTCGAAGCCACCAGCAAGACGGATAGAATTCCGATGAGTGCAATCCCCGCAGAGGTGCCGGGATGTGTCCATACGGATTTGTTGAGGGCCGGGCTGATCCCCGATCCCTACCCTAACGATAATGAGCTGGGGCAAAGATGGATAGGTGATATTGATTGGCTCTATACCTGCCGGTTTGAAATTGATAGATCAGATTTACAGTTTGATCATCTACAACTCGTATGCGAAGGCCTGGACACTATTGCCCGCGTCAGCATAAACGGTGAAGACTGCGGCCAAACAGACAATATGCATCGAAGATGGCGAATCGAGTGTAAGTCTTGTCTGAAACAGGGCACCAATATACTTCAGATATACTTCAATGCACCAACACCCCATACACGCTTAGAGCAGGATAGATACGGCAAACTGGCAGTAGCGGGCGGAACAACAGGCGAATTGATTGCTCACAACTATATTCGAAAGATGGCCTGTAATTTTGGCTGGGATTGGGGTCCGGTTCTGCCAACGTGTGGAATATGGCGTCCCATCTATATTGAGGGTTGGAGTGATGCCAGGCTGGGTGACGTTCAACCCCGAACTACATTGCAAGGTCCTGTTCAGAATCCTGACCGAGCCACCCTGACCTTGTGCATGGATATGGAAACCACCTGCGAAGTGGAGGTCGTTTGCGAATTAGTCGATCCTGAGGGCATCACAGTCACAAGCGGATCAGTATCTGCAAACGCAGGTGCTGATAGGGTCGAATACAATACGTTGATAGAAAACCCGCGACTATGGTGGCCTGTTGGTCATGGGGCGCAACCATTGTATACCGCGAAGATCAAACTGGTGGATAAGGATCAGAATGAGTTTGCTGCGAAATCTGTAGAAATAGGACTTCGAACCACTGAGCTTGATACCAGCGCCGATTTACATTCGACTAAAAATCTGGGTGAAGGTGAAGCCATGACGCTAAGAGTTAATGGCAAAGCCATCTATTGCAAAGGTGCTAACTGGATTCCGGATGATTGTTTCCCCTCTCGAATTAGTGAACTTCAGTACCGGAATCGAATCGATCAGGCGCTGGGTGCAGGTATGAACATGCTGAGAATATGGGGAGGTGGAATCTATGAAGATGATGCATTCTATGAGCACTGTGACAGAACCGGGATAATGGTCTGGCAGGACTTTCTATTTGCCTGCGCGCTTTACCCGGAGGAAGAACCCTATAGATCTTCGGTTGAAGCAGAGGTGCGCGACAATGTATCGAGACTCGCCCGTCATCCATCTCTGGTCCTCTACAATGGTGGAAATGAATGTATATGGGCAACCTATGCATGGGCGGACGAGTTTCGTGAACCCCGTAAAAAAGGTGATCGGACCTGGGGACTCGGCTACTACCTTGAGCTTCTCCCAAAAATTATCAACGAAGTCGATCCTTCGCGCCCCTACTGGCCCAATAGCCCCTACTCGGGCTCCATGGATCGTCATCCCAATCTAAATGAATTTGGTAATCGGCATATGTGGGATGTCTGGCATGGTGACGGCAATTATCGAAACTATCTTGGACACTATCCGCGATTTGCCAGCGAATTTGGCTACCACGGCCCTGCGACCTGGGCGACCATAGAGACATACTGCCCAACTGACCAGATGTTCTGGAACAGTGATATCCAGAAACTCCACAACAAGAATGGCAGACCTGGTCAGGAGCAGACACATACCAGGCTGCAGGATGACTTTGACCCACCCGTTGAAGACTTTTCAGCCTGGCACTACCTGGCTCAGGTTATGCAGGCGCGTGCTTTAAGTATGGGTGTTGAATGGTTTCGCTGTCTCTCCCCCTGGAATTCCGGGGTGCTCTACTGGCAACTCAATGACTGTTACCCTGTCTCATCCTGGTCCTCAATCGATAGTGGTGGACGACTGAAGCCCCTCTGGTATGCCTCCCGCAGGTTCAATGCTGAAAGACTCCTGTCTATTAAACCCGTGGCACCGGTCGACAGGGGTCAATCAATCGAGAAACTGTGCGGATATTTGCACAACGATTCGGATAAGGTGTGGCAGACCACAGTCCGTCTGCGAAAATATAATCTGCTGGGTGAAGTACTGATCGAGGAGGTGATTGATGTCAGTGTGCCTGAGAGATCGGTATTCAAAACGAATATACCAACCCCGTGGCTTGATGATCGAGATCAGACGATGTTGGCGATAGAGGCAGAGGGTCTTCGCAATTTCTGGTGGTTTCAGCCCGACAAAGAAATGCAATATCCGGCGAGTGCTTTCAATGCTGATCTGACGGCAGTAGCCGGTGGATACCAGTTGACGATAAACGCAGAATCCTTGATCCGGGATCTTTGTATATTCCCTGATCGTCTGGATCCTGATGCAACAATTAGCGACCAGTTTATAACCCTGCTTCCTGGGGACGAGGTAGTTTTATTAATTAAAACCAGTATCGAAATGAGCCTGAACGCACTTACTGCCGCACCGGTGATGAGATCGGTTAATGCTTTTGGCAAGCAAGAATAGGGATCGATCTATCAACCTGCCAGCCTGGTAACTAAATTGATCCGGTACGCGGAATTGCAAACCGATGATTTATACGAAAATAGAACAGGGCAAGAATGATGAGGTTGATAATGCCCATCATGGAAGCGAAAGTGAAAGAGAAGACGTAATCGCCATTCATATCGAAGAAAAAACCACCCAGGAATCCACCCATACCCATACCTCCCCAGCCGAAGAGGGAGGTGATGCTCATGGCCCTGGCAGCGAAACCTGCTGATACCATCATGCGTGTACAGACAAGAATGCTGGCCATGACGCCCGAATAGGTAAATCCGAACAGCACAGCAAGTATATAGAGACTGTTGAACGTGCTGGTATGTGGGAACCAGAACACAAAAAAGGTCTGACCCAGTGACATCAGCATATAGGTGGGTAGTGCTCCGATTGAGTCACAAAGCTTTCCACCGAGGACTCGGCCAATACCACCAGCTAACATGAGCACAAGCAGAACGCTGGTTGCTTCGCTCAGCTTATATCCATTGTCGGTAAGTAACGGCACCAGATGAACTATGGGTATCGACATACAATTGCAGCAGAAAATAACCGCAAGACTGATCCAGACGATGACCTCTTTTTCTGACAGGGGGAAGTCACGGCTCTGGTCATCAGGTGACACGCGAGCCTGAATTCGCCAGGGTGATTCCTTAATCAGAAAAGCGATCGGCAATGCGATAACAAGGTATGAAATCGCCATAGACAAATAAGCTGTTTGCCAACCATAGTTGCTGATCATTATTCCGACCAGGTAGGGCACGATGCCCTGTCCCACGGCGCCACCCGAGGCAGTAATACCCAGAGCGAGTCCTGGATTCTGCCTGAACCAGAATCCGACATTGGCGTAAAGGGGAGTGCTGATCACGGCGTTACCGAAGGCACCGAATACAAAATAGAAAGCGTAGAATTCGTAAATGCTGGTCTGTTCACTCAACATGAACAGACTGAAGGTCATCATCAGGGCACCAATAACACCGAACCAGCGGGTACCATAACGATCGGCAATAATTCCCCATAGTACGCCAAACAGGGCAGATGAGAAGGCGATAGCGGTATATCCGAGAGATGTTTCACCCCGGCCCCAGCCGAACTCCTGCGACAGGGGTTTAAGAAAAACTGAAATTGCGCCCAGAGCGCCGAAAGACAGGGCAGTGAGGGTGAAGACAACAACAACCATGACCCAGCCATAAACCTGGTCCCTTTCTGATTCATGATGCTGATTCAATTTCTGATCCTATTACTGACTACGATCTGATGAAAAACTCATTCACCCTTTGAATAGGAAAATTCGTTAGCGATGATTCTTCTTGGCGAATTATTGGGATCGGAGAATATTTTTACGTCTTCTGCGATTGCCTTTTCTCCCTCAGGTGAATTGAAGAATCTCAACCTCAGATCTTCAAGTGAATCGAATCCACAGAGAGCAAATCCATCCCAGTCAGGACCATCAAACCGGTGAATGATGCTGAGCTGGGAATAGCGCGTCATGGCTTCGTGTACTTTCAAAGCAAGCGGCGCATGATTGTCTCGCCAGTGCGCATCGGCCTTTTTGTGACCGAGGTCCGGGTGAGTTACAAGAGTGAATAGTCCTGTTACGCCTGGTATCTGACCTGAATCCAGCCGGACTCGCTGTGCTGACTTGATGACTCGACGACAGACAAGATAGACACCGACATCGGGAGTCTCACGAAAAGATGCCAGGTCGTCGGTGGTTGCCAGGACGAGTGCGGCGAATGGCAGATGTGCTGTGCTCTCTCTTTCATCACAGAACAATATGCCCTCTGTCTGAATTGCCAGGTCTCTTGCTCGATCAACATCTGTAAATGCGGCAGCCAGTTCCAGGTTTCTCGACATTTATTCCTCCGAGTTTTCCAAGTATTTCGAAAACGTTTTATCAAGATGATACAAGTTTCGTGGCAGAAGTCACCTGATCACCGCTGACGGTGTTTTATACTTTGACTAAGCATCACTCATTCTAGGCAAAAAGTTTTTCCAGGTGATCCTGCTCAGGCACCCTTTTCGAAGACAGCCTGCAAACGACGAGATAAACGAGAGACGAGAGTAAAAAAGCCGGGATGACCTCATGGATGTCCTTCAATCCCTCGTATTCAAATCGAAATCCGAAGCGCCAGATAACGCAGCCCAGAATACCTGTTAGCATTGATGCGAGTGCGCCGGTGTCCGTACCCCAGCGCAGATACAGACCACCAAATATGGCTGGAAAAAAGCTGGCTGCAAAGACAGCGCCAGAGAAGGCAGTCATCTCGACGATACCGGCCGGTGGATAAAGCGTAATCAGATAGAGTAGTGCGCAGTAGAAGACAATGGTCCAGCGGGTTTTGGCAACGATCTTGTGAGGACTCATGGGCCTGATGACGTGCCACATGTCCTGGACAAAAGCCGTGCCGACAATCAGCATCACAGATGCCAGCGATGACATGCCTGCTGCGAATAGTCCAGCGATGCAGATGCCGCTGACTAACTTGTTATCGAACTTGGATAACATGAAACCCACCACTTCGTCGGTATTCTGAATCAGATAAGCCGCTTCCTCCTGGGTGGCCATACCGTGCACGAGTGCCCCTAAACCCATTACACAGATCAGCGAAACGCCCAGAAATATGGGAGTCCAGATCATGGCAAAGCGCATGCTTTTGGCATTGTCTATTGAATAGAACCGAATCAGGCACCTGGGTTCGGCGATCTGTTTCATGCCTACTGCGAGGCCAATACCGAGAATATAAAAAAACGAAACAAGCGCCCCAAACGTAACGAGACCCTCGCCTATCGGATCACCATTTTTATCGACATGGCTGGTTTCCCCGATCCGAAGAAACATTTCGTCAATACCACCAACGTAGATGAACGGCAGGGTTACCATGATTATTGCTACTGCGAACATCATGATGCCCTGAATCGCGTCGGTCCAGAGTACGCTGTACATGCCTCCCCAGACGGTATAGATACAGGTGATGGATATAACCGCAAGCGTGCCGAAGGCATAGGGAATATCGAGAACGGATGAAATGACGTGTCCGAGTCCCTTGGTGATGCCAGCCATATACCAGAGGGTAGCAAACAGAATAACGAATGCGCTCAGCAAACGTATGGAACGGGCGAAGTCACTTTTATAACGAAAAAAGAAGTAGTCAGGAATGGTCATTGAGCCAAGTAAGGCTGTTTGTCGGCGCATTCTTGGTCCGAGGACCAGCCAGGAGATGACGCAGAATATAGCCCAGAACAATCCCACCCAGGCCCACGACAAGCCAAATTGAAAGGACTTTCCCGCCTGGCCGATATAAGTGTTGGTGCTTGCAAATGTGGAAAAGAATGCCAACGAGACCACCCAGCCGGGGATCTCTCGTTTGGCAACGTAGAATGATTCAACCCCCTTTGTTGCCTTCTCTTTGAAATACCAGCCCACCCATAGACAGAATACGAGATAGATAGATGTCAATAAGAGTACGGGCCAGTGTTCAGAAAGATATGACATCAACCACCTTTACTTTCATCATCTGATGCGGATGAGTCACTGCTCTCAATAACAATGTCCATGCGACTGACGATGACAGCATTGACAATAACGAGTACGAGTATGCCCCAGTAGGGCAGGCCTGTTAGAAAGTCCACAGTCATAATTCACTTATCGAGGCGACGAATTTCAGGTGGTTCTCCCGTAGAACCTTTGGTAATGCCGGATACCCTGCCATTTCGTGCGGAGCTTCGTGGGAACCTCCTCGAGAGTTCAGGACCGGCTGCGGTAAGCCCACCGTCAACTAATATAGTCTCCCCGGAAACAAATTCAGAATCACTGCTGGCCAGAAAGAGGGCAGCACCGGCTATATGATCGCCACTTCCGTATTCTGGCAGGGGTTGTGATTTGGCAAATGAGGATTTTGTTGCTTCTTCATCACCCCCGTCCGCCAGTGGTGTGACTATGAATCCCGGACAGATAGCATTGACTCTGATCCGGTCTGGCCCCAATTCTACAGCCGCTGATTTGGATAGATTGATGACCGCTGCTTTCGCTGCGGAATATACCATGGGACCCCCATCGCCGCTCATACCGGCAATTGATGCTGTATTTATTATGGAACCACCGCCATCCCTTTGTTTCATGATTCTTGCGGCGTGTTTAATGCCAAGGAAAACGCCTTTGGCCAGCACATCAAACGTATAGTCCCAGTCTTCGACAGAAGTTTCCGTCAGGGGACCTATTGCTCCACCAACGCCCGCGTTATTAAAAACGATGTCCAACTGGCCATAGTTATCAAGCGCGGCCTGTATCATCGATTCAACATCAGCTTCCTGTGCGACATCAGTCTTGATAAACGAGACGTTGCCTTCATGGCCCGCTGCTTCTGCGCTGGCCAGCGCTTTATGGCCTGTTGTCTCGTTATAGTCGGCAATAACAACCTTTGCGCCTTCATCCAGAAACCGCATGACAGTGGCCAGCCCCATACCACTCGCGCCGCCGGTGATAACTGCTACTTTTTCAATCAGACGAGCTGTTCCTGATGACATTTTTGCCTCCTGACGATTTATTTTTATTCGCAACCTTAACAGGTTTACCCGGTGATATTGCAATCCCCAGGTTTCCTTGCAGCAACTTTATATCGCCCGGATCGCTTCCTCTCTTAGTTTGTCTGGCGTGAACGGCAGTGAACGGAGCCTTAAACCCACAGCATTAAATATCGCATTGCTGATGGCAGCCGGGGTTGGTCCCTGGGTAGCTTCTCCTGCGCCAAGACCAGGTTGATTGATCTGGTCAAGCAAAGTTACCTCGACTGTCGGTATCTCGGTGAACCTGAGGATAGGATAACTCTCCCAGTCGGTGGATATACTGTTGTATTCATCGAATTTAACTTCTTCTTTCAGTGTCCAGCTAGCTGCCTGGATGAATCCACCTTCCAGTTGATTGGCAAGACCGTCCCTGTCAATGACCAAGCCAGCGTCAGCAACAATGTCTGCATGCAAGAGCTTCAGTTCAAATGTTTCTTCGTTAAGCGTGAGATGCACAACGACGCCTGCATAGCACTTGGCATTTTTGTATCGGGCAAAGGCGTATCCGAAACCATAGCGTAATGGTCTGTCTACCTTGACGTGAAATTTGTTTGCTTTTAATTGCATTAAGTCCAGGATTTCAGTTGCTCTCACATCACTTAGATGATCTCTGCGCAACTGAATCGGATCTATTTCAGCTTCATGAGCAATCTCATCCATGAATGTTTCAATGGCAAAAACATTCGCGAAAGCGCCAAGCCCCCGGGTTGAAGAAGTGCGTACGCGCTGATCGGGAACCAGGTTCTTTGTGATTATCTTTTCTTCAATTTCATAATACGGATCGGAATTTCTGTGGATTCCACCGTGCGGTGCGAATCCGGGTCTGGGCTCTGCGCGCGGTCTGGAATCAGATTTCTGCCACGCCCCAAGCAGGTTTGAAACGCTGCCGAATGGGATTGGGCGAGACATATGTGTCTGGCTATAAACATCAGCCTGCCAGAGCTTTATCCTGCCTCTTTCTATATTCGCTGAGAGGTCGATCAGCATCGCTGGACTATATGGTTCCCATAGATGTTCGTCCTGTCGCTGCCACTGCAACATTATCTTTTTGTTGGGCACCGACAAGGCAAGCAGGGCTGCATCGAAGGCTGCATCATCAGCCCCATTGTGCCCATAACAACCGGCATTTTCCCGGTGTTCGACCACGATGGATTCTTCATCCATATCAAGTGCTTGTGCGATTGCACCTCGTATGACGAAAGGCCCCTGGCTGTGGCTGAGAATATGCAATTTGATCGCATTCTCCGGGGTGAAGGTAGCGACCGCGGCTGATGGTGCCAGAGAGCCATGCATCGTATAGGGTTTATAGTATTGCGCCCGGAACTGTGGTGAGGGATGCCTTGTGGGAATAGGATCCTGCACAGGGGTTCCGTCCTGCACCAGAAGCGATGTCCCAACTGAATTCAGCAGAAATTGGCGGATATCGGCTGGCAGCCTGTGATCGGGGTTTACCTGCCAAACCGCCTCAGTTCTCAATTTTTCCGCGGCCTGGTTGGCGCAGGTAGGGTCTGTTGCCACCAGACCAATAAAGGAGCCGTCAACAATGATCTTGACGACACCATTCATTTTCTCAACGCTACCTGTTTCTACACTAATGAGTTCGTGAGCCAACCCGGGAGGACGAATGACTCTGCCAAACAGGGTTTCGTCTGACATTTCATCCTGTATGAAGGCGACACCGCCCCTGATCTTTGCAGGGAGGTCCAACCTTCTGGCGAATCCTCCAACCAGCTTGTTTAATGCTGGATTTTTTGGCTCGGCCTCACCAGTTGCCATCATCTGCGAGTAGTCGTTGTCGAGATCCCAGTAGGTTATGGAATCATTTCTGTCTTTGTGCCTGATCAACCCTTCTTCTACGAAAAGATCCTTGACGTCTGCGTTGAGTTTAGTTGCGGCACGGTCAAGCAGAAGACACCTGACCTCAGCAGCCACCTGGCGTACTGCAACACCGCTGCCTTCGATAGACATGCTGCCTGCTGTCATGAATTCGTTGGGGCCAACGGATGTTTTACCGGTTTGAACGTCAACCTGATCCAGTCTCAGGTCCAGTTCTTCTGCTGCGATCAGTGCGATGGCGGTTTTGATTCCCTGGCCGAGTTCAACCTTGCCCGTCCGCACTGTGACTGCCTTGTTGGGGTTATTAAATTCAATCCAGTCGGCAAGTCTGGGATTTTGTTTAAGAGAGGCAGGCAGGTCAGGCATCGAGCGCTCCCAGCTTATCTGCAGCCTTCTCGATTGCCCTTATAATTCTGTTGTGAGCACCGCATCGGCATAGATGGTCGTCCAGTGCCGACTTTATTGATTGTCGATCCGGTTTCGGATTTTGCTTGAGTAAATTGACCGTGGAGATGATGATTCCACTTAGACAGTATCCACACTGCCCTGCATTTTCACTGAGAAAAGACTCTTGAATGATATCGATTTGGCTGTCTTCGCCGAGTCCTTCGATTGTTTGAATTTTTGCGTCCTGAACATCCGATATAGAAGTCGTGCATGAATATTCGATCTGTTCATCAATAAAGACCCTGCAACTGCCACATTGTGAAAGACCACAACCGTAACGGGCGCTTAAAATACCTAACGATCTCAATATGTGAATGAGGGGAGTTTGAGGGTCAGCTTCCACTGTTTTCTTATCACCATTGACCGTAATATTAAATGAAGCCACCTTGTCTCCCAGGTTGGATGAATAGACCTAGTGTACTATTCCAGCCCTCTCATCGAAATGCCTGCTGTTGACTCTCCGCGCAGTAGATAAAGGGATATTGCATTCCGTTGAGTTAGTGGCTGAGTTAAGATAGATCGCGATTAACCGGACGTCTATTAGAATTGAGAAAGTATCCTGTCTTTTTAATTGGTTCTTTTGTTTATGTCTTTTTAGCCAGCGACCTGATCATGGCTAAAGAAGCTGACCGGCTGTTCCGCGATAACGAGGTTTTCGAAATTACAATTCGGGCACCTTTCGAAAAAATCAAAAAGCAAAATAAAAAGTCACTCAAGTTTGCCGGTACCTTGTCCTACCTCGAGCGAGACGGCAGAGATCAGAATCTAAATATTAAAGTTGAAGTGAGAGGTAATAATCGACTCAAGAAGAGTGTCTGTAAATTCCCGCCGCTAAAAATAAGATTTAACAAAAAATCGAATAAAAAAACGCTATTTGCAAAACAGAAGTCGCTTAAACTGGTTACCCAGTGCGACCCTTATAAAACTCAGTATGCCGGATATCTGATGAAGGAATATCTCGCATACCGGATATTCAATCTGATAACCGATCAGAGTTATCGAGTTCGTTTGGTTAAAGTAAATTATCAGGGTGAATCTTCGCTCATTAGCAATTTTGCTTTCTTCATAGAAAATAACAAACGACTTGCGAAACGACTCGGCACAGAGCTGCTTTCCGTTGAGGAAACTTCAGCAGTCAGCCTTGATCAGAATCATCTAAACAAGGTTAGTCTATTTCAGTTGCTTGTCGGTAATGTAGATTATTCTGTGACGTCCGGTGGCAGAGGGGAGTGTTGTCATAATGTCAAACTATTCAAACCAGGTGACGCGGAGATATTTGCAATACCCTATGATTTCGATTTCAGCGGGCTGGTTAAAGCCAAATACGCAGTTCCTGCGGCGCAGCTAAGGCTTGACTCGATAACAGAACGCCGTTACAGGGGATATTGTCGGAACAATAATTTCCTTGCGGGAAATATTAGTCGGTTCAATATCGTGAAGCCTGAGATCATCTCAATGGTTGAAGAATTTGAATACCTTGGTGCTGGTCAGAAGAAGTCAGCATTGCGTTATATTCGGTCTTTTTACAAGATCATTGATGAACCCAAACGAGTCGAACGAGCGATTCTGAAATTCTGCCACAAGTCACAGTTCGTTGAGGTCAGGAAGAACTAGAACTGTGGTTAATTTCCCGGAACGGATAACCCTCATATACCCAGTATGAGACGATGAACTGGAGATGTATCAACAAGGCAAGAACCCACTCAAAAGCATGTTCTACTTCGTCCTGCCAATCTGTGAATATATCTATCAGCACACTGCTCAGTCCGATAATTAATAATAGTGCCGAAATTACCAGCATCGTTCTTGTTGCAGGTGATATATAACCCCTGCGGTACAACCATGAGACCGCGAGTAGTTGTGCCAGGTATGTCAAGGTGAAGTAGAGTATGACGCCAATCCGTCGTTGCAGCCTGAACAGATCGCCTTCAACACCCAGGGCGATGACATAAACGATCAGGAATATTGCGGCAGTTATCCCCAGCCTCTTTGACCAGATCCCTGTCTCGCCAAGTGATTTTTGCCAGACAGCCACCTGGTGCCAGTAGATCATCAGCAGAAAAGCGGATGTAATCATTGTGAATTTAAACCAGTAGAATTCAGGAACTTGCCGCCCCGTAGCGCTGATTGACGTACAGGAATCCCAGTAGGGATTGCACCAGGCGACATGCTCGAATCCAGCAGCAATGAAGTACGAAACGTGCACTGCAATCAGTGGCACTAATCCTGTTAACAGGGGAATTGAATGACGGAGAAATGGACTTGGCAGAAGTGAGGACCCTCAGTATTGACTGCGGTTACTTTTCCACGAATAAC
>CAZJRI010000022.1:0-14570 GCA_964548025.1 uncultured Pseudomonadales bacterium
TGCTCTGGTAACAGACCCATCCACCCTGCGCGACGCGGATTAACTATAACTTAGCCTGGGGTATGTGGCACTCGCATCAAATCCCTTTTGCGGGTAACTGAGTCCGTGGAACTTCAGTGAACTCAAGCAGTATTCGACCGTCTGCCGGTCCGGTTGGGTCGGAGTCCCCCTCGGCAATCTGTTCTTCTGCCTTAAGTTCTTCTTTTTGTTCTTTTATCATGCCGCGAGTCATTTTCCCGTTCAGGATGGCGCCTTCTTCAGATTTGTTCATGGCTGACTGTACTTTTTCAGCCAGGTCCAATCTATAGGGTAATTTGTACGCACGTGGTTCGCCCGTCAGGCGTTCTGCGGCATCGATGTTCTGAACCCACATGTAAATATTGCCTTCGCTGCCTGATTGCTTGTCCGGTTCATCAATTTTTGCCCACAACAGGCGAAACGAGTCAGGCATAGGATCGGTCGTTGGCCAGCCCTGAATTTCACGCAGTCCCAGATAGGTTCCTATATAGAGCAGCGTCATAATCAGGACGAGTGAAATTTTAAATGCCGTACTCCATTTGGTTGCAATCCATATGTTCAGAACCAGGGCTGCAAGTAGGGCGTAAGACAAAGCCAGAAGCGGTGTTGATATCATCCCTTGCCACCGATCTGATTCAAGAGGGATTTCTGCAGGCTGCTGACAGAAGTTGGTTCACCGGAATTATTCAGAACGAATCGGGCGGCGGTGACTTCCTGACCTACCTGGTGCAGATCGTGTACGCCGTAGTAGACGAGAGTTACTTCCGGGTTCAGTTTCTCGATTTTAACGGATACGGGTACCGGCTCGCTGTAGTTGGCTTTGTAGTGAAGGATATTCACGACATATTCTCCGGGTATCCATGCCCGAAGTGAGACAGTCTCCTGATTTATCGGGTTGGAGACTTTTTCACCATCTATAACCAGTTGATCGTGAAAGCTGCCCCGATCATCCCGATCAAGATGCATCACCTCAGTATCCTTGTTGTCAAACCAGAGGACCTGGCCTCGTGGGTCCTCAACCAGTACATCGATATCATCCGGGTGGTAGTCCGGCCATGAGACTGTGATGATGAACTCCGCTTTGAAGTCCACCTTGCCAGTGCGTTCCGGTTTGGCGATTAACATGAATGCGATAAAAAACATGAATGCGAAACCCAGCAATGCATTGAACAGCAGGTCTGTAAAGGCATCATTGCCAATTGCTGGTCGATAGAATCGACTACGTGTACTCATTCTTTAGCCTGGTTTGTAATAATGGGCAATACCAGTACATCGACCGATACCGCCACGCTGTCAACAAAACGGACAGTCGCTGAGTCGAGCAATTGATATTGGAATGCCAATAATGTACTGGTTACCAGGCCGGATATTGTCGTAAATAAGGCGACTGCCATGCCACCACTCATCTGTCCAAGCAACTGCTGGAGAACGTTAGGGTCAAAATCCGTCAATTCGCCTACAGGTCTCAGCATCATGATAAACCCGATGATGGTGCCCAGCAGTCCGAGTTTTAACAGCATGTCACTCGCATAATGGCCAAGGGAGTGTTTATTCATCAGTCGCTCGCTGAGTGCTTCAAGCAGTATCCCATGATCAATCTCACCTACCGGTGAATGTCTGGTTTTCGTCAGAAGATCTTTTAGATAATCTGCAAAGAGACCACTTTCAAGCGGATTGTCATTCAGGCAGACGCGTTCAGATATGATCGAAAGGCTTCCTGGCTTCATATCCAAGAGCATAGGACAGGTGATATCGGCGTTCTTCTGGGCGGAAGAGAGTTGTATGACCAGATATAACCAGTGCAAGCTCAACAGACTGTAAAGCGTTAGAATGATATAGGAGATATTGCTGCGATCACTTTCAAGGGTCAGGGTCAGTAAACCTCTCTCTCCAATGAGATAAAAACCGAATAAAATCAAACCCGTAAGTATCAATGCTCTCAGGAAGAGACTATGTTCAATTGCCTTCAGGAAACACCTCCTAATGTTGTAGTTATTGTTGTAGCTATTGTTGTAGTTATTGTTGTAGTTATCAGCCGCTGAATCAGTGATTAATATAATGCTTGATTGCTGGTGAGTTGTAAAAACCGGTTTAGGCAGAATGGATGAATTGTGTTAATCACAATTTCCCGGTTTATACTATCCGGGCGAACTCAAGTACCTTGACGAAAGTACCTTCACAAGGAGCGAATTCATGAGAGATTACCGACGTAAATTCACCGTTGGTCTGGTTCTGCTTTTCTTTACCACCCTGACTTCTGCCGCGACCCCCTGGAAGGGTGATCTGTCACCAATATCAGCCGAAGACTGGGACAAGTCAAAGGCAGCGCACCTGCTTTCAAGAGCAGGCTTCGGCGGTACACCTTCCGATATTCAAACGATTGAGAGTCTCGGTCCGAAAAAGGCAGTGAGACGTCTGGTTTACTTCAAGGGAGTCAGGACAGGCAAGCCTAAAGAGTTCGACCACTCCGGTGTTTTTGACGAAGGCCTTGATCCTTTCCCCCCGAGTCGACCCGCCACCACTGAACTTGCAAGACTGAACGGTGAGGCGCTCGGTATAAAAGTGAAAAACGGCGGTAACAGACCTATTCAGCCAATTGTTAACAAGTTTTTCTACTGGTTGCGAGCCAGTCGGTTGGAGACAGACCGGGTAGCCTACTGGTGGGCGAACCGGATGCTGACAACTGAACGACCCTTGCAGGAAAAGATTGCCTTGTTCTGGCATGGGCATTTCGCCACCAACGAAGACAAGGTGCGTGATTATCGAAAGATGCTGAAGCAGTTAGAACTGTTCCAGGAATCCGGATTGGGAGATTTTCGAACACTATTGATCGGGGTTGCACAGGACCCGGCAATGCTCGCATTCCTTGATGCGGGAATAAATGTAAAAGGCGCCCCAAACGAGAATTTTGCAAGGGAAATTATGGAATTGTTCACGATGGGCGTGGGCAATTACAGCGAAGAAGATATCAGGGAGGCTGCTCGCGCATTTACAGGCTGGAACTTTGAAGGGCTCGAATTCAAGATTTCACAAGACCTTCATGATAATGCAGAAAAAACCTTCCTCGGTAGAAAAGGGAATTTCGGTGGTGTGGACGTCATCGACATTATTCTGGATCAGGAAGTAACGTCAGCCTATATTGCGGGAAAACTCTATCGCTTTTTTGTCAGGGACGATCTCGACCAGGCGCTAAAGGCGCGTTTAGGCGAACGACTGAGATCTTATGATTACGACATTGCCAGATATCTTCAGATGTTGTTTCGGTCGAAAGATTTTTATGCTAACGAGAGTATTGGTACGCACATCAAAAGCCCCGTTGAACTTATCATCTCCACCTACAGAAAAGCCGGTCTCACAGAAGTGCCCGGTGTCCCGGATTTTAATGTATCAACCGGAGTGCTTGGGCAGAGATTAATGCATCCGCCCACTGTTGCCGGATGGTCAGAGGGCAGGAGTTGGATCACGCCGAGCCTGTTGTTTGAGCGCGGCAACTTCGCACTCGATATGTTGTTCCCTGACATTGCTTTTGTCCCGCCGGATCGCTATCCCAGTTATGGATCACCGATTATCACTGTACATAAACGCCTGCTACAGGGAATGGATATAACAAGTGCAACCAAACCGCCCGGGATAGAAACTGAGTCAATGGCAGCCTCTAATTTACTGGCTGATCGCGATGAAGCCTTCAATACAAGATACGGTAGCTATCGCGGTTGGCAGATGGCCATTGAAAGGGTCACGCCGATCCCGAGGCAGATGGCTACTTTAAACCTGACCAGGCTTGTACTTGAGGCAGAATTGACTACTTCAGAGGAGGTGGTCAGGTACTTCGTTGACCGGTTCTTTACAGTATCGCTCAGCGATGAAACGCATCGAATGCTTGCGCAGTTTCTGGAAGATGAATTGGGGACCGGGGATATAACCTCATCGGCTTCATACCTGGAGGAACCGTTACGCGTTTTACTCCATGTTATTTTGAGTCGACCGGAATACCAGTTGGGATAATAGGAGCAGATGATGTCCAATACTAAAGATTACAACCGACGCCAGTTCCTTAAACTCAATTCCACCGCAGTTGGGGGCTTGTTTTTTTCTCCCTGGTTTGGTGCGCTTGGCGCAGATAATTCAGGCCAGTTGCCCAGAAGTGATAACGACAGGATTCTGGTTGTCGTTGAGCTTTCGGGGGGCAACGATGGTCTTAATTCGGTGATTCCATACACTGATGATGAATACTACAAACTCAGGCCCAATATAGGCATAAAGGCAAAGGATGTCCTGAAGCTGGATGACGAATTTGGCTTTAACCCCGGTATGTTGGGGTTTGATCGATTGTGGCAGGCGGGTGATCTGGCTGTCATCCACGGATGTGGATATGAGAAGCCGTCTTTCTCACATTTTGTATCAATGGCCTACTGGCATACTGCGTCGCCTAACAGCGGTGATGAATATGGATGGCTGGGCAGGCTCGCAGATGTGATGCACCCGCAAGCGACACCGAATTCAATTATCAATATTGGCAACACGCAATCGCTAGCAGTGAAGAGTCGGGGGCAGACACCGGTGGTTTTTGATGACCCGGAACGTTTTCAAAGAGATGGTTTTGTCGGGGAAAGGTCACTGCTTGATCATGTAGATTCCGCTCAATCTGATAATGATAGCCGCCATTATCTGAATACCGTGGCAAAGAGCGCCCAAAGATCGTCAAGTATGATTCGTGAGGCCTGGGCAGCTTATAAAACACCAGTTGACTACGGTATAGCACCGCTTGATTTACCAAAAGTCGCTGCATGTATTGCGAGCGGTCTTCCCACCAGGTTGTACCACGTGGCATTTCGAAACAACGCATTTGATACGCACGTGCAGCAACCGGCACTCCACGGGAGACTACTCAGTTATGCCTGCGATGGTATTCACGGGTTTATTCGCGATATTGATCGCCTGGGTTTGGCTGACAAGGTGGTTGTACTGGCTTATTCTGAATTTGGTCGGCGGGTTCCTGAGAACTCGAACCTTGGCACCGATCATGGCAGTGCCAATCTGATGTTTATGGCAGGTAAAAAAGTACAGGGCGGTCATTACGGGGTCAAATCTGATTTGAGGGATCTGACCCCTGGGGGCAATCTGAAATATACGACTGATTTTCGAAGAGTTTATGCTACCGCAATCGATAGCTGGCTACAGCAGGATGCTGCCAACAACGTACTAAAGGGGAGATTTGAGACGCTGCCTGTATTCGGATAACTCTGGATTCTTCTGGCGAAAGGCATTTATTACAACCTGCAATCAGTTTACCGCCAGGGTTGTATAGGGAGTCTTCATCCCTTGCTCAGCAGCGTTCAGTACTAGTGGGTGCACGGAGCCGGATCTCCTCAGTGATAGTACATGCTTGTATTGCTGCTTGGCCTTGATTCTACTGTTCTGCAAATCGAGTAGCTGAGCATTGGTGAGAATATACCACGCGGCACTCCATGCAGGTGACCAGTCGGCAGCATCTGGTTGATATTCGATCTCATCGAAAGTCTGCTTTGCCGAAGTGATGTCATTCAAAGCCATATGCGTTCGAGTGATCCACAATTTAACCAGTGCCACATCACTGACACTCTGGGGGTTTTGATCCCAGACTGAAAGGAAAGTACCAGCAGCGTCAAGCGTTTGCCGGAACAGTCCCCGATCTAGCAGCAGGCTGATTAATCGAAGTTGAAACCTCGGGTTTTGCGGGTAGTCACGGGCTAGTTCAGAGAGCAACAGGGTTGCCTTTTCTCTCCCTGCTTCGTCCTGCTCCATCAGCATGTCGACGTAGGCATACTTTGCAACATCCTTGAAGAATTCTCCTTCCCTGGTTGCCTGATCCAGATACGGAATGCTCTTGTCTGATGCGCCGGTTGGGATGAACCACAGAAATCGCGACAACACTTTTAGATACGATGGTAAATTGTCTGCATAGTAATAGGCCATCCCGAGGTGCATCTTTGAGTCAACCAGTTCCGGGTTCAGTTCAAGGCTCTTTTCCAGTAGTTTTATTGTCAGATTGCCATTGTATCCAGCCCGATAGTAATTACCCCTTACGGCATGAAGATACGTCAGCGAAAAATGAGCCTGACCGCAATAGTAATATCCGGAATAGTCATCCGGGTTCTGGTCCATAGCTTCCCGGCACAAAGACAGGGTTTTACCAGCGTCCCGTTCTATGGCTTCGTCAAAAATCGTCTGTGTACGGTCCCACGACAATCTGGCTGCCATCGTATTCAGATTGAATACATAGCCGATCGGATCATCCGGATAGGACTCGACCAGGTTTTTTTGCACGCGGCTGGCGCCTTCATAGTCACCCTGCATACGCAAGAGATTGCCCTTGTGCTTCAGGGCGGATTTAAGATCTGATTCACTTGCGCTGATATCGCCGGAAATAGAGGCGGACACGGCAAATGCCAGGGTGAATATCAGGGTTTTTACAAGCAATAAGATATCCAGGGAACACAGTCTGTTAATCAGACCGGATTTCAGGATGCAATGTTCGCAAACAGTCATGCCAAAGTCGCGGTATTGTCATTGAGAAAGCGTTATTACCTGGAACGAAGCATAGTGAATATTAGTGATCTTTGGTAGTTGTCATGATCGCTAATTACTAGCACATTGTGTGATCAGCTATCTGAATCTATCTCCAGAAAGGATCGACATCTCTCATATACGGGTTTGCTGATTAATCCCCGACGGTGGGTAACCTTGTGGAACAGGTCCCTGGCGAACTCGACATTACCGGTTTCACAACAGAGATCTGTGGCGGTGAGATAGGCTTGCCGGATTTTAGGGTGGCCAGGAAAATCCGATTCAAAATTGCTCAGTGATTCAATCGTGATACGCTTTCTTTCGACGGTATTGGCATTTTCAGCAAGCGCCAGCAGGGTACTGCCGGACCCCAGTTTATAATCGCCGTTACTCGACCTGATCACCTCTTCGTAGATTCGCCAGGCTTCCTCCGGGTCAACCTCGATCAGTCTTGAGATATATCCCTGGGCAGTCTTCCATGCCAGTTGAGGATCTTTCCATTCATTCAGTTCAGCGTAATAAAATGCTTCAGAGTTATATCGATCATTTTTGATAGCGGATTCAAGCATTTCCCATGCGGCTTTTTGTTTACCGCCCTGCCAGAGGTTATAGACTTCGACCAGAAATTCCCTGCGGGTCTGCTGATCTGAGTCAATTTCGTTCGCGAAATTCTTTTCGGGGCTGAAATCGGTATGGAGCCCTAATTGATCTCGTCTTGAATGCAGTAAAGCGCCAGTTGCACGAAATAGGGTCAGTAGCAGATAGGTCCCGACTGTCGCGAAAAAGAAACGACCAGCTATGTTCTCAAAGAGAGTTGTATGCCTGTCTGCCACGAAGAGAAATAGCAGCAGCACGCTCGTGACCAGAATTCTCAATGTCACATAAGTCAAACCCATCATCGAGATGAACCTGAAAATCTTGAGCGGGTTGGCTGCATTCACGAGCGAACCTTCGAGCACCACAAAGGAGGTCATCGCAGGCGCGATAAGGAGTGCCACTCCGGTCGTAATCCATTGATAATCAGCCGGGGTTGCAGTGATTGCACCGAGCAGCATTCCCATCAGGAACAACTCTTTGAAAGTGCGGGAATCCAGCGCAATGATCTCTATGCTCATCCTGGGAGCCTGCTGGTTTCCCCTGCTGGCAAAGTCCATGATAGCGAAACAATATTGTAAAAAGGGTATCCCGAAGACGATCAGCCAAACAAATGCAAAAATGCCCGTCTCTTCAACCCGAATCAGGGTAATGATAAGTGTTGCCAGGAGACTGTAAACAATCCAGATAAGAAGAACTTCTATCTGCGCGATAAAACTGAAAACCTTCAGCCGGGTAAATTCTGTCTCTGGCGTCATAGCCGCCGGATCAGCCTTCGTTCAGGCAATCTGCCAACGCACTAATTACACTGTCTATCTCATCCTTCTCGACAATAAATGGCAGCCCCAGTTGTACCGTGTCGCCCCCGTAGCGAATATAGAAACCCTTGTCCCACATTCGCATTGCTATTTCAAAGGGACGTCTTGCAGGTTCATCGGGATAGGATTCCAGTGTGATACCTGCTGCCAGCCCATAGTTGCGAATATCCAGCACGTGCGGGCAGTTGCTTAATTCGTGAACTGAATTTTCGAAGTATCCGGCCATTTCAGCCACTCTTGGTATCAGCTTCTGTTGCTCAAGTGTATCGAGAGCAGCCAGCCCTGCGGCACAGGCTACGGGATGGGCTGAATAAGTGTAGCCATGGGGAAGTTCGAGCATGTATTCAGGTGCATCTGTATCCATAAACGTGTCGTAGATCTCCTGTTTGACAACATTGCCCCCCAGTGGAATTGCCCCGTTCGTTACCTGTTTTGCAAAAGTCACAATGTCGGGCACCACACCGAAGGCTTCGGCGCCGGTATTGGCTCCCAGGCGGCCAAAAGCACAAATCACCTCGTCAAAGATCAACAGGATATTGTGTTGCTCGGTAATCTCGCGAAGTCGCTTGAGATAACCAACTGGTGGTGGCAGAACCCCGGCCGAACCAGCCATTGGCTCAACGATCACAGCCGCGATATTCGACGCATCATGCAGTGCAATCAGTTCGAGCAGGTCATCTGCGAGTTCAGCACCCTGGGTGGGCATACCCCTGCTGAAAGCGTTCTCGGGTAATACGGTATGGCTTATATGATCGGTGGTTATAGCCTCCCCGAATATTGCCCTGTTCGCACCGATACCACCGACGCTGATGCCGCCGAAATTGACGCCGTGGTAGCCCTTGGCACGACCGATCAATCGGGTTTTTCCTGGTTGGCCCTTTTTCCGCCAGTAGGCTCTCGCGATCTTCAGTGAAGTTTCGACGGCTTCGGAACCCGAATTCGTAAAAAAAACACGATTGAGGCCTTCCGGCATGAACTGGGTAATTCGCTCTGCCAGCAGAAATGACTTCTTGTGTCCAAATTGAAAAGCAGGACTATAGTCCAACTCCTTTAACTGATTGCTAACCGCCTCGTTGATCTCTGGAATATTGTGGCCCATACCGCAGGTCCACAGGCCTGATAAGCCATCGAAAATCCTGCGTCCCTCAGCATCGGTATAGTAGGAACCATCTGCGGTAACCATGATCCGTGGATCAGCCTTGAATTGACGATTGCCGGTGAAGGGCATCCAGTGTGAATCGAGCTGATTCTGGGTGAGGCCCGCGAAATTGTCCGACATGCTAAAACTCCAGTGAATAAACGAAAGGCTCGATACTTATTATCAGATTGATCCAGTCACGTCCAGACATGGGGCAGGACGCTTCATGCAGCAGATACCTTCGCGTGTGGTGAAGGAACGAAGCATCCTCCAGTAAATTCTCCGTTTGCTTCCCTGCGAACAAGCTGCGGCAGGGCGAAGAGGTTGGGTGAAACCCCGTTAGGTATAACCCTGGTCTCGGCATAACTTGCTTCAAGGGCTTTTATAATCTGAGGGTCCATATGAGCCATCAATGTGACGAGTTCTGTTCCGGAAACATCCAAACGGGCGTGATGTGCCGCGGACTCAATATCCATGCCGTAGTCCACAAGAAAGGAGACGAGTTGAAATACCGCAGGGAATATCTTCCTCCCGCCGCAGGCGCCTGCCGCAAATATAGCGCCGTCAGGCTGCCTGACGATAACCGGACACATATTACATAGTGGATGTCTTCCCCCTATCACTGAATTCGGGCCACCCGGCCTCGGGTCAAACCACATCATTCCATTGTTCATCAGCACCCCGGTGCCTGGCAGCATAACCCGTGACCCGAATCCTGACATGATTGTCTGCGTCAGTGATACAACATTACCTTTGCTGTCTGCCGCGCATATATGCGAGGTATTGGTTGGTTCGGTAAGCCCCTCACCAAGGTGATCCAGTCTGTATTGATAAGTTGCAAGCAGCGAATCTGCATAACCTTTATATGCATTGATATCAGGTTGATTGGATGTCGGTTTGGGTTTGGCCGCAAGAAATTCGAGCGCCTGGATAATACTTGGTCCCGCAGTCAGGTTACCTGCGACATAAAGTGTGGCATCTCGATAGTGGGTGGATAGTGGGTCGCCGACCCTGGCTTCATAGGATTGAAGATCTTTGAGCGTAATTCGTGATCCTGCTGCTTCCAGGTCTTTGGCAAGCTTTGATGCAATCTCGCCCTGGTAATAATCCTCAGGGCCAGCCGTTTGCAGTCGTCGATAGGTCTCGGCAAGGTTACCCAGTTTGATTGTATGAATAGAACCATCGATATTAGGGACTGGTGGCAGACCGTCAGAGAGATAGATAGAACGGGTTGTATCGTACTGTGCGAGTCCTCGGGCCAGTCCGGTTATCATCCGTGAAGAGAACCAGTCAATCGGCAGCCCCCACTCGGCATGTTGGCACGCTGGCTCGATGATATCCTCCCACGCCATGGAACCATACTTATCAAGTGCCATCGACATGCCTTTGACATATCCCGGTACAGCGGCAGATAAAGGTCCGTGAATGTTGACGTCATTTACGACTTTCGGCCAGTTGAAAGTATCCGCCCCTGTGGTGCCGTCTGCCAGGGGATAGTCTTCAGCTCTTGCGTCAAACGGTGCCCGCATCCCAAATTCAATCACGCGGACCTCATCGGAATCCGCAAGATAGATGGTCATATAGCCGCCACCGCCAATGCCACTCATCCAGGGTTCAACAGTCCCCAGGGTGAGACCTGTTGCGATGGCAGCATCAATTGCGTTGCCGCCGTTTCGCAGAACCTCGGCACCAACGTCTGAGGCAAGGTGATGTTGGGAGGCGACCATGCCGTTAGTGCCGTGAATAGCTGGTTTTCTTATCTGCCAGTGTTCTTTTAGATATTCCTGCATTGTTTATCTCACTTGAATGATACCCACGTAGTAGGGATCAGGCTTGTGCCATTCTACTTCCACGTTTGCTGCGGCACGGCTAGATGTGACTGACTTAAACATATGGAGAAGGATATATGTGCCGGATCAATATTAGTAGTCAGCCGCAGGTACCTGATGACGTCTCTCGGGATTGAATATGGGCCCTTCAATGACTGTGCACTTTTCCATTACCCGTGTCCATTTAAGTTCTCTTAAGTAGTAGATTTCCGCAGACAGTTCGTGATGTGGTTCACCCCATGGCATTTCGAGTGATGCGAAAGCAATATTTCGTTTCGCCGTAGGTACCCAGGCAGCGGAGGTCACCGTGCCAACAACTTTGTTATGTTGATTGTAGATAAAAGAGTTTTCAGCAGGGATATTACCGGCAACATCCAACCTCACGAATCTATAGCGAGAACCTTCTGACTTTTCCCGCAGGAGTGCTTGTCGACCGTTGAAGCGCTGTTTTTTCAGGTGTACCAGCCAGCCCAATCCCAACTCAAAAGGAGATCGACTGCGTCCTCTTCGCACTTCCTGTTCCGCAGGTACGAAATCGACACCGGCCTGGATAAATCCTGCTTCAATCCTGGCTGTTCTGAGTGCTTTAGAGCCAATCGGTTTAATGTTGTGCAGTTGACCTGCTTCCATGACCCTGTCCCAAAGAGATTCAGCATGGCCCGGGTCGATCCAGAGTTCATAGCCAAGATCTCCCGTGAATCCCGTTCTTGAAATAGTTATCTCAGCTTCATCGTATGGATAGTGAGCCAGATCAAAGGGTTTAAGCCGATCCACGTTTCTGAATCCCATACGCTTCAGAATTGCACATGAGGTCGGACCCTGCAGGGCAAGAGCAGCGATCTGATCTGTCTCATCCTCGATTGTTACATCGAATCCCAAAGCAGACCAGTTGAGCCAGTCAAGATGACGTTCCTGTGAGCAGAGCCTGAAAGTATTGGTGCCGAGACGAAATACAGTGCCGTCGTCTATGACCATTCCCGCATCGTTGCACCATGCGGTGTACATGATACGTCCGGGCTCAAGCTTCGTGAGGCTCCTTGTAACCAGACGATTCAGATAGGCATGCGCATCTGATCCGGTTATTTTGTACTTGGTCATCGGCGTCAGATCAAACAAGCTGGCGCTGTTTCGAATTGCGAAATACTCCAGTTCAACATTGGTAAACGCCGAGGGAGTCGTATAACCCTGCCAGTCTTCCCACAGGTTTAGTTCACAGGCGTCGGTAATTCGAGAATGGAAGGGTGTTTCTAACAGTAATCTTTCGTCGTGATTAATCATTACCCATTTCCCCCTGTGACATCAACGCTGCCTCTCATGAAGAACAGCAGTGGCGCAATTCTTACCCGCCATACCCATAACGTCGCCACCAGGGTGGCACCCGGCACTACAGATAAACAGTCCACCGACGGGTGTCGTGTATTGGCTTGCGCCTGTCGCTGGTCGTAATACGAAGAACTGATCGAGTGAGAGTTCACCGTGGTGCCAGTGACCCCCGGATAAGTTGAACTGGGTTGCCAGATCGAGTGGCGTGAGTAGCTGACTTGAGAGAATCAGTTTCTTGATGCCCGGGGCATAGCCCTCGATCAGATCAATCGATCTGTTCCTGAATGAATCAGCCGCGTTAGACCAACCGTCACGCAGGTCCACGGGCGCGTACTGAATAATTGCTGAAAGCACATGCTTGCCATCGGGAGAAAGGTTTTTGTCGTGCACAGACGGGATGCTGATCTCAAGGATTGGAGACCCGGACATTTCACCGTACTTGGCATGATTGAATGCGTTCTCAATATAGGTAAGATCCGGTGCGATGACGAGACGACTGCCGGTTTGGTCAGCATCCAGGCCGGTGAATTGGGGTAGGGCGTCGAGCGCGAGATGGAGTTTGGCCGCGTTTCCCCTGGTTCGGATATTGTGTATCTGACGAGCAAACTCGGTATCTAAATTCGGGTAGCCGACAAGTTCGGCAAATGTTTTCTTGGGGTCGGCATTTGAGATGACTGTATCTGAGTAAATAAGCTCGCCGTCGCTTGTTTTGACACCTGTGACGCCATTACTTTTTGTGAGAATCTCTTCAACATAACAGCCAGTGCGAATCTCTGCACCCAGGCTGGTTGCTGCGCTGGCCAGTGCATTTGAAACAGATCCCATACCGCCTTCAGTCAATGCAGGTCCGCTGTAACCGAAGGCTCTGCCCATATTCCTGTAAAGGTAAGTCAAAACGGTATTAGGCGATCTGGGCCCGGCGTGAGATCCAAGCACTGCATCTATACCAATAGCACCTTTGAGAAGTTCGCTGTCGAAATTCTCTTCGAGCACATCATGGATATTGATTGCACCCACTCGAAGCAGTTCACGCATCTCCGTTTTACCGAGTTGTCGGAGGTGCCATGCCAGTTGCGCCATTGCCAGCTTGTCACTCAAATCGTTGTTGGTCAGTCCTGGCGGGCGACGTTCAATGGTTCTGGTGAGTAATTTCGAGAATCGTTTCATCTGCGCATGAAATTCGCGGTACTTTTCCGCGTCAACGGGTGAAATAGCACCGCTGACAACTTCGTCTTCAATCCGGATATGATTGCCATCTGCACTCAGTGCAACAGTGGCCAGGTCTGTTGCGCAGAAAGATAGTCCGTGTTCGCGAAGCTTGAGATCCTGGATGATTGTCGGATGCAGGTTGTATAGCAGATGCGAAACTGCCGAGACGGAAAAACCTTCGAAGAACTCCTGAGTGACTGCTGCTCCTCCCGGCTGCTCGGTTGCTTCAAGCACAAGAACCCGCCTGCCGGATCTTGCGAGATAGGCGCCGGTTACCAGGCCGTTGTGACCCGCACCGATAATGATTGCGTCGAATTGCCTGTCAGTCATCCGGATATGACTCAGGAACAGGGGACGGCATGCGAAGATCCTGCAATACTTCCCTTGCTGCATTGGCACCGGGAGCGGCCATTACGCCGCCACCGGGGTGTGTGGCTGAACCGCACATATACAAACCTTTCACCGGGCCGCGGTATTGTGCATAACCCGGGAACGGTCGGTTAAAGAGTAGTTGGTCGAAAGTGAGTTCACCCTGAAAGATATTGCCCTCGGTGAGACCCACCTCGTTCTCAAGTTCCCTTGGCGTTCTGACTTCCGTATGCAGGATCAGGTCTTTGAAATTTGGACTGTAGCTTGCGATCTGATCGATGACTGTTTTGCCGAAAGCATCCCGATCCTCGTCTGTCCAGTCACCTGTTGCCAGCTTCGGTGGTGCATATTGAACGAATACACTCATCATATGCTTCCCAGGTGGTGCCAGAGTCGGATCAACGAGACTGGGGATTAACATATCGACATAGGGGTCCCGTGACCAGGTACCTGCTTTCCAGTCATCGTATGCACGTTCCATGCGTTCCATCGAATCAATAAAGTGCATATCCGCTCGCATCAGTGAACTACTCGCAGACAGGCCATGAAAAGTTGGCAGACCGTCGAGAGCAATGTTCAATTTTCCGGATGATCCCCTGATCTTGAAGTTTTTTGCGCTGGTAATTACTGATTCAGGCAGATCCTCTTCATCCATAATGTTGAGGTAAGTTCGCTTTGGATCAAGATTGGATACAACAGTATCAGCGTGATATTCATCGCCGTTGT
>CAZJRI010000022.1:14580-39429 GCA_964548025.1 uncultured Pseudomonadales bacterium
CGACACCAGTGGTTTTACCATTTGCTACAAGTATTCTTGAAACCTCAGCATCGGTTTTGATCTCGCCACCGTGTGCCCTGAATGCGCCTGCCAGCGCCTCTGAAACTGCGCCCATGCCACCTCTGGCAAATCCCCAGTTGCCGATCGTGCCATCAACCTCTCCCATATAGTGATGCAGTAATACATAGGCTGTGCCGGGAGAGTAGACACCGAGCGCTGTGCCGATAATACCGCTGCCTGCTAAATGAGCCTTGATAACGTCGGTCTCAAAATACGAGTCAAGAAAATCACCAATGCTCATGGTCCAGAATCGAAGGCTGTCTGCCAGCACCTTCTCGCCCAGATCATGAAATGATTTGGCATAAAAAAGCAGTTCCCGAATATCTCTCAGCTTAAATGACGTAGGGTCAGGTGGCGTTCGCATCAGAAAAGGTCTTATCAACCGCGTCTGCTTCTTAACATCAGCGGTATATCGATCATAGGCGTTTGCATCTCGTTGTGAAAATCGTGCCATCTCGCGATACTGGCGTTCATGATCGTCGTACTTCCCGAAATAGTCTCCA
Organism: uncultured Pseudomonadales bacterium; assembly: GCA_964548025.1. GTDB lineage: Bacteria > Pseudomonadota > Gammaproteobacteria > Pseudomonadales > Azotimanducaceae > JAHRVQ01. Next base: position 15,144 of record CAZJRI010000022.1, read on the forward strand.
TCCCGGGTAAAGGTGATGCTGCCAACGTAGGGGATAACTTGAAGACCATGCTTTGGCAGATTCAGGTCCCGGAAAATTTCAGGTCTCAGCAGACTGCAGACATAAGAGCAGTTGGAGTACTTCCAGTCGGCATACAATTCCCGGCTGACGGCAGCACCACCAATATAGGGATTCTTTTCAACGACCAGAACATCCAGTCCACCCTTCGCGAGGTAGGCTGCATTGGTCAGGCCATTGTGACCGGCACCAATGACGATTGCATCATAGTTTTTCAATCAGGGCTTCCGAAATGTCTGAAAGGTGTCATTATGCTTCATAGAATCAGCCGTCCAGATATCTCATTTGGTGAGATAATACGATCAGGCATTGATTCTGATCTGGTAAAAAAAGCAATCATCCCATGTTTGTGAGTGGTGAGAAACAGGATAAGGTGGATTGAGACTCGTTCTGCAAATCAAATTGATCGCCCCGGCAGGTAAGCCGGGCAGTTGATTGGCAGAAGGAATCATGACCAGATTTCTAACATGAGGATTGAATAGTAAGCTAACCCCGCGTGGAGGGGGAATCTAGATGCTGGATCAGTATCCATCCTAGAGTACCAACAGTTAAATTGGTGTGTTAATGCAAAAAGATCCAAAACATATGAAAACTGACGTCGTCAGCCACTTACGTGGTGAGTCGAGAGTGGATCTGGTCAGTATCGAAGAACCACTTGAGATCTGGGTGTCTTATCCGGATAAATCAGGCAAGGCAGTAGAACAGTCGTTATCCATCACCATGCGAACCCCGGGAGACGATACGACACTTGTTGCCGGATTCCTGTTTGCAGAAGGCATCATTCGAAGAAAAGAAGATATCGAAAACATTGAGCTATTTGGTCCTGTCACTGAGCCACTCTCGTTGCAGAACCAGATCAGGGTATCACTGAAGTCCGGTGAGCGGCTGGCCGAGAACAATTACCAGCGTTATTTCTATTCCAACAGCAGTTGTGGCGTCTGTGGCAAATCTTCAATTGAGGCGCTTGAAATGTTGCATAAACCCAGGATTAGTGAACATGGATTCGCCATTGCCGATGCGCGGTTAAGGCAGCTGCCCGATGACCTGCGCTTGTCGCAGGCTGAATTCTCGCAAACAGGGGGTTTGCATGGCGTTTCGCTGATTGATTCAAGTGGCAGGATATTGCATACGATGGAAGATATTGGCCGTCATAATGCAATGGATAAATTGATTGGCCATTTAGTACTAAATGATCTAATGGAAACCGATGACAAAATGATATTGGTAAGCGGTCGAGCCAGCTACGAACTCTTACAGAAAGCACTGATGGCAGATATACCTTTCTTTGCTTCTATCGGGGCACCATCTTCTGCGGCGGTAGATCTTGCCAGGACTTTTGGCATGACCCTGGTAGGGTTCTTGAACGACAAGGATTATAATATCTACAATAAAGCGTACCGAATATCCTGAGAAATAACCCCATTGCTTTACTTACCAGGAAAGCGGCGAGGCCAGCGGACAGGAGCTGCCCCGTACAATCGTGGTGACAGTTTTTGAAAAATGACCCTGCTTCGAAATTTGATTCGCAGCCAATATTAGGTTAGATACAAGCTATGTCTAAGAATATTAGTAAGCTGTCGGGCAGAAAAGGCCTGCAGCAGAATCTCTTCGAGAGAATAAAACAGGTCGATGCAGATCGACAGGAACTGGCTGGTACCTACAATCTGGGCAAAAGTACGCTGTACGGCAGCCAGACTTTCTATGAATTCCTTGATGAAGAACATAGAAGCAAGAAGGCATTTGTCTGTCAGGGTTCTTCCTGCCTCTGTTCGGGCGACCAGCAAAGTGTTGTGGCTGATCTGGAGTCGGCTTTGGGTGAAGGACAGATTGGTACCATGACATGTCTGGGGCATTGCTATGCTGCTGATTCATTTCATCTTGATGGCCGAAACTATTCGGGTGGCCAGAGCAGGCACCTGGACGATATTAACGGTTCGGCAGATGGTGAGATTAATCAGAATATTGCCGTCAATTGTTTAAGTGAAACCGCGTTTCTGACAGACCCGGATTTTGCAGATTATGATGATTTTGCCAAAGCACTTAAGAATCTGGTGGCGCATTCAAGAGAGGAAGTACTAGAGACGGTTAAGATCTCCGGGCTGCGGGGCAGAGGAGGTGCCGGATTCCCCGCTGGGCTCAAGTGGGAATCGTGCATGCAGATTAATGCTGATGACAAATACGTCATCTGCAATGCCGATGAAGGTGATCCTGGTGCGTTTTCAGATCGTTATTTAATGGAAGTGCAGCCGCTCAGAGTCCTCTTCGGCATGCTGGTTTGCGGTTGGATTACAGGTGCGCGCGAGGGCGTTGTCTATATCAGGGCGGAGTATCCCGAGTCTGTTCGTATAGTAAAAGATGCGATCTCGAAACTTCGTCAGCAAAATCTGCTGGGTAACAATATTCTCGAAGGTCTGGTTTCATTTGATATAGAAGTTGTAGAGGGAGCCGGTGCCTATATTTGCGGAGAAGAAACCGCGCTCATCGCCTCAATTGAGGGGCGACGAGCCGAGGTAGACGTCAGGCCTCCATTCCCAACCGTTAGCGGCCTGTTCAAACAACCAACGATTGTAAACAACGTTGAAACATTTGCTGCAATTCAGAGAATTCTTGAACTGGGCGGTGAAGTCTTCGCGGGTATTGGCAATGGTCCCTCAACGGGTACAAAATTGATCTCGATGGATGCCGGATTCAACAATCCCGGAATTGTCGAAGCAGATATGGGTACGCCGCTCAAACAACTTGTTGAGGAAGTTGCTTCAGGATTCAAGCGTCCCACAAAAGCAGTTCACATCGGTGGACCCCTGGGGGGGCTCGTGCCCGTCTCAAGAATTAATGATCTGAGTCTGGATTTTGAATCGTTCAATCGCGAAGGATTTTTGTTGGGTCATGCCAGTTTTGTTTGTATTCCTGATTCATTCCCCATGATCAGATATCTGGAACACCTGTTCGAATTCACCAGTGACGAAAGTTGTGGAAAGTGTTTCCCGTGCAGGCTCGGCTCCACCCGTGGCAAAGAGATGTTGTCTACAGCAATAAAAGGAGAAAGGCTGATTGATCGCGCCTTATTGAATGATCTGCTTGAAACAATGCAGGAAGGTTCGCTCTGTGCGCTGGGGGGCGGGCTACCCCTGCCTGTAAAAAATGCCCTGACCTACTTCGAGGATGAATTGAAAGAATACTTTGAGACCGACAAGAATATTTCAGTGAGAGATCTGTCATGACTACTGAAGCCCGTAAAGCCTGGCTGGATGGCATCGCCTATGCGATTAAAAAGGATGAGACGATTCTTGGCTTTAGTCGCCGCCACAAGATGGACAGCAGGATACCCACCCTGTGCGACGACCCTCGCCTGGATGCTTATGGCGCTTGCCGTGTGTGTTCGGTAGAAGTTGCCCTGACAGCAGATGGCCCTGTTAAAACAGTCGCCTCCTGCCACACACCCGTCGCAGAAGGGATGCATATTTATACCAATAGTGAAAGCATAAGACGATTACGTAAAAACATTGTTGAACTGGTGCTGACGGATCATCCCCTTGATTGCCTGACCTGTGAGGTCAACGGTAACTGTCAGTTGCAGGATGTTGCTGCGAGCGTGGGTGTTCGCGAGGTTCGATATTGGCAACCCGAAACTCATCTGCACCGGGAAAAAGACAAGAGTCATCCCTATATGCGCATGGACCTGTCCAAGTGCATAAATTGTGCGCGCTGCGTTCGAGCCTGCGATGAAATTCAGGGACAATTTGTGCTCTCGATGGCTGGTCGCGGTTTTGATTCACGTATCATCAAAGACGACGATCTGGTTTTCGGAGACAGTTCCTGCGTATCATGCGGCGCCTGTGCCGACACTTGCCCAACAGCCGCGATTAGTGATGTATTCGAATCCAAGTCAAACAAAGCTGATGAAAAGATAAGAACTGTCTGCTCGTATTGTGGCGTCGGCTGTAACCTTGAGGTATCAGTTAAAGACAATCAGGTCCTGTCTATAAGTGCGCCAAAAGATGCTGCGGTCAATAAGGGGCATACCTGCCTGAAAGGTCGGTATGCGTTCAGATTCTACAATCATCCGGACCGGCTTCGATCACCTCTGATTAAAGTCGATGGTGAGTTCAAAGAAGTATCCTGGGACGAGGCATATGATTATGTTGCAGAGAGAATGCAGACCATAAAAGCTGATCATGGTCCCGACGCGATTGCCGGGATTTCATCTGCACGATGTACCAACGAAGAAAATTACCTGATGCAAAAGTTCATACGAGCGGTTTGCGGTACTAACAATATAGACTGTTGTGCAAGGGTGTGTCACTCACCCACCGCCTGGGGAATGCAACAGAGTTATGGCACAGGAGCTGCTACTAATTCAATAGCAGATCTTGATCTGACCAATTTGATGATGGTGACCGGTGCCAATCCTACTTCTGCTCATCCGGTTACAGGAGCGAAAATCAGGCAAATGGCAATGCAGGGTAAAACGCTGATCGTACTTGACCCTGTTGAGACTGAGCTGGCGAAAATAGCAGACTTTCACCTGCAACTGAGACCGGGGACCAATGTCGCGGTTCTAAATGCGATGCTGCATTATATCGTCAGGCATAACCAGATTGATCAGAAATTCATTGACGAGCGATGTGAAGACTATGAGGTTTTCGCCCGAAAAATAGGTGAATTGGATGCAGAGGCGATGTGTGAAATCGCAGGCGTTGAACCGGCACTGGTTGAAGCAGCAGCAATTGCCTATGCATCCGCAAAAAATGCCATGTCGTTTCACGGGCTCGGTGTGACGGAACATAGTCAGGGTTCAAAAAGCGTCATGCTGATTGCAAACCTTGCGATGATTACCGGGAATATTGGCAGGCGGGGAGTCGGCGTCAATCCATTGCGAGGGCAGAACAATGTTCAGGGTGCTGCCGACATGGGTTGTCAGCCTCACCAGGGGGCTGGGTATCTGTCTCTCTCAGACCCTGAAAGCCTCCAGTATTTTGAAGATAAGTACCATGCGAAATCTCCCGTCACACCGGGCTTGAGAATCCCGGAGATGTTTGATGCTGCAAGGCAGGGTTCCCTTAAAGCATTGTGGATTCTGGGTGAAGATGTTGCACAGACTGACCCTAACAGAAAGGCCGTAATCGAGTCGCTGAGCAATCTGGATCTTCTGGTCGTACAGGAGATTTTCATGTCAGAAACTGCAAAACTGGCGGATGTGGTATTTCCCGGTACGTCATTTCTTGAGAAAAGCGGGACTTTCACTAACGGCGAGAGAAGGGTGCAGAGAGTCCAGGCTGCAGTTAAACCGCTCTCCGGCACAAAGGTTGATGGTCAGATTATCGTAGAGATGATGAATAGGATGGGATATCAGCAATCAGATTATGATGCATCAGATATGCTGGAGGAAATCGCCGACGTGGTTCCGTTCTTCTCAGGCGCAACCTGGAAAAATCTCACCGACAACGGAAAGCAATGGCCTATTAATGAGGGTGGCGTGGGAACCCGGGTGCTTCATAAGAACTCGTTCAAGCGCGGCAAAGGCAAATTCCATTATTTTGACTGGAAGGAATCCGACGAAATTGAAGAATATGGAGAAGACTATCCATTGATTCTGACTACGGGCAGGGTGTTGCAACACTATAATGCCGCAACTATGACCCGTAGAACCGCAAACGAAGATCTGTTGAGCGAAGACGTTCTGACGATTAATGAGAGGGAAGCGTCACGCAAGGGAATAGAATCAGGAGACAAGGTCATACTTCGTTCGAATAGGGGAGAAGTGGTATTGACGGCTGAGGTTTCAGAAACAGTGAGACCAGGTATCGTTTATACGACGTTCCATTTTCCTGATCAGATGGTTAATGACATAACCAGTGGTGTGGTCGACGAAGAGACGATGTGCCCGGAGTACAAGGTGATAGCCGTAGATGTTGAAAAAGCCAGTGTGGCATAGGGTCAGCTTAGTAGTGCAACACCGGGTGAACATGACTTGTTTCTTCGCGAAACAGACGCCTGGTACCCGAAATAATCAACTATTCAGTCTGCTTATTGCGAATGCTGTTGCTTGATGTCTGAAGTATCTCCAGAAACCCGAATGAAAGGTGAATCGCTTCGCCCCCTGCGAATGCTGGTTCCATTTATATCCCCCTATAAAGGTACTCTGGTGCTGGCCATCGCTGCCTTGCTGGTGTCATCGGCAGCATTGCTGGCGATGCCCATAGCGGTCCGCAATGTGATCGATCATGGATTTTCTGTTGAAGACGCGGCGAATGTCGACCGGTATTTTTTTGTGCTTTTGATCTTTGCGCTGATAATTGGCGTCTTTGGCGCAGCGAGAGCCTATTTTGTGAACTGGCTTGGTGAGCGGGTTGTCGCAGATCTCAGGGATAAGGTATTCAATCACGTGGTTCGCATGGACCCTGTCTTTTTTGAGGTGACAAAAATTGGCGAAGTGCTCTCGAGACTGACTGCAGATACTACATTGATACAGTCCATTTCGGGTGTGGGGATTTCAATTGTGCTGCGTTCGTCGATTCAATTTGTTGGCGCACTTTTATTATTGGCCTACACCAATCTCAAATTGATGGGGATTCTACTCATCGTGTTGCCACTTGTTATCGCGCCGATTCTGTTGATTGGTCGCTGGATAAGAAAACTGTCACGCGACTCTCAGGATAAGGTTGCAGATGCCAGTGGTCAGGCTGCTGAAATCCTGAACGCGATAGAAACCGTTCAGGCCTTCACAGCAGAAGTCAGTGAAGGCAGAAGATTTGGCCGGGCAATCGCCAGTAGCTTTCGTGCAGCGATATTAAGAATTCAGGCGCGTGCACTCCTGACCACTGTAGGCATGACGGGCGTCTTTGGCGCACTGATATTTGTTCTCTGGATTGGGGCTAAGGAAGTCCTGGCAGGTGAAATTACCGGCGGTGAACTTGGCCAGTTTGTGATTTACGCGATTCTGGTTGGCGCCTCGGGAGGCGCACTGAGCGAGTTCTGGGGTGAATTACAGCGAGCAGCGGGTGCCATGGAGAGACTGACAGAACTGCTCTTGATGAAACCGGCAATCAGCATACCCGGGACTCCCGAGCCATTGCCTGCAGAAAGTACCGGTAAGGTCAGTTTTGAGTCAGTTTCTTTCAGCTATCCTTCGCGACCGGGTACGCTCGCGGTCGATGAGTTCTGCTTTGATATTGAACCGGGCCAACATATTGCATTTGTTGGTCCTTCAGGTGCTGGCAAAAGCACGATCTTTCAGTTGTTGTTGCGCTTTTACAATATTGACCAGGGGCGGATTCTGGTAGATGGCGTTGATATAGCCCGTGCAGACCCGCTGGAAGTCAGGCAACGGATAGGGATAGTTCCCCAGGAGACTATGATCTTTGGGGCAAGCGCCGCTGAGAACATTCGATTTGGTCGGCCGGATGCGACTGATGCCGAGATTGTTGAAGCGGCAAAAGCGGCTTCTGCGCATGATTTCATTGAAAGGTTGTCCGAAGGCTATGATACATTTCTGGGAGAGAAGGGGACGAGACTGTCCGGTGGACAAAAACAACGTCTTGCCATTGCAAGAGCAGTTTTAAAGGACCCCCCGATTCTTCTGTTAGATGAGGCGACCAGTTCACTTGATGCAGAAAGTGAAAGACTTGTTCAGGAAGCAATACGACGCCTGCAACAGTCCAGAACCACCATCGTGATTGCACATAGACTGTCAACAGTGCTGAATGCAGACAGGATTGTTGTGATTGATGAAGGCCGGGTTCAGGATATTGGTTGCCATGAGGAATTGATTAGTCGCAATCCTCTCTATGGCCGTATGGTGCAGTTGCAGTTTTGTGCATGAGTGACGTCAGCCTGACGTTAACCCTGAATACAATCTATCCCAAAAAACGATAACCGACGCCATAAACCGATTCAATAAAGTTATCATCCACAAAGGTGCTGGCTATTTTTTTTCTGAGCTTCCTGACGTGACTGTCGATGGTTCGCTCACTGACCACTCGATGATCTGAGTAAATATCCTGCATTAGACTGTCACGACTGAATATTCTCCCTGGCTCATTGGCCAGCTTCTTGAGTAGTTGAAATTCGATTGCAGTCAGGGGCATGTTCTTCCCCTGGTACTGAAATTCGTACTTGCCCTCATCCAGGGTCCAGGGATACCTGGGTTGCGACCATGTTTCAACTCTGCGGAGTACCGATCTCACCCTGGCGACAACTTCTCTTGGGCTATAAGGCTTGCAGATATAATCATCAGCCCCCAGATCAAGCCCCATCAGTCTGTCAATCTCATCCACGCGAGCCGTAACCATAAGTATGGGAACCTGGGAAAACTCACGGATCTCTCTGCACAGGGTTAAGCCGTCTTTGCCAGGGAGCATGATATCTAACAATACAGCAGAGGGTTCGTTGTTTTTGAGCCACTTTACCACCTCATCGCCGTGGGTGATGATATGAACGTTGTAGTTGTCCTGCATAAAGTAATCCGCCAGGAGTCTTGCCAGCTTCAATTCATCTTCGACGATTAATACTTGTGGTTCAGACATTTTCGTTGGCCATCAGCGGAATGTGGACAGTGATCGCCAGACCACCCAGTTGAGAGGGATTGGCGGCTATTGTCCCATCATGACCCTCAACGATTCGGGCTGCAATCGCCAGTCCCAGGCCGCTTCCGCCGGTTTTCCGATTTCTGGATGATTCTACTCTGTAGAGGTAGTCGAATAGCCTTGGGATAGATTCTTCAGGAACCCCCGGACCTGAGTCCTCGATAACTAGGCTGGCAGATGTTTTCTCGCGATTAATGCTAATACGAACTTCACCTGGGCTATCGGTATACTTACAGCAGTTGGCGATCAGATTGTCCAGCATCTGGTTCATTCGCAACTCGTCAGCCCAGATGTTTATTTCATCAGATCCGGGATTGTACTGAAGGGTTAATCCAGCATCAGTACAGAGAGTCTCTATTCGTTGTGCCTTATCACTTACAAGATCGTTCAGATCCAGCATTTGCTTGCGGAAACGCAGGCCACCGATGTCGGCATTGCTGAGATCGGTCAGATCATTAATGAGTTTGTGGAGTTGATTAACTTCCTGTGCCAACGATGCCAACTGGTCTCGTCCTATGGGTCTGACACCGTCCAGCATTGCTTCTATTTCCCCTTTTATGATGGCAAGGGGAGTCCGGAGTTCGTGGGAAGTATCTGCGAGCCATCTTTGTCGAAGAGTCTCGTTTTTCTCAAGCGTTCGGGTAAGTTGATTGATATCCTTTGAGAGGTCACCAATTTCGTCTGACCTGTTTTCGTCAAGAACAATGCTGTAATTACCATTTGTCAGCTCGTGGGAACTCGCTGCTATTCGCTTGATGGGTTTCACAATGGTTGGTGCAAATAGAAAGGCAGAGACTGCTGCCAATGCGATTACAACAAGACTCACAACTATCAGCGATTCTCGTTGCTGCTCAACAAATTGCAGTTCGAAGTCGTCTGCAAGACGCTCATTTCCCGGGAAGGCCAAAAAGCCGATCAACTCTCCATTACTCATGAGTTTTATCTTCTCCAGATCCTCAATATTTCGCCTTGCGCCAGCGATGTGCCCACTTGTCGTGTCAAGGAGGGTAAGTGGCTGGGGTGGAGGTCTGTCGTCCGGACGCCCTGGCGGTGGCGGTCGTCTCGGATTGTCACCCCGACCCTGGCGCCGTGGCGGTCTGCCATCTCTTCTGCGAGGAGGAGGTTCGTGTCTTGGACGAGGATCTTCCGGCCTGAATTCTCGAACAAGATCGTCAAATCTCCTTCCCCCTAGATTGCCCCAGTTGCCGTCGCGCTCATAGTAGTCAACAAGGGCTTCGGCGATTGGCTGATACTCGGCAGCCTGTTTCTGATTGCTGTATTCAACCAATCCCTGATCAATACTCCACTGCACCAACTGCGTCATGCCCAGTGCGAGCGCTATAGAGCTTAGCAATATTGTTAGGAATACCTTCGTCTGTATCCGCATATGTGCATTGAATCGTGATGTCAGACATAGCCTAACCATGAAATGTGAACTGCTCCACAAGAATTGAGTGATTTGCACATTGTTTTCACATTCGGGCCCTATTTGTTGAACATTCACCAAATAAGCTGATTCCTGTAACCGTCATACAGGACAAAAAACATGAAAATAATGAAGAACTTCCTTACAGCGATAGTATTTATCTCGTTAGTCGCCGGTAGCATCCAGGCTGCTGAAAATAATCCGGAGCGACCTCCAGATCTGAATCTGGTGAACAGAGACCGACCGGGCCAGGATCGTATCGATTCAGAAAATGGTGAATTCAGACCTCGAGAAGGACGGCCTGGATTTACTCCGAATAATCCTCGACGGCGAAATGATTCAGACAGGCCACCGCCGTTTCTTACCCAGAATGAGAGATTAAGATCGATAATCGATCGGGAGAATTTGAGCGGCGATCCTTCGACAGACAGGGACCTGCCGGAAATCTCCTCTCCTGTTGCATCCCTCGGAAAACTCCTTTTCTTCAGTACCCACCTGGGTGGTGAGCAGGACACGGCATGTGTCAGTTGCCATCACCCCGTACTCGGTGGTGCCGACGCTATCTCCCTCTCTATTGGGATTCATGCGGTAGATGCGCAGAATATTTCAGATCCCGCTTTGTTGGGCCCTGGCAGACATCCCGAGGTTGCAGGTGGTCTGCCTGAGGTGCCAAGAAATTCACAGTCCGTTTTCAATTTAGGCATGTGGGACAGGGGATTGTTCTGGGATTCAAGAGTTGCGCGTGTGCGAATTGATAATGAACCTGGCGTCGATGAAGCCACTTTCGCGATTACAACCCCGGACTCTGACGGATTTAATGAAGTTGATGACACGCTTCCCCCAGGTACTTCTCTGGCCGCGGCACAGGCAAGATTTCCCGTGACCTCGGGCGATGAAATGCGGGGCGATTTTCTAACCGGCGAAGATAATCAGATTCTGCGTACTCGACTGGCAGAACGCTTCCACGATGAGAATGGAAACTGGTCAGCGCTATTCGAGGAAGCTTTTGGCGATAGTGAAATAACCTTTGACAGAATTGCGGAGGCAATTGGTGAATACGAGCGTTCCATGGTTTTCATTGACTCCCCCTGGAAGGCCTTCGTAGAAGGAGATGACGATGCATTATCAGACCAGCAAAAAAGAGGTGCTGTTTTGTTCTTCACATCAAGAAGACAGGGAGGAGCAGCTTGCAACAGGTGTCATTCGGGAGATTTATTTTCAGATGGCAGGCACCATGCTGTTGGTTTTCCTCAGATTTCAAATGATCTGGGACGCGAATCAGTCAGCGGAAGAGAAAGGGATCGTTATCGGTTTAGAACGCCCAGCCTGATGAATGTGGCAGTGACAGCGCCCTTTGGTCATGCGGGTTTGTACCAGACGCTGGAAGAAGTAGTGCACCATTACGACAACCCTCGTCGGTCGGTAGCTGAATTATTCGGTGAGCAGGATGATGTGCCATTTGCGGATACTGAAGCGCCATTTTGCCGGTTGCCGCAGATTGAGCGCATTGTCGATGCGAGCGGCGGGGTCTGTGAGAATCTATTCCCGGATGCATTCAGCAATTCGATGCTGGCACTGGATGAGATTCGTAACAATGATCGGTTTCGGGGACCGCCTCAGGGGGGGCCGCCTGAGGGAAGACCACTTCGAGAAGATCCACCTCCGGAATTTGTCGCCGATGGAGACCGACCACCCGGGATTGGACCGATTGAAGGACGACCACCGAGAGCCCGTCCCCCTCTCAGAGAGCGACCTGATGCTAATCCTGATTTTCGCCCGGGAGATGGCCGCAATCGACCCGGTCGGGGGCCGAGGCTAAGAGATGCTGACGTCTCGGCGCTGGTTTCCTTCCTTGAAGCGCTTACCGACCCATGTGTTGAAGACAGGGTGTGCCTGGATCCCTGGATAGTGGATGCAGATGATCTGGGAGATTATCCTGATGATTCTGCGCTTATTGCTCACGATGAGCAGAAACTGGATCTGTAGCTGAGCAGAACAGGTGAACGCGATCGGCAGAACGTTCTCCTCTCAGGATAGTCGTTGCCGACTATCCTGAGCTCAGTTCTTTTACCCCATCTGGAAAAATACTGCTTTATTGCCGTCAGGATCCCTGAAATAGGCACCATAAAATGTCGGCATTCTTTCACCAGGTTCACCTTCATCGGTCGCACCGAGTTCAATGGCTTTCGCGTATAACTTGTCTACGTTTTCTCGAGAACCGGCAGGAAATGCCAGCATGTTGCCGTTACCAGGTGAGGGAGCCTGCTCATCATAGGGAGTACAAAGAGCCAGCATTGGCTGATCCATTCCAGCACCGACGAAGGCTATTCTGCCCATATCCATGAGCAACTTGGCACCCAGTGGTTCGAGCAGTTCGGTATAAAAAGCCTTCGCTTTCTCCATATCATTGGTGCCAATAGTTACATATCCAATCATTCTCAAAATCTCCTAATCGTCATACTGGCTGATCAGCCGGGAAATGAATAATACAGTGATCCTGCAGGAATTTTGAAGGGCTGAATATGAGATATGTTTTTTTTGAGGGAATTGAAGGTTGTTGACTTGACGATCTGGAATTCTGAAGCAAATTCATTACAGAAACAGTTCAAAAGTTGCCCGGTTTTTCTTTATGATGAGGTCCCTCAAATAAATTGGCAGGTAAATACCATGTCCCTAGCAATGACCAGAGCTGAACGAGAGAAATTTCTTGCGGATTTGCACGTTGGCGTCGTCAGCGCCAACCGACAGGGGGAGGGTCCATTGTCTGCGCCTATCTGGTATATGTATGAAGATGGGGTTGTCTGGTTTTCAACCGGTGCGGAATCCAGGAAGGGGCAGATTATGAATGTTGGAGACCGAATTTCAATGGTTGTACAGAGTGAACAGGCGCCCTATCAATATGTCAGCATCGAGGGTCCTATCGAATCCCGTGATCCGGTTGAACTGGACAGGGATATCAGACCCATGGCTATTAGATATCTGGGAGAGGTACAGGGAAACCAGTACGCGGATGCATCATCTGAGGCGGGATCAGTCGTCATTAGAATGCGTCCGGAAGAATGGTTAACAGTTGATTACCGCAAGGCGTGAAAATTGGAATGAATGCGATTGCCCGAAGATGATTAGCGAATCACCGTTGGTTGCTTCGGGGTAAAAAAGTAGTTAGTTTTTAAATACATGAATGAAAGTTACAAGGAGAAACCAAATGACAGACAAAGCCATAGATACAGGCACAGATGATCTGCTCGCAGAGGTTAAGGATGGTGTTGCCATTCTTACACTTAACCGGCCAGAAGCACGAAACGCAATGTCAAATGCGATGACGAGCGCACTTGAAAAAACGCTTGCAGACGCTGAAATTGATCCGGATGTAAAATGTATCGTGCTAACAGGTGCAGGAAAAGGCTTCTGTGCAGGCGGCGATGTCAAAGGAATGGCAGCTTCCGGGGATGGCACTGTAGGTCCACGAACTATCGATGCAGCCATTCATGAGCAGCGGGTGACCCAGCGGGGAACGTCTGGCAAATTATACAAGATACCCAAACCCACGCTTGCATCACTACCTGGCGCAGCAGCAGGTGCAGGATTGTCCATGGCGCTTGCCTGCGATCTGAGGATTATGGCGAGCAATGCCATTATGACCACAGCTTTTGCACGGGTCGGATTCTCCGGTGACTATGGCGGTACCTATTTTATGAGCCAGCTCATCGGATCTGCCAAGGCAAGAGAATTGTTTTACCTGTCTGATCGGGTCAGTGCGGAGGAAGCGCTGTCTCTTGGTCTCGTTAATTGGGTCTGTGAACCGGAAGAACTCCAGGAAAAGACGATGGAAATCGCCCAAAGGCTGGCGAATGGCCCCACTGTCGCCTATCGCTACATGAAGGAGAACCTGAATCGAGCGATGGTTGGCGATGTAGATGATTGCATGGATCTTGAGGCGACTCACCACATTCATTGTGGTCAGACTGAGGATCACAGGGAAGCGACCAAGGCTTTTGTTGAAAAGCGCGAGCCGGTTTTTCACGGCAAGTAGACTCAGAGAGGAATGGCACTTACTCAAAGAACTTCAAGTAAGTGCCATTTCGAGCCTCGTGTATGCACTCAAACAAATCCCTTCTAAAATCTCACCATTACAACTGACGATTACGTTACCTATCTGGTATGAGCCAGTTGAATCAGAAAGGATTCAAGCAGAAAGCGAATCTTGTGTGGTTATATGAGTTGATTCCCACATGTTCATTTCGTAGTCTTCAACTCTGCGTGTCATAGGAGGAAACAGGCGAATGGCAAAGAAAGTAGATTGGTATTATTTTCGTAATGGCTGAACTGGCTGTAAAAAAGCATCCACGTTTTTGGAAGCCAGTCAGATAGAAATTAAAGACACCACACCTGCGTCGAAAAAACTTCAGGCAGCCGATGCCAGGAAATTGCTGAAGGATGCCTCAAAGCTGATTGCCATAAAGGGCAAGAAGGTGCGCGAGTTTTCTGTTGCAAAATCAGTTTCAAAAGATGCTGTCGAGGCAACACTCGGTCCAACGGGTAATTTGCGTGCACCAACGATGAGGGTCGGTAAGACTATTATCGTAGGATTCAATGAGGAAGTATTCAGCGATCAGTTTTGAGCAGGCTAGAGTATAAGCATTCGTTATTAATGGGAGTGCTTAGCTAATGGGAGTGCTTAGTTAATGGAAGTGCTTGGTCGGCTGCCGATATCATCACAGAACAGTCGCTTTACCCTGTAGGTACTTCAATCTTTAGTATTAGGTGGTAGTACCGAATACTAGAGCAACTAGTATTGTGAATGTAACTCAATGTGGAAGAGGATACATTCTGAATGTAGAGCAGTCCCGGCTCGAAACGAAAGGGCAGTCCAGTAACCAGGCATTGCTCGACTGGTTATTATCTGGAGAAACAAAACGATCAGCCGATGAGTGAACAATTAGCAAACAATTTAACCCTGCAAATTGACAACATGACCTGTGATCACTGCGCATCACGGGTATCCGGCGCACTTAAGAACATTGGCGCCACGGTGATCGATATTGATGCCGATTCCGGCATCACCCATGTTACGACCAATGCATGGATCTCACCTGCTGACTACGAGAAGGAAGTCTCTGATGCAGGTTATTCTCTAAGATCGATATCCCTTTCAGAAAAGATAGTACTACCGGTCATTGGCATGCACTGCATGAACTGCGTGGCCAAAGTAGAAAAAAAGCTCAGTGAGGTTCAAGGTGTCGAAGACGTTGATGTTGAATTGGAATCAGGTATCGCCAGTATTTCCGGGACTGCCGATCTGAAATCGCTGGTTAAGACCATAGACGATCTTGGCTATGTTGTTTCAGAAGAAGAGCCCGAGCTAGACTCAACCGGAGCGGCCCAATCAGGTTCAGAAGAAGAATCAGACGAATCCCCGGCAAGCGGGTTAAAGGAGAATTCCCATCACCTGCAAATCAAAGGCATGTCCTGTGCGAGTTGTGTCGCGACTGTAGAACGTAGTCTTTTGAATGTACCGGGTGTTAACAGCGCGGTGGTCAATTTTGCCGACGAGACTGCTTTCGTTAAAGCAACTGGCAGTATTGAACCTCTGGTTGCAGCCGTTCAGAAAGTTGGTTATGAGGCTGCCGCAGTTGAACATCAGACGGCTGCCGAAAAGGAGGCATTCAACAAAAGTCAATTTAGACTCGGCGTGTTGCGTTCAGGGTTGGCACTTTTGGGTGGTTCTGTACTTATGGGTGGCATGCTGGCTGGCGCGCTTCCATCTATAGAAAACCAGATTTTCTGGATGGTGACGGGGGTACTGGTATTGGTGGTGATGTTTGTATCAGGCGGGCACTTCTACCGCAATGCCTGGCATTCGATGACCTACTTCACCACCACGATGGATACGCTGATCGCTTTGGGTACAGGTACCGCGTGGATTTATTCGATGCTGGTTTTGCTGATGCCGTCTATTGTTCCGGAAGACAGTCGCCATCTCTTCTTCGAGGCTGCACTATTTATCATCGGTTTCGTGAATCTGGGCAAGAGTCTGGAGATGAATGCACGGGGTAAGGCATCTTCCGCAATCGAGAAATTGTTGAATCTGTCACCCGATAACGTGCTGCTTATTGTAGACAACGAAGAAGTACCCGCGCCGTTATCTGAAGTAGTTGTCGGCAACCAACTCCGAGTAAAGCCGGGAGACCGGATTCCAGTCGATGGCAGGATCATAGAGGGGAATTCAAATATTGACGAATCGATGTTAAGCGGTGAGTCAATACCGGTTGATAAACAGTCAGGTGATGCAGTGAGTGCAGGGACCATCAATTTGTTCGGCAGTTTTACCATGCAGGCAGAACAGGTGGGTGGTGAGACGACACTCGCCCGTATGATCGATATGGTCAAGAATGCTCAAAATTCAAAACCGCCAATAGCCAGACTCACCGATTCGATTGCAGCGGTTTTTGTTCCCCTTGTCTTGCTGGTGGCAGTGGCATGTGTTGTTTACTGGGGCTGGATTGCGAGTGAGGGTTCACTAAGCCTGGTCACGATTACGGCCATGTCGGTTTTGATCGTCGCCTGTCCGTGCGCGTTGGGGTTGGCAATTCCCATGTCAGTGATGGTTGGGATCAGTCGGGGAGCGAATGATGGACTGCTGATACGAAACAGTGATGCGCTGCAGGCGGCAGCGGGAATCAAGACAATAATTCTGGATAAAACCGGCACCATCACCGAAGGCAAACCCGTTGTCACCGATGTTTTACCTATCGATGAGTCCAATCGCGGCAAATTACTTGAACTCGCCTACAGTCTGGAATACTTATCAGAGCATCCGTTGGCCCTGGCAATCAATCGCTACTGCTTGGAGAAGGATATCTCAAGGGCTAATGTGACCGACTTTGAGATTTCACCAGGGGGTGGTGTTTCGGCAACATTGGATGGCAAGGACATAAAAGTTGGCAATGCAAAATACCTGTCCCTGACGAATACCGGCAGTGGTGAATCAGAAACAACAATTTATATTTCTGAAGCGGGTAAGCTGCTTGGCAGCATTGTGCTTGATGAC
Organism: uncultured Pseudomonadales bacterium; assembly: GCA_964548025.1. Taxonomy (GTDB): domain Bacteria; phylum Pseudomonadota; class Gammaproteobacteria; order Pseudomonadales; family Azotimanducaceae; genus JAHRVQ01. Next base: position 32,263 of record CAZJRI010000022.1, read on the forward strand.
CAGATTAAATCTGATTCGAAATCAGCGATCCGTGATCTCCAGAGTATGGGTATTAGTATCATTATTCTGTCTGGTGACAATCCATCCAGCGTCAGCAAAGTAGCCGGCCAACTGGGTGTCGATGACTTTGAATCTGAAATGTCTCCTGAAGAAAAATTATCAAAGATAAAGGCATTGCAGAAAAACGGAGAAAAAGTTGCAATGGTGGGTGACGGGATCAACGACGCACCGGCGCTGGGTATTGCCGATGTTGGCTTTGCGATGGGCAGTGGCACTGATATTGCGATTGAGAGTGCAGATATAGCCATTGTAGGCAATCAGCTTACCAGAGTTGTTAGTGCGATCAGGGTTTCAAAACTCACAATGCGCAATATCTACCAGAATCTGTTCGGTGCTTTCGCATACAATATCATCTTAATACCTATCGCAGCCGGTGTGTTTTACCCGATGCTGATAAACCCGGCTTTTGCCGGATTGGCAATGGCAATGTCATCTGTGACAGTTGTAACCAATGCCAATCGGCTGCGATTTGCCAGAGTATAATTCACTACTCACGCCCTGACATATTTGCGAAAAAAACGCTATGGTAGCCATAAAACCAATAATGAACCAGGAGAGGGCTATGGTCAGACATATAAAGTCATTGTGGTGGATAGCGGCGGTGCTGCTTGCAATGGGGTGCGCACAGGAATCAAAAGAAGAGAAGCAGGCAGGGGAAGAGAAACAGGCTGCGGCTCCAGCCACTAAAGCGGGCATCGCGTCAAATCCGCTACGCAATGCCTATTTCGGTGACCTGCATGTTCATACCAAGTTTTCGTTCGATGCTTTTCTCTTTGGTACTCGCCGTACCCCGGATGATGCCTATGAATTCGCCAAGGGTGCAGGGATTGAGCACGTATCCGGTTTTCAGATGAAGATGAAGAAACCGCTGGATTTTCTGGCAGTTTCCGACCATGGGTTCCTGCTCGGGATGATGAGTACCATCGCAGAACCTGGCAACAAGTACAGTGATCATTCAGTTGCAGATGCGGTCAGGGGAGCCACCAATGTTGCTGGTTCCGGTGCTGCATTTCAGGCGATACTTGGCTACCTGGGGCGTCTTGCATCAGAAGGAGCCGAGAATGATCTCGACGACCGGGAGGTGATGCGCAGTGCCTGGAAGAAGATTGCCGAGGCTGCAGAACGTCACAATGACCCGGGTAATTTCACAGCATTTATCGGTTATGAGTACACCAGTTCGGGGCCGCAAGCCCAGAACCTGCATAGAAATGTGATTTTTCGAAGTAGCGCCTATCCTGCAGAACCCTTCTCTCGCTTTGATTCCCTGAATCCAGAGGACTTGTGGTCATGGATGGACGATATACGCGGCCAGGGGATGGAAGTTCTTTCCATTCCTCACAATTCAAATGGCTCTGATGGCTGGATGTTTCAAAAGACCAACTGGGCAGGTGAACCTATTGACGCTGCATATGCTGACCAGCGTATGCGCAATGAACCCCTTGTAGAGAATACTCAGGTCAAAGGTACATCCGATACACATCCGCTGTTGTCGACCAACGATGAATGGGCGGATTTTGAAATAATGCCGTATCGAATTGCCAGCCAGCTTAAATCGAGACCAGAGGGCAGTTATACCCGGGAGGCATATCTGAACGGTCTGCAGATGGAAGAAGAGAGCGGGGTAAACCCCTATCGCTTTGGAGTAATCGGTTCGTCCGATACCCATAATGCAGCCGGTTCTTTTGAGGAGGACAATTACTGGAGCAAAACGGGTGTGCTTGATATCGAGCCGTTTCGGCGAGGTTCTGTGCCGTTACCTAACTCTGATCCCGAAGATCCTAAATATGCTGACCCCGCCTCACAATACTGGGGTGCATCGGGGCTGGCAGCAGTGTGGGCAGAATCTAATACCCGCGATGCCATATTCGACGCTTTTCGCAGAAAGGAAACCTTCAGCACAAGCGGACCTCATATAAAGCTGAGGTTTTTTGCCGGTTATGATATCGATGAAAACCTGCCCACGTCGAAAAATTCCATAGAACTCGCCTACCAGAACGGCGTCCCCATGGGCGGTGATCTGGCAAGGAAGGGAGATGAGGCACCCGGTTTCTTTTTGTGGGCGATGCGTGACGCTGATAGCGTTTCTCTTCAGCGACTTCAGATAATCAAGGGATGGGTTGAAGATGGCGAAGCACAGGAGGCTGTGATCGATGTCGCCTGCTCAGACGGTGGCGTGGTAGACCCGGCGACGCAACGCTGCCCGGATAATGGTGCTGCGGTTAATCTAGGTGATTGTTCTGTCACCGCCAACAAGGGTTCAGCTGAATTGATGACATACTGGCAGGATAAGGACTTCAATCCTGCCCAGAGAGCTTTCTACTATGTCCGGGTGCTCGAAAATCCAAAGTGCCGCTGGTCTACATGGGATGCCATACGCGCAGGTGTTGCACCCCGACCTGATATGCACGCGACGATTCAGGACAGAGCCTGGTCTTCACCGATCTGGTATCGACCTTAAGGCTGCTCTTAAGGCTGGAGTTAGCTAACAATATCCGAGTAGAAGCGGGCGACCTTCTGAAGCGCTTCTGTCGATTCCGGTAACTGGGGCATGGCCTGGAATACATGAAAGGCCTCGTCCCAGACCTGGTATTGGGCGGATACACCATTCGCTTTTGCATTGTCAGCAAGCCGGGATGCATCATCCAGCAGTACCTCTGCGTCTCCTACCTGAATCAATAAGGGTGGCAGGCCACTTAAGTCAGCAAATACCGGTGAGATCAATGGATCGGTTGGATTCGCGTCTGCGTAGTAGGTCTTTGCGATTTCCAGCAGTGCTGGCAGCGTAATCATCGGATCAGCTTCCGCCCTGGTAGTCGCGCTGTCACCCGAGGCTGTGAGATCTGTCCAGGGGGAAAATAAAATCCCGCCAGCAGGCAGATGCCCGCCTTTGTTTTTGACTGAAAGCAGTGTGGCCAGGGTCAGGCCACCACCAGCAGAATCACCTGCAAGCATGACATTAGCCGGATCTACGTCCTGGGCAAGGAGCCATTCATAGCTCGCTACACCATCCTCGACAGCCGCTGGATATATATGCTCGGGTGCCAGTCGATAGTCTACGCCAAGTACCCTGGCGCTACATGCGCGGGATAGTCGACCCATCAATTCTTTATGTGTTGAAAGTGACCCCATCACATATCCGCCGCCGTGATAATAGACAATGTAGGCATTGTCCCGGGCACCAGGTGCCTCAACCCAAAGACCCGGAATGCCTGCGATATCCACTTCCGTTGTGGTGATATCGTCCGGCATCGGAATACCAGCCTGCATCTCCTCCATGCCTGCGCGACGTTCCTCAAGACTCAGACCTTCGTCCGCAATGCCTTGCTGGCTGCGCATCATTTCGATTACCGCTCTCATCTCATCACTTGCCATTACCGGATTCCTCTCAATTCAACTGAGTCGATCATGACCTGCTTAAAAACTAAATACAACTTGCGGGTTGAAAGTCTGGATGACTGATATGTTAATCTGACAATTTCGGCAACGCATCAAACCCAAGAGGCAAGAATTGACATCATCACTACAGAATAACGGGCGTATGAATCTTACTGGCCCTGCAGATCAGTTGATCGAGAAGGAACTGGATGTGATAGAGCGGATGCTGCCGCTTGATGCGGCCAGGGTCCTCGAATTAGGCTGTGGCGCAGCAGATAAAACCAGGGCCATTGCAGAGCGCACCGCTGTGGCGAATATTACGGCTGTTGAAATAGACGCAATTCAGCACGAAAAGAATCTTCGAATTACCGATCTGCCAAAAGTTGAATTTCAATCCTACGGCGCCGAAGATATCCAGGCCAATGACAGCAGCTTTGATGTTGTCATGATGTTTAAATCCCTGCATCACGTGCCAGGCGATTGCCTGGATCAGGCTCTGCGGGAGATCTGCCGAGTACTCAAACCTGGCGGCTTTGCGTATATTTCAGAACCTGTCTTTGCCGGGGCTTTCAACGAGATTATGAGACTCTTTCACGATGAAGAAGTGGTTCGACGAGAAGCGTTTAATGCCGTTGAAAGAGCTATCGACAATCATGTCTTCGATCTGAAGGAAGAGTACTTCTTTAAAAACAGGATGAGACTTGAGTCCTTTGAGCAGTTTGAGGCCGGTATGCTCAATGCAACACATACAGATCACCAGTTAAACGATGCCACGCTGGGTGAAGTTAAAGCCCGGTTTCAAAAATATGAATCTAACGAGGGGTTTGTGTTTGAGGTACCCAATCGGATTGACCTTTTACTAAAACCGGCGTGAATTCAAGCGACCAAGGTGACCCTGGACTTCTGCTGGCTGCAAGCGAAAACTTTTTCTGACCGCTAATTTGGTTGGATAGCTGAAAACATAGGTGGAAGAATTATGAATGGCTGCCATTGAGAATGGGTTCTCAGGTAGTTTATTCTTTAAGCTCAAAATAAATGGAGATTGCAACATGCCTGGATCACTTGACGGCATCCGGATAATTGACCTGACAACTATATATTCGGGTCCCATCTGTACCTCAATCCTGGGTGACCAGGGTGCGGATGTTATCAAGGTTGAATCCCCGGAAGGCGACTGGATGAGAACACCTGCAGGTGTTCAGCGAAATGGGGTCGGCGGTGCTTTTGCCATGATGAATCGTAACAAGCGATCTGTCGTGATCGATATAAAAACCGATGATGGCAAGCAGGTACTTAAAAAACTCATCGCAGAAGCAGATGTGCTGGTTGAGAATTTTCGCCCGGGAGTCATGGAGCGATTGGGTTTTGATTACGAGTCCGCGAGAAAAATCAATGAACGTCTGATTTATGCGTCTATCAACGGTGTTGGTCATTCCGGACCCTATGCTGGTCGTCGGGTTTATGACGCAATAATTCAAGCCATCTCGGGGGTTGGTTCATTGCAGGCAGACCCGAAAACAGAGCGGCCTGTTCTGGTTAACTCTCTGGTCTGTGACAAATTGACATCAATAACCGCTGCCCAGGTAATAAGTTCAGCACTGGTTGCCAGAGAACGCACCGGTAAAGGTCAACGTCTGGATGTTTCAATGCTTGAATCGGCACTGTTTTTTCTGTGGCCGGATACCATGCTGAATTATACTTTCGTCGGTGACGACGTACCCCCGATGGTACCGCTTACCCATGCGCATTTTATTCGGAAAACTTCAGATGGATACATCTGCACCATGCCCGTGCAGAGCGACGAATGGCAAGGTCTGTTCAGTTCGCTGGAACTCCCCAACCTGCTGGAAGACGAAAGCTTCTATACGGAAACAGGTGTTGATATGGACGCGCTTAACATAGTACTGAACGAGGCCTATGAGCGATTCACAACTGCTGAATTATTGCAGCGCTTTGAAAAGAACCAGGTACCCTTTGCAAATGTCAACGCGCGCGATGAGGTTATTAAGGACCCGCAGGTTGTTGCAATGGAATCGCTCTGGGAATTCGATCATCCCATTGCCGGTGCCATGCGACAGGCCAGGCCACCCGGTCGATTCAGTGAGACACCGGCAGGACTAAACAGACACTCACCGGAACTGGGCGAACATACCTTTGAGGTGCTGGAGGAATCCGGCTATACCACGGAGGAAATAAAAGCGATGCGGGTTAGAAAGGTTGTTAGGTAGCATTTAAGGGAGCATCGCTGATGCCCGACCCGAAAAAAATCCTGAAAGGCATCTGGCAACTTGGGGGCATGCCGGAGACAGCACTGGATTATGCAGATCTGCATGATACAGATGAGATTTTCCCAAGTTCTTTTAACGTCGGTCTGGCAGCGCAGTGCAGCATTGCTTCAGCCGCCCTTGCTGCTGCTGAAGTGTGGCATCGGAGAACCGGGCAGAGTCAACGAATCTCGGTTGCCCTGGATAAGGCAGAGCTGGAATGCACCGGCTACTTCACCATCGATGGAGAAACGCCCAATGCCTGGGCAAAGATTTCCGGTTTGTATCCTTGCAAAGAAGGTCATGTGCGCATTCATGCTAACTTTGATCATCACAGGGATGGCGTTCTCAAGATTCTGGATTTGCCCACAGGCGATAAAACCGAGAAAGCCATGGTCCAGTCCGAACTGGCTGACTGGCGAGCCGAGGATCTTGAGGAGACGGCAGCGGAGAAGGGATTGGTTGTAGCCAGTGTGCGTTCATTTGAGGAGTGGGATCGCCACCCTCAGTCGCTGGCCGTTGCCGAACTACCGCTCCTGACAATGGAGAAAATCGCCGAATCCGATCCCGTGCCTTTGACGGCAATTTCTTCAGAATCACAACCGCTCACAGGTATTCGAGTATTGGATCTGACCCGGATACTCGCCGGGCCGGTTTGCGGGAGGACGCTTGCTGCCTACGGCGCAGATGTGATGTTGTTAAACTCACCCAGGCTGCCAAATATAGAATCAATCATTGATACCAGCAGGGGGAAGCTCTCTGCCCTTGTCGACCTTGAAACTGAAGACGGCAAGCGACAACTGCACAATCTGATAGCCGATGCGGATGTCCTGGTGCAAGGTTATAGGCCGGGCGGACTGGACTCGCTGGGCTTTGGTGCCGAAGAGCTAGCCGCCAATCACCCTGGCCTAATTTATGTATCACTCAGCGCATATAGCCACGAGGGTCCCTGGTCAGGCAGAAGGGGTTTTGATTCACTGGTACAGACTGCGACAGGATTCAATCATGCAGAGGCAGTTGCAGCAGGGAGTGAAACGCCCAAACCCATGCCTGTGCAGATTCTCGACTATGCATCAGGATTCTTAATGGCGTATGCCGCCCAGGCAGCGATGCTTAAGAGAGCGACTGAGGGTGGTAGCTGGCATATTAGAATATCTTTACTACAGACGGCAGTATGGTTGAGAAATCTTGGCAGAAAGGAGTTTGGTGACGCGTCACCGGGACGGCGTTTGAAAGATGCACTTAAAACCTATCCTTCGGGATATGGTGAGTTGAGATCAATGCCTCATGCTGCCGAATTTTCATCCACCAGGGTAGGGTGGAGCAGGCCATCGGTAGAGCCCGGAACGGATCAGGCGGTCTGGCCTGAGAGGTGACTCACCGATGCCCTGATATAGCCGACCGAAAAGCCGGTAACTGATTTTACTTCTCCGACTGGATCTCGGGTTGCGCCCGCCTGATATGCCAC
>CAZJRI010000022.1:39439-48066 GCA_964548025.1 uncultured Pseudomonadales bacterium
ATATGAGATAAACCAGCGTGCAGGCAAATCCGATTGCCGGTATCAACACCGCATTTCGGGCCCCCAGCAGTTCGACACACCAGCCAAGCAGAAGAGAGCCAATAGGCATCCCACCCATCATACCGAGGGAGTAGACTGACATGATTCGGGCTCTGTGGGTGGCTGGTGATGATTCCTGAACGATAGCCCTGCTCATGGTCATGCTGATGCCACCACACATACCCCAGAAGTAGAGGATCGTATAAAACCCCCACTCCGGTAATTCGAGGTGCAGGAGGGACAAGACGCAGCTACTGACAAAGCCAACCAGGACCAATGCTCTGCCTGGTCTCGCCAGACCACCGAAGCGCATAAGGAAAATAATGACGGTGCAGGTTCCCAGCATATTTGCTGCGAATGCACCGGCAATACCCGGTGCACCACCGTCGTAGATATCTCTGACCATCAGGGGGAGAATCACCATATAAGCACCGACAAAAAACAAACCTACCGCGAAGGTCAGGACAATGGCCGGCCTGATAATTTCAGATTTCCAGGCGATGGATAAACCTTCAGTGATATCCTTTATGGCGCTGCGCTGGGATGATGAATCAGTACTAACAGGGGGTGTTTTGGGTAATTTCATTGTGGTGAGTACCGCAGCCAGCATGAACCCGGATTGTGTTAACAATAAAACTATGGGGCCGGATTTGTCAGCCATTGATCCCATGGCAAAACCGACAATCTGGATGCCGAACTGAACGCCAATCACCAGTGTCACAACCCGCTGGATATCGTCACCCGCTACCCTGTTTAGGAGTGCATCCCTTGCTGGTTGGACGAATGCGCCCAGAATACCGCCAAAGATCGCCCAGGCCACAAGAAGCTCATAGATCAGAAGATCCGCTCCGATTATAAAGACCATAATGACGGGAGGTATCACCATAATGAGGTGCAGGACGATAAGAAGTCGCCTCTGATCATATCGATCACCCACCAATCCCCCCCACAGCAGCAGGAACAGCATAGGTAGCTGACCTGCCATCTGGGCGATACCCACCCGGACCGGCGACTCAACGAGATAAACCGCAACCAGCCAGGGAAATAGAACCTGATGAATGCCTCCTGGGACCAGGAAGAAAGCGGTGCTGGTCAGATACCAGCGGAGTCCTGAATTCACGACTTCAAATACATCACTATGCAACAGTGCAGGCATTCTTACATGAATCACATAGTATTGCAGTTTGGGCCTGATCTGCGCTTATCAGATTAATTTTTCACGAATAGATGTTGTTCCAATATCAGGAAGGTATCGTCAGGGCTGTCGCCCACCAATCTGGCTTCTTCCTGCTAGCCCGATCAGGTATGCGGGGTGTAAGATGAAAGCTTAATCAACTCAATGAGAGTGGCCATAACCCAATCGAGCTTAGCCATGAATGCGCAATTAAATGAACCTGTTCATATTGAAATCTTTACCGATTACGTCTGACCCTGGTGTTATCTCAGTACAGTTAGTATTGAAAAACTAAGGCAGGAAGAAAATGTCACTGTGTCGTGGTCCTTTTTCCCGCTACATCCCGAAACGCCCATGGAAGGGAAGTCGCTGAAAGACCTGTTCAAGGGGCGCGAGTCGCAAGTGCAAGCTTTCCAGCAGCAAATCAAATCTGTTGCTGATCAGGAGGGTCTTCCCTATGGTGAGCGAACCATGACTTACAATAGCCGTCTGGCGCAGGAGCTTGGAAGCTGGGCGGATACTAAAGACAATGGGGAACCACTACACGACATACTCTATCGGGCCTATTTCGTTGATAACCTGAACATTTCAGATGTCGATGTGCTTGTTCAATTGGCTGAGCAAGCAGGTTTGGATGGCGATGAAGCCCGTGAGGTATTAACAGACAGGCGTTTCAGTGAAAAAGTGGATAACGATTGGAAAAAGGCGCAATCTCTGGGGTTGAGCGGCGTTCCAACTTTTGTGAGTTCTGAATTGTACGTGGTTGGTTGTCAGAGTTATGACGTCCTGATGCGCTTTGTTAATCATCTTCGAAAGCTCAAATCCGGCGAAGTGACCTGACTAGTCCGCTTGTATAGCCGCCAGCACCCTGGGTGGTGAGCAGGGTAATTCATTTATGGGTTTACCGATGGCATTGCCGACTGCGCAAGCGACCGCCGCGAGCGGAGGAATGATTGGCGCTTCACCCACGCCCCTGACCCCGTAGGGATGCGTATCATTGGGCACCTCAACAACGATGGTTTCAATCATCGGCAGGTCTGAAGCCAGTGGGATTCGATAATCCAGAAATCCAGGATTCTCCAGCACACCCTTGCTGTCGAAGATATACTCCTCGTTCATGGCCCAACCGATACCCTGTACAGCACCCCCCTGCATCTGCCCTTCAACCGAACTGCGGTGAACGGCTGTTCCGGCATCCTGAACAGTCGTGTAGCGGAGGATTTCCACGTGCCCGGTATCAGGGTCCACCTCAACATCGCAGATATGAACCGAGAAGCTCGGTCCCACACCAGGTGTTGCATTAAGGGAGTAATTACCGGTGATCGGTCCGCCAGTCTCAGGTGCGTTTCTGTTGATTTCCTTGGACGTAAGAACCTCACCGTTTACCTGATTGATCGCCGTACCATCCTGCCATTCGATCTGGTCTGCCGTTATATTCCACCCTGATGCTGCCCGCTGTTTCATTTGAGCTATTGCGTCCCGGGTAGCTTCGACAACAGCATGTCCGGTCGCATTAATGGTGCGACTGCCGCCGCTCATCCCGGTAAATCCGATGGAGTCGGTATCAGCGACAAATGATGATACCTGATTAACAGGGATACCCAGTTCTTCCGCCGCTATCATGGCGAGTGAAATCCGGGTGCCCGAAAGGTCGGATGAACCGGTTGCAACAGATGCCGTGCCATCTGAATTCATATGTACCGCAGCACTCGAAACACCTGCACCATTTCGCCAGAATCCAAGGGCGACGGATCTCCCCTGATTTGATTTGAGTTCAGATTGATAATGCGCTGAGTCTCTTGCTGCCTCAAGGCATTCGATCATGCCTATTTGTCTAAAAGTGCCGACGGCAGTCGTAGACCCCTCGCTCACGGCATTTTTCAGGCGAAGTTCGATTGGATCCATGCCGATCCTTTCACTAAGTTCGTTCAGTACGCTTTCTGCTGCAAAGGCAGCTTGTGGTGCACCTGGTCCACGGTAAGCACGAATCTTTGGTTTATTCAGAACAACGGCATAACCCTCTACATAAACGTTGGGGACATCGTAAGCCGAGAAAATTGATCTCATGCCTCCATCGAGGGGTGCAGCAGGAAAAGCACCGGATTCATAAATCAGGTGAGCATACAAGGCGGTAATCGTGCCATCTTTTTTTGCGCCAATTTTGACTATTGACCTGGTACCGGCACCGGGGCCCGCAACCCGAAATGTTTCTTCTCTTGTCATGACCATCTTCACCGGGCGCCCGGCGACTTTTGATAACATCATCGCAAGGGCTTCCTGATAGGTTGCCGTCTTACCACCAAATGCGCCACCGACTTCCGTTGGAATGACATTTAAGCTGGCGAGATCCATTCCCACTATTCGTGCGACAGAAGCCCGCAATGGAAAATGCCCCTGGGTCGTACTCCAGAGAACTGACTGGCCCTTGTCACTATACTTTGCGAGACAGGCTGGCGGTTCAATATAGGCCTGGTGTACTGTCGGTGTTAAAAATTCTCTCTCTACAATTTCGTCGGCCTCGGCAAATCCCTGATCTATATCCCCGGCGCGCTGTTCCTGCCTTGTATATACGTTCGAAGGTGTGGTGGGTGTCGGTTCTATACCCTGGGTAACAATATGATCATGCAGTATGACTGCGTCATCACGCATGGCGTCATCCAGAGTCAATACCGGTTCCAGAACCTCGTATTCAACTTTAATTAGTGCCAGTGCCTGTTCAGCAATTGCAAGGCTGGTTGCAGCAACTGCTGCAACGCCGTGTCCATGATAGAGCGCTTTCTCGTTTGCCAGATTATCCCGTGCGATGTCGCCGATACCCCTTGGTTGCAGGGGTGGGAAATCTTTCGCTGTCACCACAGCTTTTACGCCGTCAAGCGCTGATGCATCGCTGTAGTCAATGCTGATTATCCTGGCGTGGGCATGTTCGCTTCTGAGGACCTTCCCGAATAACATGCCGGGCAGAAAGAAGTCTGCGCCGAAACCGGCCTGTCCGGTTACTTTGTCGGCACCATCTGCCCGGATGGGTCGCTGGCCAATGATCTTGTATTCGGTGTTCCCCATGACTTGATTCCTGATTGCTGAACTTCTGGACTGCGTGAAATAGTAACCTTGCTAAGTTCTCGATACCAGATCGTAGTCGGTACACCTTTTCGATGAAAGACAATCCATAACCTCTCAGTCTGGCAGCCTGAATGCCAGCACATGATCACCCGATGGCAGAGGTGAGGTGAAGTGTCCGCCAGCGGTAGTCACGACGAATTGCTTCCCTTTATGGGTATAGGTCATTGGGACTGAATTTCCCGTAGTCGGCAGATCTGCTTTCCAGAGTTCATCGCCATTGGCAATGTCGAATGCCCGTATATAAGCGTCGGATGCTGCTGCAATAAAAATCAGCCCGCTCTTGGTGACCATCGGACCACCCATCTCCATACCGCCATCAAACAACAGGTAAAACGGCCAGGGAATCATCTTTTCCAGTGTGCCCAGCGGTACTTGCCAGAGGATCTTACCGGTAGACAGATCGATAGCATCCAGTGTTGCCCAGGGGGGCTTGGAACAGGGCGCACCGAATGAAGAAAGAATTGGTGTCATGATTACGCAATAGGGGGATCCTTTCTGGGGAAAGGGCAAATTGTCAGGACAATCAGCCTGTTTTGCGAGTTTGACCTCAATAGGCAGATGTTTTGTATTTGTCACCATAATCTGGCGGTCGAGATCGACGGCTGGTGCACCCCAGTTATTCCCGCCAAGATTGGAAGGGTAGAAAACAGTGCCCTTGAGACTGGGTGGTGTATAGATAGGCCCAGTTGTAATTGACTCAAGCCTGTCGCGGCAACTCCCCCTGTCCCAGAAGGTAAGTCCCCAGGCATCGTCCGGCGTCATACCCAACTGGTGGAGCGGCTCGGGTTTCACCGGGAAAGGTTGCGTCGGACTTAAATATTCTCCCGGTACGGCGTCTGTCTGGGGTACGGGACGTTCCTCAACCGGGTGGAGTGGTAGACCGGTTTCGCGATCGAGGACAAACGTCATGCCCATTTTTGTTACCTGCACGACAGCCGGTCGCGTCTTGCCCTTGATGGTGATATCCACCAGGGTGGGCTGTGCAGGGACGTCATAATCCCAGATGTCGTGATGAACGGTCTGGTAATGCCAGACCACTTCTCCGGTTTTGGCGCTGAGTGCCACGACTGAACTCGAATAATAATCGAGATGGCCTCCACGGTCACCGCCATAGTAATCAGGTGATGAATTACCTGTCGGTACGATAACGAGCCCTCTCTTCTCGTCGACAGAGATAGTCGACCAGACATTGGTTGATCCGGGGACGAAGTTGCCGTCTTCATCTACCTGAGGATGATCCGGGTGAACCGGATTCCAGCCCCAGACGAACTCTCCGGTTCTTATGTTGTACGCTCGTACAACGCCTGATGGCACATCGGGCCGATTACTGTCCAGAACAAATGCACCCGTGATAATGAGATCACCAATAATTGCAGGCGCACTCGTAATACTGTATTCGATCGCTGTATGGTCGGTTAATCCCTCGGTAAGACTGACCTCGCCATTGTTCCCAAAATTGCTGCAGCGTTTTCCCGTGGTGCCGTCCAGGGCAATAAGGCGTGCATCAAGCGTGCCGAGAAAAATCTGATGGCTACAAGTTTCTGCTTTCGGCTCTGGATCTAACCAACTGCTAACGGCGCGACAATTGGTGATACTCTCCTCACTCATATTTACACCGGGGTCAAATACCCATCTCTCTTTACCACTGCTCGGATCCAGTGCAAATACCCGATTAAAAGGTGTGCAGTAGTAGAGAGTGTCCTGAACCATTATCGGAGTGTTCATAAACGAGGTGGGGCGGGTTGTCAGGGTCTCATCCGTTATTTCTTCCGTCAGAGACTGGCTCCCTGCAACAAAATCACCCGAGCGATGAGTCCATGCCAGTTCGAGACGACTTACGTTTCTTTTGTTGATTTCAACGGCAGTGGAATAGTGCCCGCCACCTGGCGCGCCGCCATAAGCTGGCCACTCGATATCTGGTTGGGCGTAGAGGTTGAAAGGTAATTGCAAAAGAAACAGTGTTGTTATTATTCGATGCACAATAATGCCCCGCCTTTATTAGTTTCCTGTGACGACTCATCTTGGTTGTTTGAAGATCAAGATGCAAACTTATGAATCCCTGAGTCTCGCAGTTAGCATGATAGCCATTGGGTGGGTACTGAATCTGGCCAGCAACTTGAACCGGTGGATCGGACTGTTAGTATTGTTGCTCTAAGTATTTCCTAATTCACCCGGGTCAAAGTCTGATGATAAAAAAATTCATGAGTGTCGTTCTTGTTTCCCTGCCGCTGATGCTTGCAGCGAGTCCAAATCAATTCTCACCTGCAAAACCAATGTCCGCGCTTGAACTGTCAGAGAAGAAAGTCATTCAGCGAATTGCCTTTGGTTCCTGTGCAAATCCAGCAAGGGACGACACTATCTTCTCAACGATCAAAGACACTGGAGCAGACGTATTTTTGTACATCGGAGACAATGTATATGCGGCCTCAGAAGCAGATGATCCAGAGCTTGGCAGCCTGAAGGAGGCCTATGGAAAACTCGCTGAATCCAGACCTTTTGAGTTACTGCGCAGCGAGGTTCCCTTATTAACCACCTGGGACGATCACGACTATGGCCTGAATGATGCGGGGCGAGACTGGCCTCACAAACGCCTGTCACAATCGCTGTACAAGCACGTCTGGGCGATAGAAGCGGATGATCCGCGATCTGATCGAGACGGCGTATATTTTTCTCGGATCACGGGTCCCGAGGGTAGACGAGTACAGTTTATTCTCCTTGATACCCGTTTCTTCCGATCACCCCTTAAACGGTCTTCGACTCCCTTACCTCACGGGCGCTACTCACCTGATCTGTCAGCGGAACAGGATATGCTCGGGGAGGCCCAGTGGATCTGGCTTGAGTCACAATTGCGAAAAAAAGCTGATATAAGAATTATCGCAACTTCAATTCAGTTGCTGGCGGATGGACATAACTGGGAAGCTTGGCTGCTGTATCCGCGAGAAAGAGATCGCTTCTTCTCGGTTTTGAAGTCAACAGCAGCAAATGGCGTCGTGCTTATATCCGGAGACAGACATTCAGCAGCGATTTATCGCCAGTCAGAAAATCTGCCCTATCCACTCTGGGAAGTTACCTCTTCGTCGTTAAATCTGCCCTTGTCGTCCTTCATCAAAAACATCAAGACTGAACCGGGTGTTTTTCGAGTTGGTGAACCTTATTACGATGCAAATTTTGGCATCATTGATATTGACTGGGAGTCTCGCCGCCTGATTCTCCAGGTTAGGGATGCAATGAACAGAGTGGTTCTCGCAGCGAATGTCTCAATGGATGATCTGCAATAATCGGCAGTGTCTTCTTTTCGAAGAGCACCAGCAATTCGCTTAAGAGGCGTTTGTCTTGCCTTGTTGCTTTCTAGAGGCTGTCTGTGAGTTTCTTCATGCCTTCACCAAGTCCTGCCAGCGCGGCACGATAGATAAATCGATCCCAGCCAATACAGAAGTGGCGAACGCCCATATCTGTATATCGCTTGGCCTGTTCAACAGCGCCGATCTCAATGCGTGGATGAATGCCGTATTCCAGTGATTTTTTTATAACCTGCTCTTCGAAAGGTCGAATCTCGGGTGTTGCCATTAACGAAGGCTGACCTCTCGAAAACCCGAAATCGGCCGGCCCCCACTGGGTCATATCCACTTTCTTTTCCCTTGCGCGTTCCAGAATTGCATCGAGATTCTGTACGGCAACATCTTTCTCGATCATGATGCAGATGACGGTTGATTCAAGGTCCTTGAGGTAGCCTTCAACATCGTAACTGGTCAGGGCAGGGCGTCTGAGTTTCACACCCATCCTGCCGCCTGCATCTGGCGTATCAGGCCGTATTGATGAATAACACTCGTCAATATCCTCAGGCGTTCTGATGTCCGTGAACAATATCGCCTTGAATCCTGCACCCAACGCCGCCTGAGACCAGAAAGCCTGATTGTCCTGGTCCGGTTTGATCATCAATGGCAGATTGCCACACTGTGCAGCTCTTGCCAGGTTGTACAACATCGGCATATCGAAGGCTGAATACTCAGCAGTGAACTCTCCGTAGTCAAAAAGACCAGTGTCACCGATGATTTCAGGCACATCAGGATCGACGAACATAAAGTGAGTACCGACCGTGGGTTTGTCTGCGGATAACTTGTCTCGAAAGGTATTGTTTAGAATCATCTTGGGCTTGAGTTGTTTTGTAGATGCCTAACCCTACCATTCTTGATTGTGTGTATATAGTGGGGCGCACAGCCTGGGACGCACAGCCTGGGGCGCACAGCCTGGGACGCACAGCCTGGGACGCACAGCCTGGGACGCACAGCCTGGG
>CAZJRI010000023.1:0-17566 GCA_964548025.1 uncultured Pseudomonadales bacterium
GCCTTGGCGCTGTTGATATGGCAGTAAAAGAACTCCAGACCGGAAATTCAGATCTGGTGATTACGGGCGGTGTCGATGCACTCAACGACACCTTTATGTATATGTGCTTCAGTCAGACGCCAGCCCTGTCGGCGACAGGAGACTGTCGACCATTTTCTGCCGATGCAGACGGAACGATGCTCGGTGAAGGCATTGGCATGGTTGCGCTCAGACGACTCGAAGATGCAGAAAGAGACGGAGATCGCGTATACGCGGTAATTCGCGGCATCGGCTCCTCGTCAGATGGTAAATCCGGCAGTATTTATGCACCCGAATCAAAAGGTCAGTCCCTCGCAATCCGTCGAGCTTATGATATGGCGGGTTATGATGTGGATGAGGTTGAGTTGATAGAGGCACATGGCACCGCAACGAAAGCAGGTGATGTTGCTGAATTTGATGGCCTGAAACTGGCATTCGAAAGTAAATCTTCAGACAGTAACCAGTGGTGCGCGCTTGGCAGCGTGAAGTCACAGATTGGCCATACAAAATCGGCTGCTGGATCAGCTTCACTGTTCAAGATTGTAATGGCGTTGCATCACAAGGTATTGCCACCGACTATTAAAGTGTCGGCGCCCAATCCTGCGTTAAAAATTGAAGAGAGCCCTTTTTACCTGAATACCGAAACCCGACCCTGGATTCACGATCCGGCAACAACGAGAAAGGGTTCGGTAAGTTCATTTGGTTTCGGGGGAAGCAATTTTCATATGACCCTGGAAGAATACAAGACTGACAATATGATCCGGGGGCGTTATCATGCGTCACCGGCAGAACTCCTTGTATTTGGCGGTTCGACTCCAGAAGAATTGATTGCTTCAGCAACCAGTGCAGCAGAACAACTTGGTGAGCTATCACTGGCGGCTTTGGCAACTCGTCTGCAGAAAGAATTCTCTGCCTCAAACGTGAATCGGCTTTCTATCATTGCCGAAGATCGTGAAGCTGCCATCAAACAGATTCAGCAGGCGACGCAGAAAATAAATGCAGATCCCGATGCGGCGTTTTCGATGCCGAATAAGATTCACTACGGTACGGGTACTGAACAACTCAAAGTGGGATTTCTCTTCCCCGGACAAGGTGCGCAATACGTCAACATGGGTGCAGAACTGGCCTGTGAATTTGAACAGGCACGTATCGTATGGGACGAAGCCACCACTGTAGCAGACTACAGATTGGACCAGGTTGTCTTTCCTACTCCTGTATTCACGGATGAAGATCGCGCGGTTCAAAATGATGTGCTGACGAGCACTGATTGGGCGCAACCGGCCATCGGCTGTGTCAGTTCGTCAATGCTTAACCTGCTTTCCACACTTGAAGTCAAACCTGATGCGGTGGCAGGACATAGTTATGGAGAGGTCACAGCGCTATATGCGGCCGGTGCGTTAACCTCGCCAGAAAGTCTGATCTCAGTGTCTCGTCGTCGAGGTGAGTTGATGAAAGCGGCGGCATCAATACCCGGTTCCATGACTGCAGTGAGGGCAGATCGGGATGTTGTACAGGGACACCTTGATCAATGGGATTGTTCGGTTGTAATCGCCAATATCAACAGTCCCACCCAGGTCGTTATTGCAGGTGAGACGGCAGAGATAGAGAAGGCAGAACAAAAGCTGGAGGAGGTCGATCTGACGTTCCGCCGGTTGCCTGTCGCAACTGCATTTCATACAAAGATAGTCAGTCCAAGTGCCGAGCCCTTCCATGAATTCCTCGGCAGTGTCGAAGTGTCAAAGCCGAATGTGCCGGTTTATGCAAATACGACCGCCTCTGTTTATAGTGCAAAACCAGATGAGATTCGAAAAACCCTTGCGTGGCAGTTGGCCAATCCGGTTCGCTTTCAGGAATCGATTGAACAAATGCACGACGATGGTATTCGACTGTTTCTGGAAGTAGGTCCCAGTTCACTTCTTGCCGGTATGGTGAAAGACTGTTTGAAAGGTCGTGAGTTTTCAGTTATTTCGATGGATAACCGAAAACAGGATGGTCGAATCGCGTTTTGGAATGCGCTCGGGAGTCTGGCGGCAGAAGGCATTGCAGTGAACTTTGATGCACTCTGGCAAGATTTTGCAGAGGGAGAAGTCCTGCCTGAATCAATTCAACGATCTCCAGTTACCATCAAATTAAACGGTACCAATCACGGTAAGCCCTATCCTCCGGAAAATGGCTCGGCCGGGGTACCTGAACCAGTTCCCGAAGTAATACCAGCCAAGGTAGAAAATTCAGTAGAGCAGGCGGTCAGCCCTCAGCCCTCTGTCACACCAGGAGTCGGTCAGCAAACAACGACTGAGGTGATGCAGACACCGGTACCACAGCAGGCGGCAGCGCCGGTGAGGGATGCTAATTGGGTTGCTGCATTTCAAAGTCTGCAACAACAGACGCTTGATGCCCAAATGTCGTTTCAGAAAACTCTCGGCGATGCCCATCAGGCATTCCTCAAAGCCAGCGAGGTGGCATTTACGCAACTTGGCGGTAGTCCGGCAGTCACACCTGTAGAAGTAACAACAACCGTGATTTCTCCATTGAGGAAGAAGTCGGCGCCCGTTCAGAAAGTGCCCGAAACAGCAGCACCGGTACCCGAGACCGAGGCTGTCCCTGCCGCTTTAGAATTAGATTTTGAGGCAATGTTATTGGATATCGTTGCTGAGAAAACAGGCTACCCGAAAGAGATGCTCACCCTGGATATGGAGCTAGAGTCGGGTCTGGGGATTGACTCGATTAAACGAGTTGAGATTCTTTCATCGCTTCAGGAAACGATGCCTCAATTAGGCGAACTGGATACTGCTGAACTGGCGGAGCTCAACACGCTGGGAGAAATCATTGAGTTTGCAGGTTCGGCGCAGCCCGCTGCTGCACCTGTTACTGCAGGGGCAGTAAGCACACAGGAGTCCAATGTTAATTTTGAAGAGATGTTGCTGGAAGTAGTTGCGGAGAAAACAGGCTATCCGAAAGAAATGCTGACCCTGGATATGGAACTGGAATCAGGCCTTGGCATCGACTCGATCAAGCGGGTAGAAATACTGTCCTCACTGCAGGAGCAACTGCCACATCTCGGAGAAATGGATACAGCCGAATTGGCAGAACTCAATACGCTCGGTGAGATCATCGATCTTGCGAATGCCTCGGCGCCCGCATCCGTAGCAGATGAAGCTGCACCCATTGCAACAATTCAGGATAGTCCGGAAGTCGCGAACGTAGACTTTGAGGGAATGCTACTAGAGGTGGTGGCTGAAAAAACCGGTTATCCCTCGGATATGCTGACCCTCGATATGGAACTTGAATCGGGTCTTGGTATTGATTCAATCAAGCGGGTAGAAATTCTGTCTTCATTACAGGAACAGGTTCCTCAGCTTGGTGAAATGGATACTGCCGAACTGGCAGAGTTGAATACACTTGGTGAGATCATTGCGTTCGCTGAAGCAGCCCTGGAGCATACGGGTTCTGGATCCACATCCAGCAGTACAAAGACCGAAGATGAACCGTCTTCAGCCGTTCAGATTGAAATGTCCCGATTTGAAATATCGAGTGAAATTCGAAATGCAACCGGTATTGCAATTGGTCAGATTCAGAATGCTGCACCACTCTATCTGGTTGGTGATCGAACCGGTGTTGCGGAACAGCTAGCCGAACTGCTGGCAGGTGCCGGTATTAGCACTGCAATCAGAGATCTGGTGCCTGAGGATGCGAGATGGTTTGTACTGCTTACAGGTCTTAACGCATTAGATGACTCTACTCGTGAAACTTTCACGAAAATAAACACAGAAGCCTTTGAGCAAGTACGACGATGTGCCGGTGAAATGTCAAAAAATGGTCAACTTCTGGTGACGGTCCAATCTACCGGTGGTGACTTCGGTGTAACGGGATCAGGCAACAGAGCCTGGTCTGCGGGTCTTGCGGCTCTGGCGAAAACGGCTTCGAAGGAGTGGCCACAAGTTGCTGTGAAGGCTATTGATATATCCTCAGATGGAATGTCAGTCAAACGAATAGCGCAGGAGTTGTTCGCTGAATTGATTGCCGGTGGTCCCGAGAGGGAAGTTGGTATCAAATCAGATGGTCAGCGAGTGACACTGGTGGCAGAAGCCAACGAAGGCACTGGTGTGGTTTCAGAGTTGCCCGATGAAGCTGTAATTGTCGTCAGTGGCGGGGCCAGAGGCGTAACAGCCGCTTGTCTTAACGAATTGCTCAACAGAAAACCCGCAAATCTGGCCATTTTGGGCCGAACCGCACTGGTAGACGAACCGGTGAACCTGGCGGGTTTCACCACTGATGCGGAATTGAAAAAAGCCCTGCTTGGTGAATATACGGAAGCAGGCAAAACAATTACGCCAATTGAGTTAAATGGCGAAGTGAGCAGGATACTCAATCAGCGTGAGGTTCGCGACAACCTTAAACAGTTGGAAGCGACAGGTTCGAAAGTCCTTTATCTGCCGACAGATATTGGTGATGCTGAGTCTGTAGAAGCTTCGATCGTGCAGGTTCGCGAATTGCTTGGCCCTGTGAACGTTATTGTTCATGCGGCGGGTGTTCTTGCTGATAAAGAAATTCACAAGAAGACAGATGAGCAATTTAGATCAGTCTTCGACACCAAAGTTACAGGACTGCAGAATCTGCTAAGTTCAACCTCCTCAGATCCCCTCACCCATCTTGTCTGTTTCTCATCTGTGGCAGCGAGGACAGGTAACAATGGTCAGGTGGATTATGCGATGGCCAATGAGATTCTGAATCGAGTCTGCCAGGAAGAGCAGTCCCGCCGAGGAGAAGGATTTGTCTCTAAATCTATTGGTTGGGGCCCCTGGGCTGGCGGAATGGTGGACCCTTCGTTAGCTGATCATTTTCGTGCTCAGGGTGTGGAGCTTATTCCCCTCAAAGATGGTGCGTGTTTGTTTGCAGACGAGATAGAAGGGCGAAATGGAGATTGCGTCGAAATCGTATATGGCGGCGGTTTGATAGAAGATAAGAAAGATGACGGAATCAGGAATATGGCGATTCGCGTTCATGCCTCGCAACATCCACAGATATCGAGCCACTTTATTCAAGGTGCCCCGGTGGTGCCAGTCGCCCTGGTCAATCAGTGGGGACTGTCCATTGCGGCGGCGCTTAATCCAAATACCTCAATCGTTGGCGTTAGAGATCTTGACGTCCTAAAGGGTATCCAGTTGCAGGCGTTTGACGGGGTTGGTGATTGGTTGAATATTGAGTGTGAAGAGAGTGTTGAGGATGGCTTGCTAAAAATGACTTTTGCTGATGCTGAAAACAAGCCGCGATATCATTTAAGTATCGAATTAAACGGTGAGGAAAGTGACCAGGAGGAAGAACCCTGGTTCGAATTACCGGCCTTCATGCAAATGGATAAATGGGAATGGACACCAAAACACATTTACGAAGAACTGTTGTTTCACGGAGAGAAACTACAGGTTGTGAAGCAGTTGCTGGGGGTCTCGGAAGCCGGTTGTAAAGGTACACTCCAAATGCCGGATGAAACAGATCTGGAGCGTTGGCGAGTGGCAATGCTCGATGGTGGATTACAACTGGCCTTGTTGTGGGAGCGAAAACGATCAGGGCTGGCTTCACTGCCGACAAGATTTGGTCAAATGCATTGGCATAAGAAGGCCAAGCTTGGCGGGCCGGTGACTTGTGAGCTGGTATTAGAGAAGGCAACTGATCTTGCTGCGACCTGGTCGATAGTATTCACAAATGTCGAAAAACAGATTATTGCGACGATGGAGGATGTCAGTATTCATGTCCTGTTAGCAAAAGCATCTGGAATTAGATCACCTTAAGCAGATCGTCTCGGAACCCATCCCACTATGTCTTCCAGAAAATTAGGCAATTTCCAGCCGATTGCGATTGTTGGGCGCGGCTGTGTCTTGCCCGGTTGTTTTTCGGTCGATGATTTATGGCGTGTTGTTGAACAGGGTCGGGTCGAAACCAGCAGTGCTTCAGAGGATGACTGGCATGTTAACCAGAATAGGCTGCTCTCGGACGAAACTACTTATCAATTGGACAAAATGTGGTCCAATGATGGCGGCTATGTAAGGGATTTCGAGAATCACTTTGACGCCAGTCAGTTTAAACTGGATCCTGAATTGCTCGAGAAACTGGACCCGGTTTTCCTCTGGTCGATGGAAGCTGCCCGACAGGCGACCACCAGCCTTGCATCATCACCTGATCCTGATACCGCAGGTGTTGTATTGGGAAACCTGTCATACCCGACCAGAGCCCATAGTCGTTTTGCAGAGGAAGTCTGGCTGAGCCACATGCGTGGCAATGGCGAGATCAATGTCGCGCCAGAGAACCGATTCATGTCAGGGTTGCCAGCCATGCTGGTCGCCCAGAGTATGGGACTGACCGGTAATACCATGGCCCTTGATGCGGCTTGTGCTTCAGGGCTATATGCAATCAAAATTGCCTGTGATCGACTCCAGAACGGCGAGGCGGATTTCATGCTTGCAGGTGGAGTCAACGCTGCAGATCCGCTGTTTATCCATATGGGATTTTGTGCGCTCAATGCACTTAGCAAAACAGGTACCAGTCAGCCATTTAGTCAGAATGCTGATGGTCTGGTGCCTTCTGATGGCGCTGCCTTTGTGGGATTGAAACGTCTTGCTGATGCGAGGGCGGATGGTGATGAGATATATGGCGTCATACGCGGAATCGGTTTGTCGAATGATGGTCGAAGCGGTGGATTTCTTTCTCCATCTACCGATGGGCAGGTCGCCAGCCTGCAGAGAGCCTACCAGGTCGCAGGTGTTGATCCATCTGAAATTCAGTTTATCGAGTGCCATGCAACGGGCACAGAGGCTGGTGATTCAACTGAAATCAATAGTTTAAGTACTGTATTTCCTGATGCTGAAGATCTGCCTCTAGGTTCCTTGAAAGGCAATCTTGGGCACCTGATCACGGCATCTGGCGTCGCTGGTTTACTCAAGATCATCCTCGCATTTGAGCATAAAACTATTCCAGGTACGCCAAACGCCACCCCAAACCTGAAGCTGATCAAAGACAGTGGCTTCTCTATACCAGAAGGGAACAGTGAGTGGGTAAGTGATGGAGCCCGAACAGCCGCTATCAGCAGCTTCGGCTTTGGTGGCAATAACGCGCACTTAATAGTACAGGAAGACAACGATGCCATACCGCAGGAGGAAGGTGTCGAAAAGCGTACTGAGATGTTTGCCATTGTGAGTCTGGCAGTGAAGACTGATCTGGATGCGACTGCAGATGCTTTCGGAAGACGTTTGTGCGGTACGGGTGCTATAGATGATGAATATGACAACAGTCAGGTTGCTCTGGCTGCAAAATCCCTGGCTTTTCCGCCCAACGATCTAAAAGAGTCGTTAGGTCAGCAGTTGATTCTACTGGACCTTTTAACGCAGGTAGAGTCCTCTCTTGAAAAAACAGAAAAAAGCAGAACCGGCATATTCATCGGCATGCAGACAGATAACGAGGTCTGTCGCTATGGTTTGCGATGGCGCCTTATGGATCTCGATGCTGCCGGGGCAGAGGTTGATTTCGATACAGAGATAGCGTCATCACCGAATGCGTCCAGCGTCATCGGCAAAATGCCGAATGTGCCTGCGAATCGTCTTAGTAATCAACTGGACATCACGGGACCCGGTTTCACTGTATCCAGAGAGGAACTCTCTGGTGATGCCTCGATGGAACTCGCAATGACTGCCATTTCGCGTGGCGAACTGGATGCAGCGATTGTCGGTGCGGTGGAACTCGGTGATGAACAGGTTCAGGCAGTCGCGTTGTCATCCATAGCTGCAAAGAGAAGTATCCCTGAACCCACTTCTGAAGTTTCCGATGGTGCAGTTCTCCTCGTAATCAAGTCAGCCCAACAGGCAGAGGCAGATGGTGATCATGTGCTTGCGTTTATCGAAGCTGGTGAGTCTGGTGACGGAATAGAGTCGAATGCAGGGTTAACAGATACCCATGTTGCTTCAGGGCTTCTGAATTTGGCAGCAGGCGTTCAGCGACTGAGAGCAGGACTGTCATCGATGTCTGATACGAACGATGCAGTTCAGCACAACGATATGCAGATTATCAATACTTCTGTGTTTGGAGAATCGTCAAGCTGGCGACTGCGACCTGCAATCGATGGCGAAAAAGCATTTGCTGCAACTGATAGACCTGAAATGGAATTATATGCAGCCATCGATAGAGAATCACTGGTCTCTAATATCAGGGGCGGAATCACCTGTAATGATTCGGATGATAAGGGTTTCTGTCGGGTTGCACTGGTGGGCAGGTCGAGTGACCTTGAAAAACTTCGCAGCAGAGCAATTGAGCATATATCCTCGAATACTGATCTGAAGTCCTGGTCACTGAATGGCATAAGCTTTTCAGAGGAACCGATTCAGGGTGAGGTCGCATCTGTCTTTACCGGTGCAGCATCCGCCTATCCGGGGATGGGACAAGATCTTTTCCTGGGGTTTCCTGCGATTGGTCGAGAAGTTGCCGCGGAGATGCCGGAATCTGCCAGGGCGATGAGTGTTGCATCGAACCCATCCGATGACCGACATCAACTGCCTGCAATTCAGCTTGCAGGTTCGTCTTATCTCAGTCAGCTTCACGCGAGAATCTCAAGGGATCTGTTGAAGCTAAAACCGACGGTGGCATTTGGCTTATCTTCTGGCGAAACGAATTCAATGTTTGCATTCGATGTCTGGCAGGACATGGATTCACTGAGACGCGATATCGATCAAACCGAGTTGTATCGATCAGCCCTTGCGAAAGATTTCACCGCGGTTCGTGCTGCATGGAATCTGGATGAAAATGAAGCAGTTGACTGGCAGAACTATTCCGTAGTGGCGCCAGTCGACGAAGTCAAACGTGCCGTAGAAGATGAAGATTTCGTCTATCTCACTATCATCCAGACTGACCGTGATTCAGTGATTGGTGGTGAACGGTCCGCTTGTGAAGCGGTTTTAAAGCGACTGGGTAATCCTGACTATATTCCACTGGGACATGATCTGGCGGTACATTGTGCAGCGGTTGAACCATTCGAATCTACCTGGCGCAAAGTTCATACGCGTACAACAAAAGCGCCGAGGGGAATTCGTTTTTATTCTAACTTTTTGGACGGTGAGTACAAGGTCAGCAAAAAATCAGTTGCAGATGCCCTGACGGGTCAGGCGCTGCAAACGGTCGATTTCCGTAAAATTGTAGAAAAGACCTGGAATGACGGTGTTCGAATATTCGTTGAACATGGTCCAAGAAATTCTCTGACAAGTGCTATTGATGAGATTCTTGGAGGTCGACCACATCTGGCGGTGTCACTTGACCACTCTGCTGTACCCTCAATGAGTCAACTCTATCGATCAGCAGCAATGCTCTGGTGTGCAGGGGTGAATATTGATCTTGATGGTCTGCGGCTTTCAGACGCTCAAAGTGCAGATGAGCCTGTACAAACTGGCGCGCCAACGATTCCCTTCAGGCTTAGATTGCCACCGATAAAAGTCCAGGCAGTTATGAGCCAGGTGACCGATGAGAAGTTTAAGTCCTGCAGTGTTTATGATCCGCCGGTTCTGACTGCGGGACCATCAGATGGTCAGCTCATACCCCGCGCTCCGAGCCTTGCATTTTGTATCAACCCGCCGGAAGGCACTGCTGAAGAAGTTGAAGCACCGGTTCAGTTAAAGGTTGAATCCGTGAAACCACCAATCAGCGAGCCTCAGCCAATTGAACGCATTGCTGAAACGAATACAGCCGTCAGTTCGGATACCGTGACGGTATCAGGTGAGCATCAACTTCTGGTTGAATCGCATAAGAGGATGGTTGATGCTCATCAGGCATTCCTTGCGACTCAGATGGAAGGCCAACGTGCTTTTGAAGAAACGATGGGGAAAATGCAAGCTGCGCTTCTTGGCGGTGCGGTCAGTGAGAATTCTGTCGTTCAACCAGATCAGTCGATTAATTCGCCAACCACCTTATCGGTAGTCGAACCTTCCACTGACAAAGCGGCTCCAGAGAA
Organism: uncultured Pseudomonadales bacterium; assembly: GCA_964548025.1. Lineage (GTDB taxonomy): Bacteria > Pseudomonadota > Gammaproteobacteria > Pseudomonadales > Azotimanducaceae > JAHRVQ01. Next base: position 10,001 of record CAZJRI010000023.1, read on the forward strand.
CCGGCGGTCAGATAGACAGACGCAGTCACAGACACAGACACAGACTCAGAAAGAGACACCATTAAAGCCGATTAAGAAACCAGTTGAGGCGGTGGCTTCCCCGAAGATGGCTTCCCCGAAGATGGCTTCCCCGAAGACACCTGTTCAAAAGACAACATCATCGCCATCGATTAATCGCCCGGGTCCGTCATTCTCAAGGGAACAACTTATTGTGCTTGCAGGAGGAAAAATTTCTTCTGTATTCGGTTCTCTATTTGAGAAACAGGATGAATATGATGTGCAGGTGAGGATGCCGGAGCCGCCTTTACTGCTGTGTGATCGCGTTATGGGCATCGAAGGTGAAGCAGGTTCCATGGGCACCGGAACAGTCTGGACCGAAACTGATGTGCTGAAAGATAGCTGGTACCTGCATCGCGGTCGTATGCCGCCTGGTATCTTCATTGAATCAGGTCAGGCGGATCTACTCCTGATTTCATGGCTTGGCATTGACTTCCACAACAAAGGTGATCGGGCTTATCGATTACTCGGTTGTGAACTTGTCTTTCATGGCGAGTTACCTCAGCCTGGCGATACCCTGAAGTATGAGATCAAGGTGGATGGGCATGCAAAACAGGGTGACGTGCGTTTGTTCTTCTTCCATTACGATTGTCATATCAACGGTGAATTGAGAATTTCGGTACGAAGCGGTCAGGCTGGATTCTTTACCAAAAAGGAATTGTCGGAATCGGCTGGTGTTTTATGGGACGCTGCCGATGCGGACTTTACAGATAATATCAAAGTGCCTGATCCGATTGCTCTCTGTACAAAAAGTTCCTTCAGCCGAACTAAGGTCGCTGCCTATCTCAAGGGGGATTTGCAGACATGCTTTGGTGGTGAGTTTGCTTATGCACACACGCATACACGGACGCCCGGATCGCCAGAGGGTCAGGGTAACTTTCTCGGTGAGGTAACCCATTTCGATCCTGCGGGAGGACCGGCAGGTCGTGGTTATCTAAGAGTGGTTGAAGACATACATAGCGATGACTGGTTTTTTGACGGGCATTTCAAGAACGACCCTTGCATGCCGGGGACGCTGATGGCAGATGCATGCCTTCAGGCAATGGCCTTTTACATGAGTGCGCGCGGTTGTACGCTCTTCCATGATGGTTGGCGATTCCAGCCGATACGCGCTACCAATTATAAGTTTATCTGTCGTGGTCAGGCCCTGCCCGAATCCGGGCAACTGGTTTACGAGATCTTTGTCGATGAAGAAATTATCGATGATCAACCAAAATTGTATGCAACTGTGCTTTGTACTATCGACGGTCGTAAGGCATTTCTCTGTGAAAGACTCGGTTTGCAGCTTGTGCCAGACTGGCCTCTCAGCAGCATGCCAGAATTGCTGGAAATAACGGAAGATCATCGACCTCTTGCCTATATTGATGACTTCCCGCTCGATTATCGTTCACTAATTAGTTGCGCCTGGGGAAAACCCTCTAACGCATTTGGTGAAGGATTCTCACATTACGACGGACCGCTTCGCAGTCCCAGACTGCCAGGTCCGCCATATCATTTCATGACTCGAATCGTCGCACTGGAAGGTGAGATGGCGAGCATGAAGAAAGGTGGTCGGGTGGAGGCTATATATGACATTCCAGCGGATGCCTGGTTCTTCGATGACAACAGTTCCAGAACCATGCCTTATTGCGTGCTGATGGAAATTGCACTGCAGCCCTGCGGTTGGCTGGCGTCATATACGCTAGGCCGGGACTATGCTGAAAGTGACTTGCTGTTCCGCAATCTGGATGGCACAGCCGTGCAGCATAGAGAGATCCTGCCAGATGATGGCACCCTTAAGACCACGTCAATACTCACATCAATTTCTCAGGTAGGTGAACTTATCATCGAGAATTTTGATGTGATCTGCACGATTGACGACAAAGAAGTATTTACCATGAAGACGGTTTTTGGATTCTTTCCGCCGGATGCCATGGCGAATCAGAAAGGTCTGAAGATTTCTGACTATGAGCAATCGATATTTGATAGATCATCGAATATCAATATCGATTTCACAGACAGACCAGCAGTTTACTTCGGTCAGGCAGGCACTCACCTGCCAGATTCAAAGTTGCTGATGCTGGACCGAATTACCTATCTGGCGGTAGATGGTGGAGAAGCTGGGCTTGGCAGCATCAGGGCTGAAAAAGACGTCGACATTACAGAATGGTTCTTCAAATCACACTTTTACCAGGACCCTGTTCAGCCAGGTTCTCTTGGCATTGAGGCAATGTTGCAGCTTATAGAGGCGATGATGATTGCAAGGGGGATGCACGAAGAATTTGTAAATCCGAGATTTGAACCCATTGCAATCTCGGACGAAACGGAGTGGCACTACCGTGGCCAGATCACGCCAGACAAATCGATGGTTACTATCGACTTCGAATGTACGGAATGCTCAAACGACAAGAATGATTGTCGAATGGTCGGTGAAGCAAGACTTTGGGGTGATGAACTGAAGATTTACCATGCGCCAAGGATTGGTGTTCGCATAGTGGAAGACCAACAGGGTTTGGCAAACGGTATAGACGCTAACGACAAAGGAGAGTCTGTGGACTGGCATCAGATTCGCGACTACTGGATTCGAGAATCCGGCGGGGAGCATTTTCTGATCCATGATCTTGGTTCTGCTCTGATGCGCCAGTTTGTGAACCGACTCGTTCTAAGTGATCCGGATGAATTCAGGGCTTTAAAAGGACAACCAGCGATCTACCTTGCCAATCACCAGGTAGGTGTTGAGTCGTTCCTCTTTCTTGGCATGATAGCTGCGTTAATCGAAATTCCCGCTGAGGCTATCGCCAAGAAAGAACACCGGGATACATGGCTCGGTCAGATATCGCAGCTCACCGATATTGAACTAAAAGAGAACAGCACCACCCGAATGTTATTCTTCGACCGGGACGGCCAGTCAGATATGCTGCGCATCCTGAGCAATTTTGGTGAAAGTGTACATGAGCAGCCGAGATCTCTGCTGGTTCATGTAGATGGTACGCGTGCCACCAGAGCGGCAGTGCCGACACTCAAGGTCAGTTCGGTTCTGATAGACCTGGCGATTAATCACAAGATCCCGATTGTACCGGTAAGATTCACAGGTGGACTCCCGATCGAGGAGTCTTCCGAGCGGCTTGAATTCCCGGTTGGATATGGGGGGCAGGACTACCATATCGGGTCGGTGATTACGGCTGCTGAGTTGGAATCACTACCCTATGCCGAGCGTGCAAAGAGAGTTGTAACAGCCATCAATGATCTGGGACAAGCCGGGTTGGCGGACAAGCCTGGTGTAGCCGATGAGAAGTTCTCAGATATGCTGGCGAGTCTGCCTGATCAAACCGAGATACAGGCGGTGCTGCGCACTGCTTTAGAATGTATGCCGGAACTGGGTGACCGCATGAAAGAACTTATTGAGAATATCTCGAACAAAGATGAAACAGAATTGTCACCTGCTGAAACGATTGTTGCGAAACTACTTGGTTGAAGCGAGTGATTGAACCAGATACAAATATCATAGATATCTGGCAGGTCGATCTACAGGACGTCACACTTGATGGCCATTTGAAGGTCTTATCAGAAGACGAACGCATAAGAGTCGATAAGTTTGTTTTCCCGAATGACAAGAAAAGTTTTGCCAGATCCCGTTGCGCTCTGCGTCTGATACTTGCCGAATACCTTGTATCGTTACCTGAAAAACTGCTGTTTCACTACGGAGAACACGGTAAACCCGTACTGGCTGAAAATGATTCCGTGGACTTCAACATATCTCACTATGAAAACATCGCGCTGGTCGCGGTTACCAGGGGAAGACCGTTAGGTGTAGATATAAATCGTGTGGGAGGAAGAACCGATAGAAGCCCAACTGACTGGAAACCCATAGCAAAGCGAAGCTTTTCACCTGGTGAACAACAGGAATTCGAAATCCTGCCTCCGGAGCGCCAGGAAGAGACTTTCTACAGAATCTGGACACAGAAAGAAGCCTATACCAAGGCTATTGGTGACGGTTTCAGCTATGGATTTCAGACTTTTTCGGTGGTGGTGAGTGCCGTTGGCAATACGGGTCTTATCGCTGACGACAACCCTTCGGTTAACCCTGCGGACTGGCATATTTCTCAGACTGGTGATTATATAAGCCAGGACGATTTGTATGTTGCAGCCATTGCCTATGCAGGGGAACCGGTTGAAATAAGACAACGTATATTTCAATGTGACCCTGTTACCTAGATGGTACAGATATGAAAGAAGAAATTTCAGTCTCAAAAATAAAAATGGTCATCTCATTTATCTTACTCATCGACTGGATGCTGTTGATGGTATTGATCTTTGTTATCGCCAAGTCACTCAGGCTGTCTCGTGCCAACGATTTAATTCCGATCTTTCACAAAGGTGTTCTCAAGTGTTTTAACCTGAGCTGCGTTGTTGAAGGTGTGCCGGTAACCAGCAGGCCAACTCTGTATATATCGAACCACATCTCATATATTGATATCTTTGTGCTCGGATCCGTTCTGCCGGGTACATTTATCGCCAAATCGGAAGTAGCCGGGTGGCCATTGTTCGGATTCCTCGCGAAGTTGCAGGGAACGCTGTTTATAGAGAGAAACAGCCGAAAAGTGGGTGGTCAGATACAGCAGACTCAACAGCATCTGCTGAATGTCTGCAACCTGATACTCTTTCCTGAGGGGACCAGCGATATAGGCACGCTGGTCGCACCTTTTAAAAGTAGTTTTTTCCAGGTTGCAGAAGATGAGCATATAACCATTCAACCGGTGACCGTTGCCTATACCCATTTCAAAGGTGAGAGGATGGACCGGAAAACCAGGGATTACTATTCCTGGTATAAACCCAGAAAGATCGTCAACCACTTTCTGAATGGGCTTGGGGTGGGGCCTGCCACGGTAAAGCTGATTGTTCATGAACCGGTGAAGTTTGAATCGTTTGAGTCGCGCAAGGATTGTTCGAAGTACTGTGAGGATGTTATTCGGAAGGGGTTGCTTGATGCTAACGGGCTAGGTGAGGAGATATTGAATTAGTGAGTTTTTTAGTGTTCGGCATTCTGAGAAAAATGGCACTTACTTAAGGAGTTCACCTATGCTAGCGGTCCTGCTTGACGCGGATTGTACAAAATCATCCTTAAGTAAGTGCCATTCGTATCAGTATAAGAATCGTGATTTGTAATACCTGTTAAGCAACCACGATTCTTCATAGAGATTGTGATTATTCGCTCCAGGCACGTTCACCTTTAGCAGGCGGTTCCTGGGGCCCACCTGCGAAACATTGCGCCACTGCCATCCAGCGTTCTGCGGTTTCGCCTACCACCGTAAGGGAAGTATCCTGAATATTGCGTCCCTGGGTGACAACGTGACAGAACTCGGCTGCATCGCCAACAATGCAATTGTTATCGTCAGGGTCATTCCACTCCCAGATAGCCGAAGACGGTGAGGTGAGTTTCACATAAGGTGGTCGTTCAGGTACTTCTTCTCCGCGGTTGACGAATGTCCAGCCGAAAGTACGAACACCAATTTGTGCAACGTTTTTAAGGCGATCAGTGTTGTTTCGGGGTGCATGCATAAGATCATAGATATCCTGCCCGTGCGACCAGGTTTCCATCTGTCGTGCAGATGAAAACATTTTCACGCTCATATCAGGGCCGAACCAGGGCACCCTTAGTTTGGGATCAACTGCTTCAAGCAGATCGCATAGTGCATCCAGATCTTTCTGCCACTGCTCGCGCAGTGCCTTGCCGGTGGCAAGGTCAGGTAGATTTGCGCCAGCCATGGTTATTGCAATTTCCGGGCTTCGTTCACGAGCCATAACACGAAACTCATCCGGTTTCTTCAGTGCCACGGTTGCCGCGAGATCAGTGGTGTGCAGATGGGCGACCACGTCATAAACGGAGTAATTCTTAAATGGAGTTATACGCGCCCAGTCGTCGTCTTTTAATGTCTCGAGGAGTTCGTTGAGTGCCGCGCCTTCCGCGCGTAGATCGATGGCTTGTTGCATGAATGATTCTCGTATTTGTTACGTTTATGTGTTGAGTCAATCGAATCGGAATTGACTGATCCCGGAGCCGGTGACTGCATCCACGCCAACGCTAAGATATCATCATTGGCACAATCGATCTAATTTTTCCCGGTGGCAGTCTCTAAATGCTGCTTTAGTCCTCCAGTGCAAATGCGATAAGAGTATCCGAGAGATCGACTGGCATTCGACCGTATCCCCCGGCGGCGATAACAACATACTGCCGTTTTTTGCCATCGGTGCCAGTAGCCACATAGGACATCGGTGTTGCAATAGCGGGTGCAGGCAGCCTATGCTTCCAGATTTCTTTCCCTGACGAATTGTCAAAGGCGCGAAAAGTGTTTTCCATCGTACCACCAATAAAGGTGAGTCCGCTTAATGTGGTTAGCGGGCCTGCCAGAGTTGGTGTCCCGGTTTCAAGGGCAATGGGAACAGGCGCCAGATCTCTTGTCGTACCGAGGGTTGATTGCCAGAGCCGTTCACCTGTTGTGAGGTCAATGCCGGTAAGCATGCCCCAGGGTGTCGGGTTACACGGAATGCCGAGGGGGGATGCCAGCATTTCACGCCAGACACCGTATGCAGTGCCGCGTTGGGGGCCTATTTCATGTCCGTAGTTGGCTTTTGCGACCTCATCAAAATTCTTTCGAGGTATCAGACGTACCTTCCAGGCAAAATTCGATGAATTGACCACCAGGATATTTCGTTTTGGATCAATCGACAGGCCACCCCAGTTGATACCGCCTGCATTACCGGTGAACATCAGTGTCCAATCGGTGGCCGGTGGGGTATACATACCTTCATAGTGGAGACTTTCCAATTCCTCGCGACATTTTCCTCTATCCCAGAAAGTGAGTCCAAAAGGCTCTTTCGGATCAAGTTCGTTGTCAGCGACTGACTTCGGCAGAACAGGGAAGGGTTGTGTGGGTGAAAGGTTGAGTTCGACATCCGTTGTCTGAGGAACCGGACGTTCTTCTACTGGAAATAGAGGAATGCCGGTGCGTCTGTCCAGGATGAAAATGAAGCCCATCTTGGTGCCTTGTGCCAGGGCTGGGATGGTCTCGCCATCCCTTTCAATGTCAAAGAAAGTTGGATGTGTGGGGGTGTCAAAGTCCCAGAAGTCATTGTGAACAAACTGGTAGTGCCAGACGATTTCACCACTATCGGCATCAAGTGCGACCAGTGACGAACCGTAGTAGTCCATGTCGGGTATGCCGCTTCGAAAGTAGTCCGGGGAGGGATTTCCCGTGGGTGCATAGACTAGACCGAGTTCTTCATCAACGTTCATCGGTGCCCAGACATTAGGTGACGCCAGTGCATAGCCATCAGTACTGGCACCGTGTACCTCGTAGTCGTAATCAGGCGGCGCCAGATCCTGGGCCCATTCAAGATTCCCTGTAATAGCGTTGTAAGCGCGAATGACGCCACTTGACACCTGCGTACCTCCGTGATCACCAATAGCTCCGCCAACGATGACTTTGTTGCCGATAATAGCTGGGGGTGATGTATGGCTGTATTCGCCCT
>CAZJRI010000023.1:17576-17835 GCA_964548025.1 uncultured Pseudomonadales bacterium
GCGAATTTTCCCAACACCCGACGAGAGATCGACTTCACCTTTCTCACCAAAATCCTGACAGAGTTCACCGGTTTCTGCATCCAGGGCGATTAGCCTGGTATCAACTGTCGAGGTAAATATTCGGGTATTGCAAATCTCTTCCTGGTTTTCACTATTGTCTTTCCAGTAACTGACACCCCGGCAGGTCATCTGGTTGGAGTAATTGCCTTTGAGATCTATTTCGGGATTGTGCGACCAGATTTCCGCGCCGGTAACCGGG
>CAZJRI010000023.1:17863-30912 GCA_964548025.1 uncultured Pseudomonadales bacterium
TCGAGTGCGATGACACGATTAAACGGTGAGCAGAAGTAGAGCGCACCTTCCACCAGAATCGGTGTACTCTCAAAGGCGCTGGTAGAGCCGAAGTCAGGGTGGCCCGTTGATATGTCACCGGTATGGTAAGCCCACACGGGTTTCAGTTTCGAAACATTCTGTGGGGTGATTTCGCCTGAGTCCATGTACTTGCGTGCACCCTCACCCCCGTAAACAGGCCACTCGGTTGCATCCCGTCTCTGACCTGTTTCGGACAAGGTGCCAGGGTCCTGCCAGTCATCGCAGCTTGTGAGGGTCAGCAATATAGCGGGCAGGATGATTGGAAGCAGATACGTTGATTGGTTTATACGCTTCATTTTGTCTCTCTTTCCAGAAGTGTTGACATGACAATTTCAAGCACAGCGGCGCGAGATCGATTTTCATCGTATCCCATCTCATGACCGCAAGCTTTCCATGCCGCCCATGCAACCATCTCTATGATCAAACGGCTTATCCAGACCGGGTCATCGATCTTCTTGTAGATTCCGGCAAGCTGGCGCTTGTTGATCAAGTCTGACCATGGATCAAAAATCAGATCCTGTCGTTGTTTGTTGTAGACCTCCGCAAGATCAGGGTAGTCAAGATACGATACCTCAAGGACCTGGAGTACAAGGCGATACGTTTTGAAAAAGTCAAAGAGCTCGTTGGTGAGAGTACTCACCTCGGTGTGTGCATTGTCGGGATCTTCCACTCGGAGGGCACTTTGAATAGAGGCATCTCTGGTAAAAATGCGGGCTCGCTCAGCAATCAGCCCGAAGGTAGAACCGGTTTCCGGCAATTTCAGTGGGCAAGCACTGGTATCAGGTAGGGGTTCACCCAGCCCGTGACGGACAACGTATTCAAACAATGCCTCTTTACTCTCGAAATAGTTGTAGAGCGTGCCAGCAGCACAACCCATTTCAAGAGCAACATCAGACATTTGTGCTCGTTTGAAATCCCGGGCGCAAAACACCCTGGTTGCAGCCGTGAGGATAGATCCGAGTCTTTCAGCGGGTTTGATTCGTTGAGCCATAAATTTATAATAACTGAATGATTCATTCAGTCAATATGTATTTTCATTTTGTATAGCCGATGAGGCAGTAGAATTTCAATCTGGCGGTAGGTTATTCGATTGCTCGACTTAGATTGGTTAGAAATCCTGTTGGTGTTTCAAGCAGGTTCATCACGTCAATCTGAATATCTGATGAGACCTGCAATCGCCATTTGCCAGCACCATCACCCAGCGCACCGACAAGACCAATGGATGAATTTCCGTTTTCCAGGTCCCCGGCGGTTAAAGATAGCGTCTGCCCACCGAGAATATTAATCGTCACTTCACCACCCGGTGCAGCGGTGCCGTTGTCGTCGAAACCGGCAATAGTGACTGTACCCTGTGAATAATAGGAAGGAGCGGATATGCGAAGGATACTGCGTTGATTGCTATTGCTACCAGGATTAAATATCTGAATGCTGTGTTGACGGCTACCAAGGTTCGGGTCGTCAGGTACGACGTGGCTGAGATTTGTCAGGAATCCGTCAGATGTCCTTGCCAGGCTCATTATGCTGATATCACCCGATCCGCTGATGGTTGTGGCGGATATCGCCAGGCGCCAACCTCCCTGACCAGTGCCCAGACTGCCGACAATTCCTTTTGCCAGGTTACCGTTTTCAAGGTCTGTCATCGTCACCTGTTTGGCAGTCCACCATCCACCGAGCGTTAACATCACATCACCACCCGGCGCTGTATTGCCTTTTGAATCTATACCGGTAATGGTCACTGTTGCTTCATAGGATTCGTTGTTTACGAGTCTCAAGACAGTTTCTCGATCAGCATCAGATGCTGGAATGCCATAGTAAACAGTGCCGCCCGAACCGCCGGTTGAGATAGGTCTGCTTAAATTGGTCAGGAACCCGTCCGGTGTACGAATCAGGCTCATGGCATTGAATGTCAGCGCATTGGAGCTCAGCCTGAGTCGCCATTTACCGGTCCCTCCACCTAAAGCCCCTGCAAGACCTTTGTCCGTATTGCCAGACTCAAGATCCTGAATCGTCATTTGTCTAGACGCATAAGCCGCCAGGGTGAATGTTACGCTTTCACTAAACGTACCGTTGTCGTCAATAGCGTCGATAACGATCTCGCCACTGGTGCTAGTCGCATTTGATACCCGAAGAAATGATTGCTGGTTTGAATTGCTCGCAGGATTGGTGAAATAGGCTGTATGGAAAAGACCGCCGTCCTGTATGACATCGTTGATTGCTGTCAGAAAACCGTCTGGTGTACGTATTAGACTCACCACCTCAATGGTGTTGTCAGATCGAACAACGAATTGCCATTTGCCGGTTCCATTACAAAGAGAACCGGTCAGCCCCTTAGCCGAGTTGCCGTTTTCAAAGTCCTGAGATGTGATCTGTTTGGCTGCACCAGCTGCCAACGTGAAACTCACCGGACCGTCACCGTTGTAATTTCCCGCATCATCAAAGGCATAAACTTCGACGCCAGTATCAATATCGTTGGTGTTGATGAATCGAAGTAAAGACTGTTGACTAACATTCGATGCTGGATTTACGAATATGATGCGTTTTTCTTCTGCGCCTTCCACCAGAAGGGAATCAGCATATGGATCGACAGCGCTATCGAAAGGGGTACAGAAGTTTACGTCGCTATCCGTATCACCGGATTCCTGTGGGTTTGTGCCCGCAAGATATTCTTCCAGGTTGGTTTTGCCGTCGTCGTCCGGGTCTTCTCCCGCATCGTCTGTCAGCGGGTCAAGGCCGGTTGCGCGCTCAAACTTATCGGGCATACCATCTGAATCCGAGTCGACCGAGGGTGTGGTTACAGCAAATGCATCACTGAAGGCACTGGCTTCAAATGTACCGGTGGAGTCAGAACAGCTCCAGGCCTTGATTCGGTAGAAATACTCGGTTTCAGGAATTGTATTTCGATCTCTGTCCCAGTCGGTATCATCGTGACGATCAAGATTGGAGAGATTGTTTATCAGCTCGCAGCTTTCAGGCGTGCTGTCGGAACATCGGTAAAGCCGATAGCTGGTTGCCTGACGAATATTCTCCCAGGATATGAAAACAGAATCCCATCGTTCAGCGTCAAAACTCAATTGCAGCGGTAGTGGATCAGCAGTCACGTCGAACGATGAGCTGACAGTTTCACAGCTACCTGTATTGTCGGTCGAACCTGTATTGTCACCGGTATCAATGACAGAATTTGCAAGATAACCATAGTTTGAGGAAAGTCTTGGTGTGCCACAAAGATAGAGAGGAGATTCACGTTCCGGGCAGGCCCTGACAGAATACCAGTAGCTGTCACCAGTTTCGGCGGATGGGTCGGCTACCGAGGTATCAGTGGTAATCGTAATCCTGCTGTCTGTCAGAGGGTCCGGTTACAGACACTGGCCATTGGAGGCAGAACTGACGCCAACGCCCGTTCGCAGAATATCTTTATCCTGATCACATCGATAAACGATATAGAAATCAGCGCCTGGTACTTCCTCCCAGGTTACTTCAATAGTGTCTTCAAAATCTCCCTGACTGGCTGTAGATGTTGTTGAACCCAGCCGTTCTTTCGGCATGGGACTATATTCACCCGTACCTTTGCAGTTGGTATCCCGGACCCGGTAGTAAGGTTCATCCGGAACCAGTTGAGTTTTACCCATTAGGCCGGGCTCAACAGTGATTGGATAGCAACTGCTGAGATTACGAGTAGGACATGCAACAAATTCCGCCGCAGACGATAGTGATCTGTTGAAATCAAGGATGATTTCACAGTTCGAGGTGGAGGCACATAGTTGCAAATCGGCTTGGGGCCAGCTCATGCGAACCCATTCAAACCAATTGACGTCAAAAGTTGGCGCGGTGGTCTCCGTGCAGCTTGAAGCGCCAGTACCCGTTGTACCAGCGCTCGGACAGGCAACCGCTTGTATACCCAGTGACTTTGAACATGTCACTGTACCCTTAACCGCATTGACGGTGCCGCTCTCTGTTCGAGTATCCGTGAGAGTATAGCCAGCCGGACAAGTGCAGCTACCTGTTCCCAAACCGCCGCTAATGCCGGTGCATGATGCGGACTGACGATCAAAGACCTCACCTGTACAGTTGAGCGAATCAGATTGGTCGGGTACAGGATCAACGACTTCCTGAGAGGGGCAGGTACTTTTAACCCATACATCAAGTACATCAAGACCCTGCTGAGCGCCACATTTGAAGCAGGAAGAACTGGTTGTTGCGTCAGGCTGTGCATTGGTCTTGGTGCCACTTTCATCAGAGAGGTTGCTGAAAGTGACGTTATAACTGATGTCAGTTTCGATATCACAATGACTGGTTAGCTTAATTGTTCCACTGCCGCCACTGTCATTGGAGCAGACCTGCAGATCCGCGACGCCAGGCGTAGACCAGGTTTCACAATCCTCTGCCGCGACGGAATTCGAGAATGATAGTGTGAATAATAACAATGCAAGAAAAGAAGAACGAAATACCCAGCATCGCTTGAAATCAGCAATAGTGTACTGCATAGACTGATCAACACTACCTGCCAACGCTGGCAGCAGTCAATACTCTGTGCACCATTGCTGTGTTGCGACTGACAGACGGTGCATTGAAGTAGATGTACTTCAAATTAACGAGAATTCGTTGCGCGGGTCAGCTCCCGTCAGCATCAAAGGCTGATCGATGATTTACCGCCGTTAGCAAGTGCCAATGAGTTTCTCCTGGAACTTGAAGAGAAGTGATGACTTATCGAGCTGTACCCCGAGAGTGTTTGCTTACCTATTTGATAGTCACGTGCCAGGTTTGCGCTTGCCTTATATAAACAGTAGTCTCGTTGGTTTATAAATAGTCTCAAGGGAGTATCCGCATGGCAGATACACAGATCAAAGCGGCGGCTGAAGGTGTTGAGGCGCCAAGCTTCGACACTGTCGCATTCACCACACCACCTGAATTATCAAGTGCAACCGTTGCTGTGGTGACATCAGCATCACTTCATCATGTCGGTCAAGATGATTTTTCACCGACAGATGTGGGATACAGGGTGCTCGAAAACGATAACCGTGATTATCAAACCGGTCACTGGAGCCCCAACTTTGACAGCCTGGGATTTGCCGCTGATTTCAACACGGTGATACCGCTAGATCGACTCGATGAACTTGCGGAGCAAGGCAAGATCGGCAAGGTATCCGATATCCATCTATCCTATGCAGGCAATCAGTTCGACCTGAGTGCTGTCAGAATGGACAGTGGTCCCGCAGGCGCAAAGCTGCTTAAGGATGAAGGGGTTGATGTCGTTATATTTACCCCTGTGTGACCCCTCTGCACGCGTACCGTGAGTACGCTTGCACATGTTTTCGAAGAAGCCGGATTGGCAACTATTGCACTTGGATCAGTCCGCAAACAGATCGAAAGTACAGCTCCACCGAGAGGACTCTGGTGCGATTTCCCGCTCGGGCGACCACTTGGCAAACCGGGAGATGCTGAATTTCAGCATCGTGTGCTTGCCCATGCATTCTCATTACTGGACGCGACAGAACCTGTTTTTGAAGAATTTCCGGAGGTGATTTCTGATGATGCCGGTGAAGGACTGAGCTGCCCATTGCCACCCAGAACAAATGCTGATCTGCATCCTGCAATTGACGAGGTGCGCGGTCTTAGGCCTGCATACGATCGCGCCGTAGAGCAATACGGTAATCGTGCTGCCACCGGCCGGGTGGTTTCAGCAGATGAGGTAGAAGACGCACTATCCGCGTTTATCAGGGTGGCTGAAGGCACCTCCTGGAAGGAGGCTGGAGTACCGGGGATCCCCGCCAGGGTTGCCCAGGACATCAGGGGTTATTACGAGGTCGCCGCGCTTGGCCTCAGTGATCATATCCCCGACGCCTGGACTGGTACCAACTGGTTTCTGGATGATACAGAAGGTGGCAAAGCAATCATGTCTGCAAGATCGGCCATGCGTGATGCCGGTGAGAAGCAGCCCATATGGTTTTACATGGCGCCAATGGATCGTTAAAAACATCCAGGATTATTAGTTCACGACATGCACTCACACAGAATCCGGAATGGTCATTGAACTGGCCATTCCACGTTCTGGTGGACATTGTTCTCGGTCTTGAGTCGGGTTAATCCGTTATAATGTTGGTTTAAATAAACAGCTAACTTCTCCTCAGCGACTGTCCTGATCGTGCGCCCGTATGCTCGCCACTGTTAACTACCTGAATGCCATTGACGAAGAGATGATGGATACCCTCTGGATAGTGATTGGGATCAGTAAAAGTACCTTTGTCCAGTATTGTGTCTTGATCGAATACCACCAGATCGGCGAATGCTCCTTCCCGGAGTTCACCCCGATCAGTTAATCCAAACTTCCTGGCTGATTGGCCGGTCATCTTGTGTATCGCTGCTTCCAGGCTGAAAAGCTTGAGGTCTCTGGCATAGTGACCCAGTACTCTGGCGAAAGAACCATAGAGCCTGGGGTGGGGTCTGGCATCAATGGTCGGGATACCATCGGAACCGATCATGGTGCTTGGATGCTGCATGACTGTCTGTACATCATCTTCGTTCATGCTGTGCAGTACCACGGTTGCCCCGGGTTCTTTATCAAGGATCGCCTGGGCGGTTTCCTCCGGTGTTTGGCCAAAGACTGTTGCTAGTTCAGAGATTGATTTACCTTCCCATTCCGGGTGGCTTTCGGTTGATGCGATGACGATACCTTCTGCATCCATCTGCCCGAGACCTCCGGTCTTGTCGTCCAGTCCACCCTGCTGAACAGTGGCAGACAGGATGGTACTACCGGCTGTGTATGGGTATTGATCTGCATGAACCTCGAGGCCTTGTTGCTGTGCAGCTTCAATCAGTTTCAGTGAATCTTTAACCAAACCCCAGCTTTCCCGTCCCGCTGCCTTATGGTGGGAGATCTGCACACCGACACCGGCTGACTTGCCGATCTGAATTGCCTCCTCAACGGACTGGAGCAGCTCTGTACCCTCATTTCGCATATGAGTTGTATAAAGTGCGTTGGTATCCCCCATGATTGAAGCCACTTCGATGAGTTCATCTGTGTCTGCATGTCGACCCGGGTCATAGATAAGACCGGATGACATCCCCAATACACCGGCATCAAGTCCTTCCTGTAACAGTGTTTTCATGTGTTCCATCTCAGATGGTGTCGGCACTCGGGATTCGTTGCCAAGTACGGCCATTCGGATAGTTCCGTGTCCGGCAAGTGCTCCGATATTGATGCTGGGACTCTGATCGTCCAGTCGGTCAAGATAGCCTTTGTAGCCTATCCAACTGGGTAACTTATCGTGGGGATGGAATGCTCTGGCGAGTAAAGACGCCTGCGGGTAGGGCGCAGCACCCATACCACAATTACCGACAATACAGGTGGTGACCCCACCCATTGCCTTGAAGGACATATCAGGATGAATATGTGCAGCGAAATCATCATGGGTATGAACATCGATAAAACCCGGTGCAGCCGACAGACCGTTGAGATCGATATCCTGATCGGCAGATCCTGATACACTGCCAACAGATTCTATCCTGTCATTTACTATCCCTATGTCACCTTCTATGGGTGCATTCGCGTTTCCGTCGTATATCCTGGCGTTACGAAGAGCGAGTGTCAGCTTTG
Organism: uncultured Pseudomonadales bacterium; assembly: GCA_964548025.1. Taxonomy (GTDB): domain Bacteria; phylum Pseudomonadota; class Gammaproteobacteria; order Pseudomonadales; family Azotimanducaceae; genus JAHRVQ01. Next base: position 25,515 of record CAZJRI010000023.1, read on the forward strand.
GCATGGTAGTCTCCTAGTTGATTTTCTACAGCTAACATTTCTGTTATGCCGACCTGTGATCAATCCTTTTAGTGAGTCGGCTGGCTGACTTTCTTTTTCTTCTTCTTTTTCAGAATCTCACGGCAATGAATATCGCTGTTTCCATTTCGATCTGTAGTCAGGCATGCAAAACAGGATACACAGTCAGCCGAATCAGCCAAACCATCTTGCCATTGCCTGATCAGATCAGGTTGTCGAATCAATGGTCTGCTTAGAGCAATACAGTCTGCTACCCCCTCATCAAGCACAGTCTCCATAATACTGAGACTTCTCATGCCACCTACAACGGCCAACGGAACAGTGGTGGATTGACGAATCACCCTGGCATCAGGCAAAAGGTAGGCTTCTGCAATGGGCCTGCTTTCCTTGCCCATTGAGATTTTTCTGAAGGCCTTCCCGCCCATGGCATGACTGATTTCAATGAATGAAATACCTTCACTCTCAAGCGCGGCAGCGACTACGGCGCCTTCTTCGATGGTTAAGCCCGAACCTTCGTCCAGGTAATCGCGACAGCCCAGTTTAATCATAATGGGGAAATCATCATCAACCTGCCGTTTGATTGCTCTTACCAGCTCCAGAGCAAATCGCATTCTGTTTTCAAGAGGCCCTCCCCATTTGTCCTGTCGACGGTTACTCGATGGACTTAGAAACTGGGTGACGAGATATCCATGGGCGCCATGAATCTGAACGCCGTCAAATCCTGCTTCCTCGACCCTGGCAGCCGCACTCCCGAAGTCCTCGATAATGGACTCAATATCCGCATCGCTCATCTCGGTTGGCCCCTCATTTCGGTTGTTTCCAGAGTTATTGGCAAAGTTGTTGGCAGACACAGATAAATGCCGTTCACCGGTGGCAATCGCTGCGTTGGATCGATCTCCACCATGGGCGATTTGCATGACTATCTTACCCCCATCATTGTGGACAGCGCTGGTCATTGACTGATAGCCAGGGATCTGCTCGTCACGGTCTATCCCGTTCATGTCCGCGAAGCATCTACCTTCTCGGTTCACGAATGCGTAACCGGTCATGATCAGACCCACATTATTAGCTGCCAGATTTCTCATGAGTTCGACACTCTTCTCGCCGATACACCCAAGTTCATCTGCAAGGCCAAAATAAGTGGCTGATCTTACGAAGCGGTTTGCAATTACAAGACGCCCGATAGACAGTGGTTGGAAGAGTGGTGAAATCATGCGGTAACCTCATAAGCAGGGTCAGCTAAATATTTGAAATAATCGTCTGTGCTAGTCCGCATAGGTTAAACCGAACCCATATGGGAAAAGCGGTTCAGGGCAGTCAAAGGGTGTATCTGGTCGATTGGCTTTCACGGCTTCCATTGATGCCGGTAGTTCGAAAGGGAGTTTTCCCGTGGGGCTGTGTATGCCGAATATGATATCCAGAAGGGCATCGTCCTCTGCACCGAAATTACCTATCAAGCCCTCGGCAGCGTTGGTTATCTCCGGAATGACGGCAGGTCGATCGAGATAGATATCAACGATCGTCCTGACCTTTGCCAGAAGCGTCAAGATGTGATCTCGCTCTTCGCCTTTAAAATCAAGATCACCGGAGTGGAACCGACTCTCAAGCAGGCCTTCTCTTGGCTCATAGGGTGCGGCAGTTCTCAGAATGGCGAAGTCGGCTTCCTCTGGTAGATGCACAACCTCGGCGTATTTACTCGCGATAGTCTCGTCAATACCCTCAATATAAATCTTGCTCGAAGCAGGCAAAGGTAGACAGGGCTGATCGCCACCATTCTTGAGCAGAACGAGTGATTTTCTCTGGGCGAGTTTTCCAGCGGCGACGAAATCATGAGAGCCGATCACTTTTGAAGCAGTAGCAGGCTCAATTAACGAATTGCTAAATAAACCCAGTCTGTACTTTTCCCTCAATAGCCGACGTACTGACTGATCGAGTCTGGACTCCTCCACTTCGCCAGCCCTGACGAGTTCTGCAATAATTTCTGGACATGTCTCGCCACCAAATTGATCGACACCTGCGTTCAGTGCGAGTTTAATTCTTTCTTGGGTTGACAGATCTTCGACGCCCCAGCATTTGGCCTCCATAATCTCTACGCCATCTATTTCAAACGGCGTTAGCAGTCGCCAGTCGGTACAGACAATACCGTCAAAACCGTACTTGTCTCGGAGCAAATCAGTGATTATTTTTTTACTGAACGAGAAACCGACTTCTTCAAATTCCGTACCCACAGGCATCCCGTAATAAGGCATGATTTGTGATGTTCCTGCTTCAAATGCGGCTTCAAATGGAATCAGGTGATATTCAAAGTTATCGCCTGGATATATCTGTTCTTTACCAATGGAAAAATGCGGATCTTCTCCATCTTTTTGTGGGCCGCCGCCAGGAAAGTGCTTGGTCATGCAAGAGATGCTCTGATCAGTAATAGTCTCGCCCTGAAAACCTCTGATATAGGCAGCAACCAGTTTTGCAGCCATTTCGGCGTTTTCACTGAAAGTGCCATAAGTTCTTGACCATCTGGGTTCGGTTGCGAGATCTGCCATTGGATGCAGAGCCACGCGGATGCCTGCAGCCAGGTATTCCTGCCGGGCAATGTTGGCGAATGCTGAAACTGTTTCTGCACTGCCTATTGCGCCGAAGCCTATGGGCTGAGGCCAGCGGGAAAAACTACCGGCCTGAAAATCAGCGCCGAGGTTCTGGCTGAATGAATGCCTCGGGTCGGAAGAAATTGTGATGGGTATTCCCATCCGCGTTCTGCCTGCCAGTTGCTGGAGGTTGTTGTGCCATTCGACCATGATCTCGGGTTCAGGGACTTCGAGTACATTGAAGTGATTGATCAGTTTTTGAGATACGAGTTCAAAAGTATTACCAAAGACTGAATTGCTATCGGTCAGCTCGCCGTTCTCTCCCACTTCAATCATCCCGTGGAACATCATTCCTGCTTTTTCTTCGATGGTCATCATTTCGATGAGTGACTCGATTTCACTTTCGAAAGATTGCCCACCCTGCACCTGGGACATGCCTTAATACCTGTTTAGCTACAAAGAGTGATTGGTTTCTAATACAAGTCTGCGATTGCAAAGTATGAATTGTCAACAGCTCGGAAGCGGTATGCACCTCTCCCCCGGGTTTATTCGATTCCTGGAAAGATAAGTTATGAAGCACTTCGGCTAAGTGGGTTGAGAGTTATATTGCTTGTCGAAGGAGGATGAGGCAATTTCTCGTATAATTCAGTGATCCCCTTTGATCAGGAGAACCTGCTCATGAGTCTTGCCAAAAAGGACAGAGATCGTCTGACCCAATTCCTCGAAAGAATTCAGGCCGATTCAGAGCGGTTTCTTGGATATCCTTCTGCAAAAGATTTTGACTTTTCTCTTTTTAAGGATTTTCTGCTCTATCCGATAAACAATGTTGGGGATCCTTTTGTCGATGGTTCTTACAGAGTCACAAGCAAGGAATTCGAGAGGGAGGTGCTTTCCGATGTAGCGAAACTGGTTCGCGCACCAGATGACAGTTGGTGGGGATATATCACCAATGGCGGAACAGAAGGAAATCTATTCGGGCTCTATCTGGCCAGGGAATTGCACCCCAATTGTATTGTTTACTTTTCGTCGGATAGTCACTACAGCGTAATCAAGAATGTCCACTTTCTGAATATGCGGCATATTATGATTAGAGCGCAGGATAGCGGGGAGATGGATTATCAGGATCTGGAGGAAACGCTAAAGGTGCATAGGGATACCCCGGCAGTGATATTTGCCAACATTGGTACGACGATGACGGAGGCTAAAGACGACCTCGAGAAAATAAGGCAAGTGCTTGATGATCTGACGATCACCAATCGATACATTCATTGTGATGCTGCGCTAAGCGGTATTATTGCACCCTATCTGAATCCCAGACCGGCATTTGATTTTGAAGATGGCGCAGACAGCATCTCTATTAGTGGTCATAAATTTATTGGTTCTCCCATACCCTGCGGTGTGGTCATCGCCACGAAGCAGGCTGTTGATCGAATTGCACAGTCAATTGCCTACATCGGCACTCTGGATACGACTATCAGCGGTTCGCGTAATGGGCTGACACCTTTATTCCTCTGGTACGCCATTCGATCATTGGGAAAAGATGATATGCGCAATCGCGTGCACCGATCACTGGATGTAGCAGGTTATGCCTTAAGAAAACTGAGGGAATGTGGCATTGCAGCCTGGCGGAATCCCAACGCGATTACGGTTGTTTTCCCAACGCCATCCGAGAAATTACTGGACAAGTGGCAACTGGCATCTTCAGGAGATCGAAGCCATATCGTTGCAATGCCGGGCATAGATTATTCTGAAATTGACAGGTTTGTAGAGGACATGGCAGAGGATTTGAATGGTTAAGTTAGATCCGGGTACCTGAGCCTTAAAGCAATTGGCTCAGTTAGAATCTGCCCGGTGATCCCTCAGGTTGTTTTTTATGGTGATCAGTAGTTTCTGTAATCTCTCACTGACGGTCAGTTCTTTAAGATCCTTGAACTCACCTGCATCGTAGAAAACGCCAAAGCATACCGGACAGGATTCGTACTGAATGTGGAACTGGGTCTTGTCTGTCATTGACAACATCTTCACATGGCACCTGGGACAGTTGACCCTGCGAAGCTTGTTGAACAACTCGCCTGTTTTCTTGTCACCTGTATCGATGCTTTCCGAACCGTCTAGTTTTATGAGATCTTCATCCTCCATGGTGTCGAACCAGATACCCTTGCAATAGGTACACCGGTCTATTTCAATGGTCTCAAAAACCACGTTTTCACATGGAAATTCACATTTTGGACATAACATATATGTCTCCCACGGCCTTCAGACCAGAAATGATTCGCATTGACCCAAGATTACCCACAAATAAGTACCTTCCCCTTGTCACCTGTCAATTATGCTGAAATTGACAGCTCAAATCTAACTGAATGGAACTCGGGTTAAGCGTGAGCCGCCTGACTGACTAAAAAAACAGGGCTAAAAAAAGCGGGTGATGGTTCTGACCAGTTAATTTCGTGCCCCAATGAGGGATAACTACTGTTAGGATTAGCCTTCACCTGACAGGAGGATCCACTATGCAAATTGGTCTATTCCCATTTAGCACGGACTATTCGATGCCGATTGATAAGCTGGCGATTGCCGCAGAGGAGCGTGGATTTGATTCGATCTGGGTGCCCGAACATACTCACATTCCTGCAAACCGGGCAACACCCTATCCAGGCGGCGGTGAATTGCCAAAGGAATACAGTCATACACTTGACCCATTTGTTGCGCTTGGCATTGCTGCGGGTGTTACGAAGAATCTGAAACTAGCGACAGGCATCTGTCTTGCAATTGAGCATCAGGCCCTGACGCTTGCAAAAACT